>JASJEA010000133.1 GCA_030064935.1 Crocosphaera sp. | reverse complement strand
GCATATGAAAATAGTTTAAAAACAACAGGAATTGATTTAAAGACCTTTTTTACCAGTTCAGATATGGCCATTCCTATTGTTCACGCTGAAATTGATTTTTATCAACCTTTATTTTGTGGAGATACCTTACAAATTAATCTGATAGGGACTAAATTAAATGAGACAGATTTTGAAATTATTTATAATATTTTTCATGAATCTTTTTTAAATAAATCTGTTGCTCAAGCAAAAACAAAGCACGTTTCTATTAATCCACAAATTCGCAAAAGGAGTCCCTTCTCACCCTTAATAATTCAATGGCTAGAACAAATAAGCGCAAATGTTAATCAAGTCTAATTAATTCTTAAGACATTCCAAGATGCCCCCCAAGATAAAAGTAATGTATTAGACTGTTAAGGAAGTTATCAAACCAGTTGCTTAAGTATCTATGTCTCAAACGTCTGTACAAAATCCTAAAACGTTGTGGAAGAATCCTTTTTCTTGGTTATTAAGTTTATGGGAATTTTCTCGTCCCCATACGATCATAGGCACAAGTTTAAGTGTATTGGCTTTATATTTAATTGCTTCAGCAACTCAGGAAAATTTTGTCAATTTTAATACAATTAAATATTTATTAATAGCTTTAGTTGCTTGTTTATGTGGGAATGTTTATATTGTTGGACTAAATCAATTAGAAGACCAAGAAATTGATAAAATAAATAAACCCTATCTTCCTTTAGCTTCAGGGGATTTTTCCGTTCTTCAAGGTCGTTATATTGTGGGCATAACAGGAATTTTAGCCCTAACTATTGCTTATTTTGGAGGTTGGTATTTATGGGGAACTGTTGCTATTAGCTTAATGATTGGGACGACTTATTCTTTACCACCTATTCGCTTAAAACGGTTTCCTTTATTAGCAGCGTTTTGTATTTTTACTGTTAGGGGAGTGATTGTTAATTTAGGATTATTTCTTTATTTTAGCCATCGTTTTTCTCAAGTAGCTTATCTTGTTCCTGAAGTCTGGATATTAACTGCTTTTGTAGTGGTTTTTACAATTGCGATCGCTATTTTTAAAGATGTTCCTGATCTCGAAGGAGATAAACAATATAATATTACAACCTTTACCATTTTGCTAGGCAAATCAGCTATTTTAAAAATCTCTTTGGGTATTATTTTAGCTTGTTATTTAGGAATGATAATAGTTGTTTTATTGTCAGAATTTAATATTAATAGAGTATTCTTGATTTTTTCTCATTTTGGGTTATTAAGTATGCTATTGTTGCGAAGTAAAACAGTAGATTTAGAAGAAAAAAAATCCATTGCTAAATTCTATCAATTTATTTGGCGATTATTTTTCTTAGAATACTTATTATTTCCCCTGTCTTGCTTGATTTATAGTAATTAGTTAAATACAATAATACTGATAATAAAATAGTATACAAAGATTGACATTTAGAATTTTTCTTCTGGCCGAAAAAAAAGGGTTATAATCCTCCAACTTGAGGGTGCGTTAATTCTAAATTATACATTCTAAATTCTAAATTCTCAGTGACCTAGGAAAATACTAATTAAACCCATCTCTGGTAAAATAAGAGAAGCTTAATCAACAAAGGATGCCACAAAAAGGATGGCCATAGCTTATATTATCGGACTGGGAAGATCAGGAATTGCCGCAGCGAAATGTCTTCAAAAAGATGGGTGGGAGGTGATAATCAGTGATAGCTCCACCTCTGCTAATTTACAGCCCTTAGAACAACAATTACAAGGGGATGGGATTACAGTTAAATTAGGTCATACACCCAGCTTAAACCCCTCTTCCTTACCCAAGTTAATTGTTGTTAGTCCTGGAGTTCCCTGGGATATTCCTTTCCTGGTAGAAGCCCGTAATCAGAACATTGATACTATTGGAGAATTGGAATTGGCTTGGCGATACCTCAAGTCATCTCCTTGGGTGGGTATTACCGGAACCAATGGAAAAACCACCACAACCGCATTAGTAACAGCCATTTTTCAAGGTGCTCAATTAAATGCACCTTCCTGCGGCAATATTGGTTATGCTGCTTGTGAATTAGCCTTATCTCAATTACAAAAAGATAGCACCTCCAACTATGATTGGATAATTGCAGAAATCAGTAGTTATCAGTGTGAATCATCCCAAGAATTAAGTCCTAAAATTGGTCTTTGGACAACCTTTACGGCGGATCATTTAAGTCGTCATAAAACCTTGGATAAATATTATGCGATTAAAGCATCTTTGTTACATCGTAGTGAATACCAAATCTTTAATGGAGATGATCCCTATTTACATCAAACAGGTTTACATCAATGGGCTGATGCTTATTGGACAACCATAAAAGGAAAAGATAATTTACTCTGTGATCCCGCAAAAGGGGTTTATATTCAAGATAATTGGATTGTGGCTTTTGGAGAATTAGTTTTACCCTTAAATCTCTTTAAAATGCCAGGATTACATAACAAACAAAACCTATTAATGGGCATTGCAGCAGCCAGATTAGCAGGAATAGAAAAAGGAGCCATTGCGTCTGCTATTGCTACTTTTACAGGGGTTCCTCATCGCTTAGAATATATCATTAATATCAATGGAATTGAATTTATTAATGATAGTAAAGCTACTAATTATGATGCGGCAGAAGTCGGTTTAATGTCGGTTAAATCCCCAAGTATTTTAATTGCAGGAGGAGAAGAAAAAGAAGGAGATGATAGAAAATGGATTGCACAAATTAAAGCCAAAGTCACTAAAGTTCTATTAATTGGTGAAGCGGCAGAAAATTTTGCCAAACGACTTCATGAGTCTGATTATCATGATTATGAAATTGTAGAAACGATGGATAAAGCAGTGGAAAGAGGATTAATGATTGGCAAAGAAGTTAAGGCAAAAGTTGTTCTTTTATCTCCTGCTTGTGCCAGCTTTGATCAATATAGAAGCTTTGAACATCGAGGGGAACATTTCAGAGAATTATGTCAGCAACTTACCTAAACTTGAGGCAATTATTATACTTCCAAGAAGATATCAGGGCCTGACACTTTATTCTTTAGAAAGAGGAAATTGCCCCATATTGGGTTCGGTTATACTCCTGTACTCTATTTCTAAATGCCGTTATCATCAAGGAAGTTAGAGGTCAATGGTTGAGACGGAGATATGAAGGTTTCTGAGGTATTATTAGACAAATTAAGCAAGATTTTGAACCAGAGTTCGCAGGTAGATCTTCCTGGCGACTCATCTCAACCCACTGCTGTGAAAATTGAGCAACTTCGCCTCAAAGCCCAAGGACAATGGGTGAGTGCGATCGCTGCCCTAGAAACCCTACTCTTATCACATCTATCCCCCCAGGAATCTGATAAAGGTCTCATTTTATCCGGACCGACTCCTATACTCTGTCATCCCACCCTAACTCAAGCCCTACACATTGGAATTTTTAGTTTACAATTACATAAAAGTGAGCGTTGGCAACCTTTTCAACTGCCTGGTGCTTCCTCCGGCTGTCATGAGCAAGCAACCCCCAATATTAAAGAACTCCCTTTATTTCCCCAAGATCCCTTAGCCAGTGAACAATTTTGTCTGGTTTTGACCTCCGAGTTTCCCTTATTGATGGTCCTAGGGGAAAATAGCTTAGGACTTCCTGCGTTTCAATTTTCTTTTGATCCTGATGTGATTGATCAAGCTTGGTTAACTTTGCGATCGCGTCTTACTTTTGTCCATCATCCCCAACTCTGCCACTGGGATGAATTAGTTCAAAAGTTTTCTCCAACTGCCCCCAGTTATCAAGTAGTAACGGAATTTAGCCGTTTATTACTTCATTATTATCCGCAAATTTCTGCCATTATTTCTCGAAAAAATCGTGATTTACTAAACTTATCAGAAACCAAAAATAATCTCTCTTGTTCAAATAAAATTCCCTTAACTCCTGCCACGGTTGAGGAAGCGACAGATGTAGCTTTGCTTCAGGCATTAAGCCATGAAATTCGTACCCCTTTAACCAGTATTCGCACTATGACTCGTTTGCTGTTAAGGAATCGAGAATTAGAGCCTAAAATGCTCCGTTTATTGGAAAATATTGATCAAGAATGTAGTGAACAAATTAACCGAATGGAGTTGATTTTTCGAGCAACTGAATTGAAAAGCAAGAATCAACAAAATTCTTCCGTTGAATTGGTTAAAACCTCTTTAGAAAGTCTATTTCATCAATGTGTTCCTCGTTGGAAAAAACAGGCACAACGACGTAATGTTAATTTAGACGTGGGACTTCCTAAGAAATTACCCCAAGTGGTTAGTGATCCAGGTATGTTGGACCAAGTTTTAACAGGATTAATTGAAAAATGCACCCGTAGTCTTGGGGGTGGTGGAGAAATCAAGGTAAAAGTTAGTACAGCAGGTCATCAATTGAAATTGCAGTTTAAAACCGCATCCTACCACCAAAACAATCCTTTTAAAGCCCTCGGACAATTATTGATGTTACAGCCAGAAACTGGAAGCGTTAGTCTTAATTTAGATGTTACTAAAAATCTCTTTCATCGTTTAGGTGGTAAATTAATTGTTCGTCAGCGATCGCAACAAGGTGAAATTTTTACGATCTTTTTACCTTTAACCTGAATTAACTCAACTCCTGAGAGGTAGCAGTTTCCAGCTATTTTTTCCTAATAATCCCATGCTAGAATAATCTCATAGGATATTAAAGACATTTGAGCCCCTATCCAATAAGTCAAAACTTGTTGGATGAATTTGTTTATTGAGTTGGGGAACCTGCTCTGTATTGTATAGCAATCAAAATCGGCAGTATGTCGGCCTTGTAATCATTAACTATAATTATTTTCTATGGAAACCTTAGAAAACTATGATTTAATTCAAAAAACAGGCAAAACTACCAGAGAAAAAGCCTTACAGTGGTTTGATTCTCTTGAGCCAGTCAATTTAGATTTCATGCTTGGTCGTTGGCGAGGTCATGGAGTTCACACCAATCATCCCATGGATGGATTTTTAGAAATATCGTCTTGGTATGGGAAGGAATTTATTGATGCGGAAACTGTCCATCCTTTATTATTTTTAGATAGCAATGAGAACATTTTTAAGGTAGAACCAAATGCCAATGCCATGACCTGGGTTTTGAAAATGCCCTGGTTAAAAAATAATGCTTTAAAACCAGTTTTTATGTTAATGAATGGGTTAATGAAAACAGAGGTTTCCCAAGCTCGATTAAGGATGATGGAATCTAGGGGAAAAGTAACAGCTACAATGGTTTATGATCGTTTACCCATTAACGATTCTTTCAGAAAAATAGATGATAATACAGTATTAGGTATCATGGATGATAAAAATTGTTCTCAACCTTTCTTTTTTATCCTGAAACGGGATAATTAGTTGTCAAGACATACGGAAGAAAAATCTGTATTTTATTATTTGATATTCTATACAAAAAATTGTCATGAAACTCAAAAAAATTGATGTTCTCAAGAACTTGATGCTGATTAGTGTTGTTTCTTTGACTGGATTAACAGTCGGTTGTCAAACTATAACAACAAATGAGTCCAGTCAAGAAAATTCTTCTTCCACGAATCAGGTAAAATCAGAAAATAGCACTAAAACTATATTTTTTGAACAACAAGGAGTTGCCATCAAAGGAACTGATCCAGTAGCCTATTTTGTAGATGGGCAAGCGGTTAAAGGAAATTCAGAATTTAGCCATCAATGGGCGGGGACAACCTGGTGGTTTAAAAGTGCTGAACATCGTGACTTATTCGTAAAAGAACCAGAAAAGTATGCCCCTCAATATGGTGGTTTTTGTGCTTGGGCAGTCAGCAATAATTATACGGCCCCCATCGATCCGGAGGCTTGGAAAATAGTGGACGGAAAATTGTATCTTAACTATGATGCAAACATTCAAAAAAGATGGAATAAAAATATTCCCAATAATATCGTTAAAGCTGATGCCAATTGGCCGAAATTAGCCAACAAAATAACTAACTAATACGATAAGCTTTTGGAGTTATACCAGTCACTTGTCGAAACTTTTTAGTTAAATGACTGTGACTGTTAAACCCACAACTTAAAGCGATATCGAGAATGGATTGATTAGTTTGTTTCAACAATTGTTTAGCTCGTTCTATTCGCTGCTCGATCAAATATTGATAAGGGGATAAGCCAACAGATTGCTTGAATAAACGACTGAAATGAAATTGGCTCAGATCAAGCAATTGAGCTAAGTCTTCTAGTTTAAGATTTTGGTCAAGATGAGCATCAATATAATCAAAGATTTGACTGAGTTGATGGGGTGACAACCCTCCTTGATAAACCGGCAAAATGGGCTTAGTCGTGCCATGATGTCGGACAAGATTAACAGCTAAAACGTTAGCCAAGGAGTCAAGATAAAGTTGATTGTTGGAGACTTGTTGCTGACATTCTTCAAGCAGCATCATCGTGATTCCTCGGATATGGGAATCATGGACCTGAAATTGAGGCATGAGTTGAAACCTTTGATTCCGAACGCAATTAAGGGTTTCTTGCGCAATCTTCTGCAAAAACTCAGTCTTAATCTGAATTTGTAAACAATTTTCTTGACCTTTCCAGCGAACAAACAAAGGTACATTGGCAGGGGTAATCAGTATCTCTCCAGGACGATATAACCCGTTGTAGCTGACACCATCCTGAATTTGCAAATACTCAAGGGGACGTGGGGCGAGGGAGATAAATATAGTATGTTTATCCTCACAAAGATAGTTTCCTTCTCCCGGAGGGTTTTTAAGTTGTTCAACTCGGATGTTTTCCAATTTTTGCCTCTGTTTTGGCAAATGAAGGGAACCACTTACCTGATTAAGTGGAACACCAGGATTGGTCATACAGTTAACTCCCTGTTTAACGTTTTGGCTATTATATTCAAGAAATTGAAAATTGACCGCAAGATTATTCAAGTAGAGCAAGAACGAAATAGTTTGCAAATCATAAAATCTCTAAGCTAAGAGTGTTGTTAAAAAGGAGATATAACCATGAAACTTGTCGTATTTGGTGCAACTGGTAAGGTAGGTCAGCAAGTGGTTAAACAAGCTCTCGAACAAGGCCATGAGGTTACAGCTTTTGCCAGAAATCCCCTCAACCTCCATATTAAGCACCCCAAACTGACATTATTTCAGGGAGACGTGATGGACAGTACAAGGGTAGAACAAGCATTACAAGGGCAAGAGATAGTTATCTGTACCTTGGGTTCTGGAAAACAGCTAACTGGAACGGTTCGCTCCCAAGGAACTGAAAACATCATTGAAGCGATGAAAAGAGGTGGCATGAAACGCTTAATCTGTCAGACTACTTTAGGAATAGGTGAGAGTTGGAGTAGTCTCAATTTCTACTGGAAGTACATTATGTTTGGATTGATTTTGCGTAATGTCTTTGCGGATCATCAACGACAAGAAAAGATGGTACACAATAGTGGTTTAGATTGGACGATTATTCGACCAGGAGCTTTTATAGACGGTGAAAGAACAGGGATATACCGCCACGGTTTTCCAGGAACGGATAAGACATCAAAACTGAAAATCACCCCGGCTGATGTGGCTGATTTCATTTTGAAGCAATTGGTTGATGATATCTATCTCCATCAAGCACCGAGTTTATCTTATTAAATTCATCGCTCAAATATTTGAATCATCATTCATAAAAGGAGTTTTTCATGTTAACGGAAATAATCTTGCCCATTTCCTTGAGTATAACCACACTTTTCTGTTCTTTGGTTGCTGGATTTTTGTTTGCTTTTTTGCTAGTAGTCATGCCCGGAATACGAAGTTTAAATGACCGAGAGTTTATTCGAGCTTTTCAGGTTATAGATGGTATTATTCAGAACAATCAGCCGATTTTTATCTTAGTTTGGCTCGGTTCGGTGGTTTTCTTAATCACTTCTACTATGCTTAGTATTGGTCAATTGAATGGACTTTTACCTCTATTGATTATCTGTGCTTTTGTTTACATTGTCGGTGTTCAATTGCCTACCTTTACCATTAATGTTCCACTGAATAATAAACTGCAAACTTGGAATGTTATGGATATGAATGAAACGACATTAAAAACAGCACGTTTAGATTTTGAACCTCGTTGGAATCGATGGAACGCAATTAGAACATTTTTTGCTTGTTTAACATCTACCCTGTTAATTATTTTACTGTTGGAAATTTGAGGTAAAAAAAGGGTTTCAAGCCTCCAACTTAAGTTGGAGGTAATTCTAAATTCTAAATTTGCACATTCTGATTGACAATTAATTATCCATTTTCTATTTTTGAGTGTCTCCAGTGATTAATAAAATCTAATAATTGATGAGAAAGTTCTAATTTAGAACAAGAATTGATCGTTTTTTGTTCTTCTTTTTTGTTAATTAAAATACCCTGATTATTATTACTTCCAAACCCTGCTTTTGCTTTATCCACAGGGTTAGCAACAATAATATCTAAATTTTTACGTTTTAATTTTTCTAAAGCAGGCTTGACAATTTCTCCTGTTTGTGCAGCAAATCCCACTAAAGTTTGATGATTTTTTTTCTGCTCTCCCAACTTAGCTAAAATATCAGTCACTGCTTCTAATTGTAAGTTAGTCGGTAGCTCTTTTTTAGGCAATTTATAATCACAATAATCAATCGGTTTAACATCAGCAACCGCGGCCGACATAATCATGATATCAGCATCAAAAAAATGGCTTAGAATCGCTGCTTCCATTTCTTCAGCACTAACCACAGCAATAGATTGATAACCAGGAGAAAGAGGCAATAATTCCGGGGCAATTGGACCATGAATAAAAGTAACTATAGCACCCCGCTCGCTGGCTGCTTCGGCTAATGCCAAGCCCATTTTTCCCGTGGAAGGATTACCTAAAAATCTGACGGGATCAATATGTTCTCTGGTTCCTCCCCCACTGATAACAATGCGTTTTCCTTTTAAATCCTGTGTCCCTTGGGTGTAGAGTAGAGATTGTAGACTAGAAATGATCTCCCTCGGTTCAGCCATGCGTCCTGAACCCAGGCGATCGCAGGCCAATAACCCTGTTCCTGGACTGAGGCTATGATAACGGGGATTATCTTGTAACTGTTGCCAGTTTCGTTGTACGGTTGCTTGTTCCCACATTTCCGTATTCATGGCTGGAGCGAGTAAAATGGGACAACGTGAAGCAATAACTGTATTAGTTAGTAAGTTATCGGCTAGGCCGTAAGTTAATTTAGCTAGAGTATTAGCAGTTAAAGGGGCAATGAGGAAGATATCAGCCCATTCTGCTAAAGTGATATGCAGGGGACGGCCATGAGTAGCTTGCCAAAAATCATGATCGGTGTAGGCTTGATGACGGGAGAGTGTTGCAACGGTTAGGGGAGTGATAAACTGTTCGGCAGTTTCGGTGAGAATGACGCGTACTTCTGCACCCGCTTGAAACAGAAAAGAAATAACCTCACAGACCTTATAAGCAGCAATACCACCACCTATGCCTATGAGGACGGATTTAGACTTGAGCATGATTATGCTTCGTCGTATGCCTCTATATCAAGTAGATATAGATAGGGTTCTGCCAGATCTTGACGTTGAAAAGCGATCGCCCGCAATGTATGCCAATCTTTGAGAGCTTCAAAAGGATTGGTATAATCGTCTTGTTCGAGTCGCCCTGCAAGATTCGCTACATCTTGTTCTGTCATTGCAGAAATGTCTTGTTCTGCCAAACTTAAAGTTTTCATCGCGCACCTCCTCGGACTTTGCTGTGCCTTCAGCCACTCCCATTGTACCCTTATCCTCTATACATCCTAACTTGATTTCAATTAATCTTATTGTTTGTCTGTTGCTTAGAGGGTATCTGTAAGGTTCTGCTTCTGGTCAGTTCAAGTTACATTTAATCAGAATTTGAGATAAGATCAGAAGGTAGCTGTATTATTTATCAGGAAAATCGTTCATTATGGACATCACACCATTAATTTTTCAAACCCTCGTCCAATTCCTTAATATCTATTTGGTATTAATTTTTATTCGTATTTTATTATCTTGGTTTCAAACCGCAGAATGGGCTTACAATGCGATGTCTTTTTTAAGTCCAATTACTGATCCTTATCTCAATATTTTTCGCTCTTTTATTCCCCCTTTAGGTGGGCTCGATATTTCGGCTATTGTAGCCATCTTCGCTTTACAATTTCTCGCCAGAGCATTAAGCAGCCTTGCTCCTGTTAGTACGGGGTTTTAAATGCTTAAAAACAAGACCCCATAACTACATGGGGTCTTAAAGTATTTAAAAAATAGGTGTTACTTTTGTGGTAAAACCAGACGCTTTAAATTTCTTTAATTTCAAAGGGGTTGGTTGCTCGGCGGGAACCGTAATTCTAACTTCAAAATTACTAACCCCTGGGGGAACTTCTGGAATAGAACCGACACGACTTCTATTTTGTAAAGCTGGTTCGTTATTCGCATCCAAAATACGTCCAAAAACGTCAGCATCATAGACAGTTTTACCCGATGTATTTTTGGCTTTACCAGTAATAATATAACAATCAGCCGGAAGACTTGAACCCCCACTGGTAACATTTCCTTCTGCTAGTTCCGGGGGGCAATCTTTATAAGATAAATCTAATAATTGAATATTAGTTAAAGCCCAAGCACTTTGACTCCAGAAACCAGTTAATAAGGAGAATAAAATCCCTATCATAAGGCCAATTGCATAATTTTTAAACCTTTGTAACATTAACAATTTCCTCGACTTGTGATGTTTAGCTAATCTCTACCTGTTTATTTTATAAAATTATCTCATGGTTCGCCGTCTTCTCAAAGGATTGCCTATTGCTTTAGCTTTATTATTTTTAATTGTTTCAATTAACATCATTATTAATGAGTTTAAGGAATATAATATATCTGATATTTTAGACTATTTAAGTACCATTTCCTATGGTCGAAAAATTGGTGCGATCACTTTAACAAGTTTGGGCTATGTAACCATGACAGGTTACGATTTCTTAGGGTTTCGTTATCTCAGTCAATATTTAAAACCCAGTCAAATAATGCTCACTGCATTTATTAGTTATGCCCTAGGGAATACCATTGGTTTTACTGCTTTTTCAGGGACGGCTATTCGTTACCGATTCTATCGACTTTGGGGAATCTCTAGTTTTCAAATTGCTCAATTAATTATTTTCACTCATTTGACTTTTTGGGTGGGTTTACTAGGAGTTAGTGGTGTGGTTTTTTTAGTCGAGCCTTTGAGTTTACCGAGTATTTTAAAACTACCGTTTAAATCAGCCCATCCTATAGGATTAGTATTTTTAAGCTTAGTTTCTCTTTATTTTATCATTAGTGTTTTTAGAAAAAATCCTTTAAAAATTGGTTCAAAGTTGATTGATTTTCCCTCACCAAAAATTTCTTTAGCTTCTATTTGTATTGCTGCTATGGATTGGGGATTAGCTTCAGGGGTTTTATATTTATTACTTCCTCTATCAAAAACAGTTTCCTTTCCTGGCTTTTTCGGTATTTATATTTTGGGACTAACGGCTGGATTAATTAGTAATGTTCCCGGTGGTTTAGGGATTTTTGAAACGGTAATTTTATTATCTCTTCCTGCAACCATTTCTGAAGGAGATATCTTAGGGGGTTTAATTGCTTATCGAGCAATCTATTACTTTTTGCCCTTAATGCTTGCTATGGGGTTATTGATCATCAAAGAAATACAGAATCATCGAAGGGTTTAAGGAAGTCAAAAGTCAGAAGTCATAAGTTCCACAGCGAAGCCCCGGCGCTATCGTACAGAAGTTCTTTTTGAGAGGAAGATTTAAGCCTCGCCTCAAAAATGTTTCGCTTTAAAAAGTCAGGTTTTAGATCCTATTATCTCGATAAAAATTATGTCAATGGTGGACAATACAGAATTAAATTGTTTCTTTATTTTCCATACTTCTTCCTCCCTTCCCAATCTTCCCCCTGAAACTGATAGGATAAAAATAATGTTAATAAATTCGCTGATTGAACCTTGTATTTCTTTATTCTAGGTTTCCTATTAGGGATTGTCATCCTGTTATGGAACCGTTATCATCTACAGTCCGAATTAAAAAACCTGTTAACGGCTTCCCCAGATACAGCTAAGTTGTTGGGATCACTACCGATTAGTACGCTCATTAAAAGAGAAATTATCTATATTCAACAACAATCTGACCAAAAACAACAAGAATTAGATATCAAACAAGAGATTCTGAATCTTTCCCCCATCGCCTATTTACGGGTGGATCAAGAAAATCAACTACTATGGTGTAACCAAAAAGCCCAGGAGTTACTATATATCGATCGCTGGCAACCGGGGCAAGTTCGCTTATTGCTTGAATTAGTGCGATCCTACGAACTGGATCAACTTATCGAAGAAACCCGTCAAACCCAAACCCCCCAAGTCAATCAATGGACATTTTACCCTAGCCATTATGCCCCCCAAACTGCAAATATCCCTAATTCTACTGTTCAACCCCTGACTATCCCTTCTATACCTTTAAAGGGTTTTAGTTATCCCTTACCTCAAGGGCAAATTGCTATTTTTATTGAAAATCAACAGCCTTTAGTAGAATTATCTTGTTCTCGTGATCGCGCCTTTTCTGATCTCACTCACGAGTTAAGAACTCCCTTAACCTCCATTGCTTTAGTCTCTGAATGGCTAGAAAATCGTCTCCAAGATCCAGAAAGACGTAGGGTAAGCCAAATGTTAGAACAAACTCAGCGTTTGATGAGTTTAGTAGAAGATTGGTTAGAATTGAGTCAATTACAAGAAAATCCCTATCATAGTCTATCCTTAGAACTCCTAAATCTAGAAGAGGTTATAAACTCCGCTTGGGAAGTATTAGAACCCCTGGCAGAAAGAAAAGAAATCACCTTAAATTTTCAAGGCACTCAAAAAAGAGAATTTTTCGGCGATCGCTCTCGTTTCATGCAGGTTTTTATTAACCTCTTTGATAATAGTATTAAACACAGTCCCAGTCATAGTGAAATCATGGTTAATCTCATTGACGATGAACAAGAGGACAAGCTAGAAATTCATCTTTTAGATCAGGGTTCGGGGTTTTCAGAAGAAGATTTACCCTATATTTTTGAGCGTTTATATCGAGGAGACACTTCCCGAACTCGACAAAGTCAGTCTCTTGAGTCGTTGCGATCCGGAAGTGGTCTAGGATTGGCGATAGCGAAAGAAATTATTGAATCCCACGAGGGAACAATTATTGCCAAAAATCATCCTGATACGGAAGGGGCTTGGATACAAATTTTGTTAACCAAAATAGGTTGAGGTCTTCATCAGTTCTTAACTTATTAGTCCCAAAGTAGACAACAAAAGATTCAATTTATGTTGCAGTTTGTTGTGGTTTGTTTAGTGAAAACGTTATCTTAATATATAAGGTCAAATATATTGTCAAATAAAGTTAAAACAGGGATAGGTTAAAGATAGTGTTGTGAATGTATCCTACTCCGATAATTATCCAGGAAGTACCTACTTTCAACGATGTCTCAAACGACTCGAACAAGAAGTATTACGGATGGGAACCTTAGTAGAGGAATCCTTTCGTCTCAGTCATCAAGCATTATTTGAGCGGAACATTGATGCGGCACAAAAAATTGTTATCCTTGATAAGCAAATTGATCGTTATTATCGTCAGGTTGAACTCGACTGTGCCACATTGATGACACTACAATCTCCTGTTGCCCAAGATTTACGCTTATTAAGTGCTTTCATGCAGTTAGTTAGAGATTTAGAACGTATTGGAGATTATGCCAAAGATTTAGGTGAAATTGCTGTTAAATTATTTCCTTATCAACCTCATGATTGTATGAAAGAAATTGCTGCCATGTCTAATCATGCTCAAATGATGTTAGCCACCAGTTTAGTTGCTTTAGCGGACTTAGATCAAGAAGCAGGAAAACGAGTTAAACAATTAGATGATACAGTGGATGATGCCTACGACAAATTGTATCAATATTTAGCCTATCAACGAGATATCCCAGGATGTATTGAACCTTTTTTACTCCTAGCTTTGATTATTCGTCATCTGGAAAGAATGGCAGATCACTCCACCAATATTGCTCAACGGGTTTCTTATATTGTGACAGGTCATCGAGGCTAAAATTTTGTTAATCTAATCAGGAAACTGTCTAAGTGCTTGAACATAAATCCTATGGTTGCTCAATTTAAAAATACCAATAAACCTGAAATTATTTATCCTGAAAGAGACGGTAATCCTATGGCTGATAATACAGTTCAATTTCGTTGGATTACCAGTATTAAAGCTAATTTAGATTGGTTATTTGCTGATGATGATCAAGTATTTGTCGCAGGAGATTTACTTTGGTATCCTACGGAAAATAATAATAAAAAACGACAAGCTCCTGATATTATGGTTGTGTTTGATCGTCCCAAGGGAGATAGAGGATCGTATCAACAATGGAAAGAAGATAATATCGCTCCTCAAGTAGTTTTTGAGATACTTTCTCCAGGAAATACTCAAGCAGAAATGAATCGAAAACTCCTGTTTTATGAGCATAATGGAGTTGAAGAATATTATATTTATAATCCTAATAAAAATGATTTTAGTGGATTACTAAGGAACGGAGAAACCTTAGAAGTCATTGAGAAAATTGATAATTGGATTAGTCCCCGTTTAGGGATAAGGTTTCAGTTAGCAGAAACTGAATTGATTATTTATTATCCTGATGATCAACCTTTTTCTAGTTTTATTGAGGAAAAACAAAGGGCTGAGGATGAACGTAAACGGGCTGATAAATTAGCAGAAAAATTACGAGAATTAGGAGTTAATCCGGAAGAAATATAATTTTTTACTTTAACAGTTTGATTAGCCGTTAAATTTAATTAATTAAATCGGGTAATTCGCACATTCTCGCATTCTGCTTGATGTGCGTGTTTTCTATATTCTTGGTACAATGCCAATAAAATTTCTTTTTGATCTTATTCCCTAGTAATTTTTTTAAATTTTAATTAAATTAAAACCTATTCTTGATTTTACGTTATAATCTCATTCAGTCCATCAAATTAGTGTTTAAAATCCACAAATCTTTGCAGTTATGAAACCGCTTCAAGTCTCAGAAATTGAATACGTTGATGTTGTTGTTATTGGTGGTGGTATTGCTGGAGTTGCCATTGCTGAATTTTTATCTCGTCATAGCAATTTATCCATTAAACTATTAGAAAAAGCTCCACAATTAGGAAATTTAGCATCAGGAAAATTAGAAGGATGGTATCATACAGGAGCGTTATATTCTGGTCAAGATGATGCTCAAACCTTTATCAATTGTGTCAATGGAGTAGAAGATTTAATTAATTTATATACCCCTTATTTTAAAGAGCAATGTAACGTCAGTTTAAAAGAAAAAGAAACTAATTTTTTCAGTCCTGCTATTATTCCTAACCCTAAAGGATGGTTTAATGATGCCCCTGTTTATTTAATTCATCCCCAAGAAGATGCCCCAGAAATTCGCTCATCTCGTCTAAAAAGTGATTCTATACAAATAAATATACAACGGAATAGAGTCTTAGGGAGATTAGAAGCCGCTTACGGAAGACAACATAATTGGTTAGTTAATAATCAATGTTTAGCCCCTACTTATAAACAAGTAGAAAATTATGAAGGGTTAAATTGTTCGTTGAAAAATCCAACAGAAACCTTACAAAAACTTTGTCATCAATTTGACTTATCTTATGACATTGAAACCGCCAACTATGATTTAATTAAAACCCTTGATTGTTCAATGCACACCAGCAACATTTTAAAAGATTTAGTGGCAAGTTGTTTAAGTCATGGAGTGACATTTGAAACAGGAGTAAAAATTGATAAGTTATTAATTGATAGTTATGGGAAAATAAGGATTAAAAGTTTATTATGTGAAACACAGGAATGCCGATCAAAAAGATTAAAAGCCAACCTATTTATATTTGCTGTTGGGGAAGGGTTTGAACCCTTTTTAAAAGAGTTACAAGTAAGAGCAAAATTAAAGCGAAGTCGTAGCGCAATGGTGGTTGCTTATCCCGCTTTAGTAGATACTAATTTTGTGAGAATGTCAACTAAAAATCGTTTTCATTTTAACCATTTTGTACAACAAAGAGAATTAGGAGATGAAAAATACATTTACTCTTTATTAGCCGATTCTGGCTATGCTAATGATGATAGTATACATGGTGTAGATATTGAACCCATTTTAGAGTCGGCAGAACGTTATTTTGGCAAAGAAAAATTATATAGTCGTCAACTGTATAGTTACGAATGTGTCAAAACTGAATTTATTAGTCAGGAAGAACAAAAAAGACGTTATAGTTATTGGATTGAATCCGACAACGATAGTAATTATTTATGTGTTTTACCAGGTAAATTTTCCTTCTTCCCAACCGTTGCTTATCAAGCATATCAACGGATTAAAACGTTAATTGATTTTGAAGAAAGTCAACCTAAATTACCCTTTCAATCGAATCTAAATCTTGAAAAGCAAGCTAATCAATTAGTTGCTGACTCTTATCCGATGCAGATTTTTCTTGCTAATTAATTTAAGATGCTTTACTGTCGTTTGTATCTCCTCAACACTTTTGTCTAACTTGCCCCCCAACTCAGAAAAAACTGCTTTAATATATTAAAGGAAATATATTCCTTTTCCTTAAACTGGGGCTTTCCTAAAATAACAAACAATTGTTATCGTTTGTTATTCAACCCCTCAAATCAAACATAACTTGATAAACTCCCATGAACAAGACTTTACAAACACTTCCAACTAAACTTTCTTTAGGAATTATTAGCCTTAGCTTAATGATTTCTTTACCAGCTAATGCTCAATTAACTAGACAAGAATTTGACGGTAATTTTACTCTTTTTAGTGCTAGCGGTTTGCTGCAAAATGTTTTACCAGAGAATAGTGATTATTCTGGTTTCATTCTCTATGAGGATGATGGAAGTCTTCAAGATTTTGCTATTATGATTGATGAATTGAACTTAAACTTAACGCCTGATTCTACTCTAGATGGGGGTTTGGGACCCAGTTTAATTCCCACAATCAATTTTGATTTTTCTTCTGTATCTGATTGGGATTTATCCATTGATTTTGGCATTTTGTTTGATGCTCCCAGATACACCCTAAGCAGAAATGATTCCAACATCACTTTTTTTGGTCAATCAGGAGGCGCTGGAACCTCTATTTATCAAGATTCTTCGCCTAATATTAATTTAAGTTCTGTACCGGAACCGCTTACTATTCTTGGAGCAGCAACAGCAGTTGCTTTTGGAACAGGATTCAAACGTAAATTAGCTCAAACTAAGAAAAAATAGGAAGCAATAGCCTATTAAACTTATCCCTCAGATTATCTATACTGAGGGATTTTTGAATTTATTTATGAGGTGAACAAGAATCTAAGTTATCCCAAATTTTACATATGAAGTAAAATTAATATCGTCAAAACAATTACCTATTGATAAGATATAATTTTCTAAGATTATCACTTATAAAAAAATATGATTCTGAAGACATTATCTTAATTCAGTTAGATTACATAAAATCAAGACCTTATCCAAATCATTAATAAATAGACGTTTAGGAAAATTAGAACCCAGTGAGTGGCAAAAACTAACAGAAAAATTAGCAGAATTATGGAGTTTTAATTAAAAGAGTTGTGTTACAGTGTTATAGGAAAATTTGATTATATTATTCAATGTCTAATTATACCTTTGTTTTCTTAGAAATATTTTCCCAAGAAGGGGGAATACAAGCTTATGTTAAAGATGTACTCAAAGCGTATTTATCTCTCATAGAAACGTCTTCCAATTGTCCAAAAACAGATATTTTTTTATTAAGAGATGCACCCGAATGTCATAACCCCTTAACCAGTGAATTAATTACTTATCATTACCTGAAAACCCTTCCCCCCTGGAAAGGAAGATTAAAACTTGCTCTTAAATTATTAACTCATCTAGTAACAAAACGCCCAAAAAGAGTCTTTTGTGGACATATAAACCTAGCCCCATTAATTCAATTTTTTTGTCAACCTTTAGGCATTCCTTACACCGTTTTAACATACGGGAAAGAAGTCTGGAAACCCTTACCCAAAACACAACAAACCGCCTTAAAAAAGGCTGATACTATCTGGACTATCAGCCGTTATAGTCGTGACTGTTTATGTCAAGCAAATGACATTAATCTTAACAAAGTTGAAATTGTTCCATGTGTGGTAGATGGGGAGCAATTTACCCCAGGAGAAAAACCCATAGAACTAATAGAAAAATATAATTTAAAAGAGGCAAAAGTATTAATGACTGTTGCTAGATTATGGTCAGGGGACATTTATAAAGGAGTAGACGTTACCATAAGAGCCTTACCGAAAATTTTACAATCTTTTCCTAATGTTAAATATATTGTTATCGGAAGAGGAGACGATCGCCCCCGTTTAGAGCAATTAACCAAAGACTTAGGGATTAGGGATTCCGTGGTTTTTGCGGGATTTGTTGCAACCGAAGACTTAGTTAACCATTATCGGATAGCAGATGCCTATATCATGCCTTCTCAAGAGGGATTTGGTATCGTTTACTTAGAAGCCATGGCCTGTGGAATTCCTGTATTGTCAGGAAACAATGACGGTTCCGCCGATCCCCTGCAAGACGGCCAACTAGGTTGGAGCGTTCCTCACCGAGATGCAGAGGCGGTGGCTCAAGGCTGTGTAGAAATTTTGCAAGGGGACGACAAACGCTGTCAGGGAAAGTGGTTGCGAGAACAAACCCTAGCCAAATTTAGTCCAAAAGCATTGTCAACAAGGTTAGGCCAATTGATTTAAAAGTCAATTGACTATTATCTATGGAATAGGTTAATTAGAGGATAAGTATGAGAAAAACCTGAAAAGAAACTGAAAAGTATCAAGAAATATTGCTTTAAACGTTGTAAGTCTTAATTTTAATCGATATCATAGGAAAGGTACTCTATTAATTACTTCTCACACGGTATAACCGTATAATCATTATGGAAAAGATACAACTCATCAACATTGGGTTTGGCAATATTGTTTCTGCTAATCGAGTGATTGCTATTGTTAGCCCAGAATCAGCCCCCATCAAGCGGATTATTTCCGAAGCCCGTGATCGCGGTCAACTGGTGGATGCTACATACGGCAGACGTACTCGCGCGGTTATTATCACTGATTCGAGTCATGTGGTATTATCCGCCATACAACCAGAAACCGTAGCCCATCGTTTCGTGGTCAATAAAGAAGTTAGCATCAACAGTAACTAAATTGTAGATATATTTAGCATCTCATGGCATCAGGAAAACTGATTGTATTAACTGGCCCAAGCGGTGTCGGAAAAGGTACCTTAGTGAAGGTTTTATTAACCCGTCACCCTGAACTCTATTTATCGATTTCTGCTACCACTCGTTCTCCTCGTGAGGCAGAAGTAGATGGAAAGGATTATTATTTTTTGAGTCAGGCGGCCTTTGAAACCATGATTGAGGAAAACCAATTACTCGAATGGGCGGAATATGCGGGCAACTATTATGGCACTCCCCGTGCTAAGGTTAAAGAAAAAATTGACCAAGGCATGATTGTGCTTCTAGAGATAGAAGTGGTTGGGGCAAAAGCCATTAAAAATAGTTTTCCTGATGCTTTGAGAATATTTATCCTTCCTCCTTCTATAGTCGAGTTAGAAAGTCGTTTAAGAGGTCGTCAAACCGACTCAGAGGAAGCGATTAAAAGTCGTTTAGATCGCGCTAAAGAAGAGTTAGAACTCAGTCAAGAATTTGATCAATGTATTGTTAATGATGAGCTAGAAATGGCCTTAGGGCAACTAGAAAAAGCTATTTTTTCTGATTAGATAAAACTCTAATTTTTAATATCCTTTTGCTGAAGATAAGAATATTTACTGAGCTTGCAAGTTCATTTTTTTCTTAGCTTACCGCCGAGAAGCCCCGCACTTTAACGAAGGTAAGTGTCGCCTGGGATAGCAGAGACAAAACCTTTGACACTTAACAAAAAAGCAAATACAATCAAGCCAGCTAATCGACACCTGGAAACAGGCCCAAAAGTAAAATGGAGACTTCAATGCCAACTTCCCTGAGACGAAACAGTTGGCAAAAGGTGACAAGTGTGGGAACAATGGTTAAATATAAAACAAAAATAATATTGTCACCAACTAGCCAATGAACGAAAACGCAATTGCTAAGAACCGCCTTCTAGAAGAATTTGACTATTATTTATTTGGACAAGGAGATCATCATCGCATTTATGAAAAGATGGGGGCCCATCTTGTTGAGATCGATGGAGTTTCAGGGGTTTATTTTGCCACTTGGGCCCCAAACGCTTATGAAGTCGCTGTGGTAGGGGACTTTAATGGTTGGAATACCGAAGCGAATAAAATGCAGAGAACCGAAGTAGGAATCTGGGAGTTATTTATTCCTGGGATGAAAGTGGGGGATCTCTACAAATATTCCGTCAAAAATCACCATCACTATTGTGTGTTCAAAACCGATCCCTATGGTTATCAACAAGAAATACGCCCAGCAACAGCGTCTATTGTAGCGGATCTCTCGACTTACACCTGGAACGATCAAGAGTGGATCGATAAACGGGAACGCAGTAACCCCGAAAAACAACCCATGTCAGTCTATGAAGTTCATTTAGGATCATGGTTACACACCAGCATCGATAACCCCCCGAAAGAAGGAACAAGTCTTGCTGTTGAACAAAAACCAGGGGCTCGTTATCTTAACTATCGCGAACTAGCAGAACAACTCATACCCTATGTTAAAGAAATGGGATACACTCATCTAGAGTTACTTCCCGTCACCGAATATCCCTTTGATGGATCTTGGGGTTATCAGGTGGTTGGTTTTTATGCCCCCACCTCTCGTTACGGACCCCCTCAAGATTTTATGTATTTTGTTGATAGATGTCACCAGGAGGGGATTGGAGTAATTTTAGACTGGGTTCCAGGCCACTTTCCCAAAGATGAACATGGGTTAGCTTATTTTGATGGGGGTCCGTTATATGAATATGCGGATACCCGCAAGGGAGAGATCAAAACCTGGGGAACCCTCGTCTTTGACTATGGACGCAATGAAGTGAGAAATTTCCTCATTGCCAGTGCTTTATTCTGGTTCGATAAATATCATATTGACGGTATTCGGGTGGATGCTGTTGCCTATATGATTGAATTAGATAAGGGAAGAGAAGGGGACTGGGTTCCTAACAAATATGGGGATAATGGGCATTTAGAAGCCATTAGTTTTTTACAACATTTGAATAATACCATTGCCCATAATTATCCTGGAGTAGTCACCATTGCTGAAGACTCCACTGCTTGGGGAAATGTTTCTAAACCCGCCAGTGAAGGAGGATTGGGCTTTACTTTCAAGTGGAATATGGGCTGGATGAACGATACGTTGGCTTATTTAAAAGAACATCCGAATCATCGTTCTAATTGTCATAACAAGCTTACTTTTAGTATTTGGTATGCTTTTGATGAAAAGTTTATGTTAGCCCTCTCCCATGATGAAGTGGTTCATCTTAAAGGCCATTTAGTGAATAAAATGCCTGGAGACGAATGGCAAAAAATGGCTAATACTCGTCTGTTGTTAACTTATATGTTTGCTCATCCTGGGAAGAAAACCCTATTTATGGGGATGGAGTTTGGTCAAACCTCTGAATGGCAAGAGTTTCTCGATATTGATTGGTATCTCCTACAGTATGAACCCCATAAAGGATTAAAACGATTGGTACAGGATCTCAATAAAATGTATGTTAGAGAACCGGCATTATACATGGAAGATTTTCGCCGTGAAGGGTTTGAATGGATCGAAGCCAATGACGCACCTCGGGGCTTAATTTCTTTCATTCGCCGTGATCCTGCCTCTGGAGACATGATAGTGGCTGTGTGCAACTTTAAACCCTATGTCTATGAATATTATTGGGTTGGGCTGCATCAACCTGGAGAGTTTGTGGAATTAATTAATTCCGACTCTCAGGTTTATTGGGGAAGTGGCATTTCCAATCCAACTGTAATTCAAGCCCGTGAATGGAACAATGCTCCTTGGCCTTATGCCTTGGAAATAACGGTTCCACCCCTAGGCGCCGTACTATATAAGTTAAAACGGTAATCACTTCAGTTTATTTTTTCGGGGCATAATTGATTATGTCCCCATTTTTTCTTTCTGTACTGTTTTTTGGGGTGGGTAAATTCATTTTGAAGAGCGATCGCTTATTGGTAAACCCCTCACGGTGAGCATTTTCCAACCCTTGTCACCCCGTCAACTAACCACAATTCAAAAGTGATAACCCCTCCTGCTCGGAAACAGGGGCGTTACACAGAAAATTGGTTTGGTTGAAACATAATTTTTTAAACTTGATAGATGTATAGTTGTAGTAGACGGCTTAATAAAATACTAAATAAAGATTTTGTAGCTTCTTTCCTTTGTTGTCCCATACTAAAATGTTTCTTAATCAAGAACAGTTAAATAATTATCATAAAAATGGCTTTTTAATTCTAGAGAATCAATTCTCTCTCACTGAGATTGATATTCTTAGAAAAGAAATAACCCAGCTATTAAATGACAATAGATCAAAACTGACTTTTGAAAAAAGTGGTGCTGTCCGTACTGTTTTCTCTCCTCACCTCTGTAGCAAAGTTTTTAGAGTTTTAAAACGATCAAACCTCATAACCAAAATGACGTAATGATTGACCAGCAATCCGATTAAATTCTTCAATTTCTTGCTTTGATAACTCTTTTTGATGACGTTTAATACTAGAATCAGTAATATTAGAGGCAAGTTTAGCAAACACTGGTGTTTTAATTTTAGTAATAGAATTATTGGCATATTTACCAGGTTCTAACTGTTGAGGAATATAGGTTTCTCCAATAAAAGACATCATAGTTTTAATGGTGGTTTCTGGAGCGGATGCTAAGGTCTCATATTTAATATCTAAAATGTTATCTTTCTCACCTAATTTTATTCTACTATTGACACATTTTTTCCAATACTTTGCATAACGTTTGACATCACTTCCTTGAACAACATTTTTATGATATTTAGCGGAACAATAAGCATCCCTTCCATCTCGAACCATGTGAATAAATTTTGAATTGGGAAAATACTGGGTTAAAAATCCCAATTGCAAAACGTGCTGAGGGGTTTTTTCAACATAGTATTTACCCTCTGGATGCTGACTTAAAATCTGCTGAGTAAAAACGTCAAAAAATTCTACAATATCATGAGAATTTTGACGTAACTCATCCATCTTTTTGCCCTTAATCCCTTTAAATCTAAAACTAAAAATATCACCATAGGTAAAAAATGCTGTTTCGTAACCAGGGCCAATTAAATGAGGATGAGAAGTGAGAATTAATTTAGCTAAAGTTGTCCCACTTCTGGGCGCACCTAACACAAAGATATGTTTTTTAGAGGATTTATGGCGAGGAAAACGCCAAATAATATTTTTAGGTAAATGGGAAGGATTTTTAATAAATTGATTAATAATTTGTGGTAGGGTCATCGATTTTATCCTTATTTTATACTATTACAATACCGTTCTATCAATAAAATGGCAACAATATCATCAATTGGACGAGGAGGAGTTCTCATCCCTTGAGGAATTATACGAATTAAACCTTGGGGAGGGTACATTTGCCAATAGCGATCGCGCGCTTCTAAGGTACTATTTCTCTCATCTATCATCACAATAGAAATGGTTACTGATAATTCATTTTCGAGACGTTTTTTCCACTGTTTAGAAGTAGTTTGATTCCCCATCACCACTAAGTTAACAGAAAATTTTGGCAGCAAATTATTTAGGGTAAAAATAGCTTGAGAGGATTCGACAACTTGATGATAATAAAGGGTATGATTTAGAGCCATAATTGCGACACCACATTTATCCCTGCCAGGATCAAATCCTAAAATAATTGATGGTTTTTTCTGATTCATCATTCACCTTTTGTTTCTAAAATAATGTCATCATTTTTAATTCCTATCAGTCTTAATTTTAGAGGGCCAATGGTTTTTGTATCCTCCATAGCTACTGCCTGTAATTCATCTAAACCTCCCTCTAACTGTTTAACAGTTTCAATGAAATCTACCACGGTTTTTAAACGTCCATCGCCAACTTGAATCCCTCCCAAAACCCCCGAACGACGGGCGCGAAATTGAGTAGCAGAAAGCAATAGATCTAACCTTGCTTGTATAATTTCATCGGTTAAATCTAGAGAATCCATGGAAATAATGGCAATAGTTTCTCCCTCACTAAAGATTTTCTGATTGAGAGCAATATCAGCAAAAACTCTAACTTCTTTTTCTCCTTGAACATAATTACCTGCTGCAATAATTCTCACTACATATTCCTGTCCATCTTGTAAATTTTGAATTAATTGTTGAACCTGCCCTTGAGTAATTTTAACAACTCTTTCATCGGGTTTAACGCTTTCTTTTCCCACCAATTCTATAGCCGTTCGATTGGCTTTTCGTAAAAGTTCATCAATGACATCTTTACCCGCTTTAGGAACTACTAAACGAACTGCACCAATGGACAAAACTTGACCCCTAACAATGGCAATTTTCCGTTCTCGTAACTCCTGATAAGTTTGATAATACTGTTCTAAAATGGCTACTTGTCTTTGTAGGTAAGCTGATTCTCGTTCTAGCTGTTTTAACTGAGCTTCCCTATCTTTGAGAACCCGATCTTTTTCATCAATGGCTTGGTCAAGTTTGGTAATTTCAGCATCCCGTCTATTAATTTCTGCTTGCAGGTTGCTCTGTTGCTTTTCTAAACTCTGGAGACGACTTTGACGTTGATTTAAAGTACGAGTTTGTTCAGCAATTTGAGCTTTTCCTTGTTTTAATTCTTCATCTCTACGACTAACTTCTTGTTGTAGTTGTTCAACTTGTTGATCCAATTGTATTTTATTATCTCGTAGTTGTTTGCGTTCGTTGAGAAGCATTTGAATATCAGCTTTTAATTGAACAGCTTGACTAGAAAACGATTTGAGTTGTTGTTTGGCTTCATCAAAATTTTTGTTGGTCGATTCTAATTTTTTTTCAACAGCAGATTGTTCCGTTTTTACCTGTTGTAATTCCTTTTCAGTCTCTTCTTTATCAGTGCTTAATTCTTCTAAATCAGCCTTAGTAATGCGTAATTGTTTCTGAATTTCATCGAGTTGAAAAAGTCCTTCTCTCAGGGATTTACTGAATGCCAATAAAATGCCAAAGGTTGAAGCAGCAATTAAAGTTCCCGTAAAAACCGTCACCACCACAGCAGTTTGTTTCGGACGAAGATTCCCAATGGTGAGTCTTGCTTTTCCCACCTTGCTGCCCAAACGATCACCTAATGCAGCAATTAAGCCTCCTAAAATGAGAATCGATGCAATTAGGATATAAGCACTGGTCATTCGCTTTTCAGGTTAACAACAAGGTTAGGCAAATTGCTGAGAGAGGGCAACTGGGTTATGAACAGTAATTTTTTTCTTATGAATGGAAATCATACCTTCTTGACGTAAATCTCCAAGAAGACGAGTAACTGTCACACGGGTTGATCCAATGGCTTCGGCGATCGCCTGATGAGACAACTTTAAATCAATGCGAATCCCTTCAGAAGTAGGAACTCCAAAGTCCCGACATAAAATTAACAGAAAACTGACCAAACGGGAACCCATATCGCGGTGGGCGAGGGTTTCGATCATCATTTCTGTTTGTAAAATCCTTGATGACAAACCCTGGAGCATCAAAATAGACAAATCAGGGTTATTTTTCAATGCCTGCTCTACTTGTTCAATGGGAGAAGATAATAATTCTACGGGGGTAAAAGCCACCGCATGATAAAAACGATCCGAACGTTGGCCGGTTATCAAAGACAGGACCCCAAAGACACTATTTTCTCTTAATAGGGCGACAGTAATTTCTTCCCCAGCTTCATAAACACGGGAGAGTTTAACAGCCCCTTTAAGTAAAAAATAGACTCTTTCTGCGGGATCACCTGGAAAGAAGATGGTTTTACCCCGATCAAAGGCTTCAACAACAGGAGGATAAGCACCGCCACCAATACGGTTAAAAACGGCTGCTAGAGGTTTATCTTGTGGTACAGACAATTCCATCACACTCAATACAACAGGCTAAAAATAAAAGAACTCAAAATACTTAGGACTGTTTTTGCCCTAGATAAAAACAACACTTTAACGTATCTTCAAGGGTTTTTGCTACATTTTGCTTCACAATGTTTTTAGTGGGATAATTAATCCTTTGCTCTGTCCCTGATTATAGCCACCATTATCAATTAGTGGGGGCATATTCCAGAGAAACTTTGCCCATTGCTCAAAAAAACTATGTTAGATTTAACTGGAAAGAACGCGCTAGTTACAGGAATCGCTAATAATCGCTCCATTGCTTGGGGAATCGCTCAACAACTCCATAAAGCAGGGGCTAATCTTGCTGTCACCTATTTACCGGACGATAAAGGACGTTTTGAGAAAAAAGTCCGTGAGGTGGTTGAACCCATTAAGCCATCCCTGATTGTGCCTTGTAATGTTCAAAATGAAGGGCAGCTAGAAGAAACCTTCAAGGCTGTAGCAGATACTTGGGGAAAGTTAGATATTTTGATTCACTGTTTGGCCTTTGCCGATAAAGAGGGTTTGGGGGGTGATTTCAGTGGGATTCCTCGCGAAGCCTTTAAGCAGTCCCTAGAAATTAGTACCTTTTCCCTGGGTAATATGGCTAAGTATGCTAAACCCTTAATGACTGAAGGGGGTAGTATTATTACCTTAACTTATGTTGGAGGAGTAAAGGTGATTCCCAATTACAATTTAATGGGGGTTGCTAAAGCTGGCTTGGAAATGACTGTCCGTTATTTAGCTTCCGAACTCGGTCCGAATAATATTCGGGTTAATGCCATTTCCGCAGGACCCATTCGCACTTTGGCCTCTTCTGCGGTGGGGGGCATTTTAGATATGATTCGTCATGTCGAAGCAGTTGCCCCATTAAAAAGAACTGTTACCCAGTTAGAAGTGGGTAACACGGCCGCTTTTTTGTCCAGTGACTTAGCTAGTGGGATTACGGGCCAAGTTATCTATGTGGATGCGGGTTACGAAATTATGGGAATGTAAAAAAACTCACCCAATAGAATAGGAAGGGTTGAAACTTCAACGGAATAAGCGGGAGTCCCCACTCTCAGCTTGCGGAGTGGGGAGGTAGAGCGTGTGATTTTCGAGGTTCGATGCCTCGAAAATCACCAATTATCGAAAATAGTTGGGTCTAAAACCCCGCCTTTTAAGGCGCA
>JASJEA010000132.1 GCA_030064935.1 Crocosphaera sp. | reverse complement strand
GTGCAAATATCCGTTTAATTCGTACTTTGCTCATTATTTGGGCTGCTGTTTCTCTCGGTTGTAGCATTCTTTTAGTACAACCCCTTAATACTATTATCTTAGGAAAAATTCCCCTTGGTTTTTGGATAGCCCAACAAGGATCAATTTTTGTTTTTGTTATTTTAATCTTTGTTTATGCGATTCAAATGGATAAATTAGAGCGTAAGTTTAAAGGGAGAGAATAATTATGTCAGTTGAAGCTTGGACTACTATTTTTGTGATCATTTCTTTCATCATTTATTTATACATTGGTTGGCGTTCCCGCGTTAAAGATAGTAAAGGTTTTTTTGTGGCCGATCAAGGAGTTCCCGCTATTGCAAATGGAGCAGCAACAGCAGCCGATTGGATGTCAGCAGCTTCCTTCATTTCTATGGCGGGATTAATCTCTTTTTTGGGCTATGATGGCTCTATCTATCTGATGGGATGGACAGGTGGTTTTGTATTATTAGCGTTACTTTTAGCACCATATTTACGCAAGTTTGGCAAGTATACTGTACCTGATTTTGTCGGCGATCGCTATTATTCTACTACGGCTCGTTTAGTAGCAGTATTTGCTGCTATTTTTGTCTCTTTAACCTATGTTGCAGGACAAATGAGAGGGGTAGGAATTGTCTTTAGTCGCTTCCTACAAGTGGACATTGCAACTGGTGTGATAATCGGCATGATTATTGTGGCTTTTTTTGCCATTTTAGGGGGCATGAAAGGGATTACTTGGACACAGGTAGCTCAATATACTATTTTAATCATTGCCTATTTAATTCCTGCCATTGCTATCGCCTTAAAGTTAACAGGAAATCCTATCCCACAACTGGCATTTACCTTTAGTGATATTGTTGATAAGTTAAACCAGATCCAGGTAGATTTAGGCTTTGCTGAATATACCCAACCCTTCGCCAGTAAATCAATGTTAGATGTGCTATTTATTACCATTGCCTTGATGGTTGGCACAGCAGGATTACCCCATGTTATTGTTAGATTTTATACGGTTCCTAGTCCTAAAGCTGCTCGCTATTCTGCGGGTTGGGCATTACTTTTTATTGCTATTTTATACACCACTGCTCCCGCTCTGGCTGGATTTGCTCGCTATAATATTATCGATAGTTTACACAACAAAACCGTTTCCGAGATACAAGAATTCGATTGGGCGACAAAATGGGAAAATACCGGACTCCTGCAATTTGAAGATAAAAATAATAACGGAATAATTGAATTATTACCCGATAAAGAAGCAAGTGAAATTACTATTGATAGAGATATTATTGTTCTCTCAACCCCAGAAGTTGCTAACTTAGCACCTTGGGTTATTGCCTTAGTTGCTGCTGGGGGTTTAGCTGCCGCATTATCCACCGCATCAGGGCTACTCTTAGTCATTTCTAGTTCCATTGCTCATGATGTTTATTATCGGATTATCAACCCTCAAGCTAGTGAGTCACAAAGATTAATATTCGGGCGCATAATGGTAGGATTTGCCATTGCTATTGCCGGTTACTTTGGGGTAAATCCTCCTGGTTTTGTTGCCCAAGTTGTGGCCTTTGCTTTTGGCTTGGCAGCAGCTAGTTTTTTCCCAGTTATTATCTTAGGAGTCTTCGATAAACGGACAAATAAAGAAGGAGCGATCGCTGGTATGATTCTGGGTTTAGGTTTCACCACCTACTATATTATGGGAGTGAAATTTTTTAATATGAATCCTTGGTTTTTTGGAGTATCGGCTGAAGGAATTGGAACATTGGGCATGGTATTAAATGTAATCGTAACTTTGGTTGTGTCTCGTTTAACACCGCCTCCTCCACCAGAAATTCAAGACTTAGTAGAAAACCTGCGATCGCCTGAAAATATTCCTCTTGGCTTGGCTGATGTGGGAGAAGAAGAATTAGATTAATATCATCTTTATAGGGTGGGTAAATCTAACTAATTGTTATAATAAATAGTCTGTTTTCTCTTTGCCCACCCTCTATGGCTTATAAAAGTTTTTCTAAAGGAAAATTTTTGCCTTGTTTTTGATATGAGTGGGGTTTATAATAATAATGATTCCAACTTAATGTCGCAATTCCCCTCCCATTATACAGACGTTAACGGGATCGGATTTTATATTACTATGACTCACTCATCCAACCTATCAGAAAAAATTGCTCAATTTTATGACACCTCAAGCGATTTATGGGAACAAATTTGGGGTGAACATATGCACCACGGATATTATGGTAGAGGAGGCAATTATAAACTCAATCGTCGTCAAGCACAAATTGATTTAATCGAAGAATTATTGATTTGGGCTAATATTAAAAACGTTTCTAATTTAGTTGATGTGGGCTGTGGTATTGGGGGAAGCACCCTCTATTTAGCTGAAAAATTCAACGCCAACGCAACCGGAATTACCCTTTCTCCTGTACAGGCAAATAGAGCCACTCAAAGGGCTACTGAGGTCAAATTAGAAGGTAACACACAGTTTCAGGTCGCTGACGCTTTAAATATGCCCTTTCCAGACCATAATTTTGACTTGGTATGGTCTTTGGAAAGTGGAGAACATATGCCCGATAAAGCAAAATTTTTTCAAGAATGTTATCGAGTTTTGAAACCAGGGGGAACGTTTATTTGTGCTACCTGGTGTCATCGGCCGACAAATTCTTTTGCAGGGGCTTTAACGCAAGAAGAAAAACAACACTTAGAAGAAATTTATCGGGTTTATTGTTTACCTTATGTCATTTCTTTACCTGAATATCAAGTTATTGCTCAGCAGTGTGGATTTAAAAATATTAAAGTCGATGATTGGTCAATGGCCGTTGCACCATTTTGGGATCTAGTTATTGATTCAGCTTTTAGTTTAGAAGCGATTACAGGTTTATTCAAAAGTGGTTGGCAAACTATAGAAGGGGCTTTATCTTTAGGATTAATGAGTCGAGGTTACGAACGAGGTTTAATTCGTTTTGGCTTAGTTTGCGGACAAAAATAATCATATTTTGCTTGGGATTTTAAATCAACAAAATCCCCACAGGGTGGGCAAAGATTGAAGACACTTGATAATAAAATTAAGGGATTGCTTTTGCCCACCGTTGCGATGGTTAATGATGATTAACCTTTCAAAGAAGGGCTTTGATGATGCCAATCGGTAGACTGTTCATAAGCGTAACCTACTTGAAATAACTTCCCTTCTTCAAGCACGTTACCAATTAATTGTAAGCCAATGGGTAGCCCTTGCTCATCAAAACCGCAGGGGATACTCATCCCAGGTAAACCGGCTAAATTAACAGGAATGGTCATTAAATCAGACAGATACATATTTAAGGGATCAGAGGTTTTTTCCCCTGCTTTAAACGCAGTTGTTGGGGAAGTTGGACAAACCAAAACATCCACCTTCTCAAACCCCGCATCAAAATCTTGTTTGATTAAGGTACGAACTTTTTGGGCTTTGAGATAATAGGCATCATAATAGCCGGCAGATAACGTATAAGTGCCAATCATAATCCGTCGTTTCACCTCATCGCCAAAGCCAGAGGCGCGAGTTTTGGTGTACATATCCATCAGGGTATCTGCTTCCTCTCGAATACCGTATTTAACCGCATCGTAACGGGCTAAATTAGAAGAGGCTTCCGATGGGGCAATAATATAATAAGCAGGTAAACCATAACGGAAACGGGGACAGGAGATGTTAACCACCTTTGCCCCTAAAGTTTTGAGATGCTCGATGGCTTCCTGAACTGTTTTAGCCACAATGGGATCTAATCCTTCCCCAAAGGTTTCCTCAATCACCCCAATGGTTAACCCTTCTAAAGAGGGTTTCAGGAACTCGGTATAATCGGGAATCGGTCTATTAATGCTGGTAGAATCTTTGGCATCGTAACCTGCGATCGCCCCTAACAGAATGGCTGCATCTTCTACATTACGGGCAAAGGGTCCTATTTGATCCAGAGATGACGCATAAGCCACCAACCCAAAGCGAGACACCAGCCCATAGGTGGGTTTTAGCCCCACTACACCACATAAAGAGGCAGGTTGACGGATCGAACCCCCAGTATCAGAACCCAAGGCTACAACACATTCTGAGGCTGCTACGGCGGCGGCTGAGCCTCCAGATGAGCCCCCAGGAACCCTAGATAAGTCCCAAGGGTTGGCTGTAACTTGATAGCCAGAGTTTTCCGTGGAACTTCCCATGGCAAACTCATCGAGGTTGGTTTTTCCTACCATGATGGCCCCAGCTTCTTGCAATTTTTGGGTCACCGTAGACTCATAGGGAGGGACGAAATTTTCTAAAATTCTCGACCCACAAGTGGTGGCAATGCCCTTGGTACTCATATTATCCTTAATACCGATGGGAATGCCCGCTAATAAGCCAATTTCTTCATTGTTGGCAATTTTTTTATCCACTGCTGTGGCCATTTCCAAGGCATGATCGGCGGTAACTTGTAAGAAACTTTTAACTTTGGGATCGACTGTTTTAATAGTTTCTAAGGCTTCTGTAGTGATTTCAACAGCAGATCGTTCTTTATTGACTAATTGTTGATGGAGTTCGCGGATAGATGTCATTGAAAATTTTGGGTCCCAAACCCCGTCCCTCTTGCTCCGTCCCTATGTCTAAGGAAAACTCAGATGGGGCGGTACGCTTATGGGACGGCTTGACAAAAGACTGGTTTTTGAATGGATATAATCCCAAGAACCGGCAAACTTGTAGTAATCCCTTCCCACAACACAGCTAAGATGTCCTTTCTGCAAGCCCCTAACCAATTAGAGTTAAAGATAGTCCAAGCGAGGGAAGTACCTGGAAGTTTGTGCCAAACTGTGTCTTAATGTGGTATTCACCCCTTAGTGCCTAGATTGGCCTAGTCAATCCTCGCACTTTTAGGGCGAGGTAGGTGAAAGTTTACTCTTATCAATAATGGATGGGGTTAGTAGCACACCCACCATCTACAAATACTACCATTAAAGTTAATTGTTAACTTCTTTGGTTTGTTTTTATAATTTTTCTGCTCCAATTAAGATTAAATTTTAAAAAATACTTATTTTCCTGTACTTAGCCAATAAAGAGGTTCTACTATATTATAAGGTTGCCACTTACTGGTTTCTCTCAGGACTGATTCCACTAAACCATATTGGTTGATATTCATTCGATTGGGACGGGGATCATTTTCTCCTAACACCCCAAATGAAGAAATAGCATAAAATTTTAGGTTTTCTGATGGTAGATATTTTCGTAATAAGGCTCTGGTTTTTGGTAGATGTACTTCAAACAAATCAAACTCAGGATTAAGTCTTCCTGGCCACAGTTCTATTCTTTCACATTTACTCATAACAACAGCCATTTTATAATCTTCTGTATTTCCTGTTAGGTTCATGATATGTAGAAAGTTGTTTAACAAAGAGTGATAATAAATATCACTCCCTGATTTCCATGCAGCAAGCATCATCAAACCGCCTCTTTTATCATCAAAACAATCTTTAACAAAGGCTTCTTTGTCATCTCCTAATAGATTAGATTCTGCTAAATCATCAAAAATTTCTCCCGGATAATCTCTAGTGGTAATTTGAAATTTTTCAGATATTCTTTTATGATTAAATAGTCCATTAACTACATTAAATAGTTTATTAAATACACTAATATTACGTTCAATAGTAAAGGAATAAAAGGGTAAATCATAAACGGTTTGTATGTTATATCCCAGTTTAGTTGGTTCTAGTTCTACACCCCCTTTTAATAATTGTTCTGCAGCTCGCTGGAGTTGACGAGCTTCTAGTGTTTGCGCTGTCACTGTATAAGAGCTTTTTTTATTAGTGAGCATTTTCTTCTCTGCATGATGCAATAAGGCTGCTAAATAAGTCGTTTTTCCAGATGCCCTCGGTCCAATAATTGCAATATTGCAACTAACCATATCAAGATAATTAATGAAAGGTTTGCTACTTGTATTTTAGTAGAATCAGATAAACTGGAAACAACTACTTGTTTCGGAAATGCCACAGATGCAGAAACTCACCCAGCGTTTAGTTCAGTGGATACCTTTTGGGATATCTTCCCTATTCACACTAGATTCTCTTAAACAGGGATTGACTGAGGGGGAGTGGACACAAACTCTAATACCAACATTTGTGACAGTATGTTCCTCACTTTGGGTTAAGTTTAGTAGTAAATTTATAGAAACCTTAGAAACTGAAGCAGAAAAACAAGGGGTAACAACTGCTGAAGCTTTGATTAGAACAATTAAGAATTTGCCCTTAAATTTGGCACAATTTTTTTCAAAAGCGAGCTTCCCTAAAAAGTATTCTCAGCAACTTATCTACACCACCAGAGACTATCTTACCCAGGGTTTGGATAAAGACCGCATTTTGAAGTTGGAAAAAGTATTTGTCCCTCTCAAAATTGTCACCAAGGAAGCAATTAAAGTTAATGCAAGCATAATTCAGCCAGTGAAGAAAAGAGCTAAGAACCCCAGAGAAAAAAAAATTTGGGACTTTTTGGCTGCGATGGAAGAGCAATCAGCGTTTCGACGTATGGTTATCTTAGGCGCACCCGGTTCAGGGAAAACGACTCTACTTAGATATATTACCCTAATTTATGCGAAAAATACTCAACACGAGATTCATCCAAAACCACCAAGATTGATTCCCGTGTTGCTATATCTTAAAGATATCACTCAACAAATTGCTAACGAGAAATTGACTTTACCGGAATTAATTACTAAACAGATTAAAGAACAACGTAAAATTGATCCCCTCAACCCACCCCCCCATTGGTTTGCAGATAAATTACGTCAAAAAAGATGTCTGGTAATGTTGGATGGTTTGGATGAAGTAGCAGATAAAACCGAGCGTCAAAAAGTGAGAAATTGGGTAGATAAACAAATTGAAGCATATCCTGACACACCTTTTCTGATAACCTCTCGACCTTATGGTTATCGTAGTGCGCCCCTACAAACAACGGTAACTGTACTAGAGGTAAAACCATTCAACCTCAAACAAATGCAGCAGTTTCTTAATAGTTGGTATTTGCAGACGGAAATTATGAGTCGTGCAGGAGAAGAAGATTTCGGTGTGCGTGAGGAAGCTAGAAAACAAGCAGAAGATTTAATTGAACGTATCCTCAATAGTAAGCCTTTAGCAGATATGGCACTAAATCCTTTGTTATTGACTATGATTGCAACTGTACATCGAAGAGGAAGTGCTTTACCAGGGAAAAGAGTGGAACTATACAAGGAAATTTGTCAAGTATTATTAGAAAAGCGACAGCGTGCCAAAAAGCTCGATCTCGACTATCCTCTAACTGCTACACAAAAGCAAACGGTTTTACAAGTATTGGCGTTGAGGTTAATGCAAGATAATACCCGGCAATTTAAGTTTTCAGAAAAAGCTCCCATCATTCATAGCAAATTAATCGAAGTTGCTAGTAGTGAATTCACAGCAGAGAGATTTATTGAGCAAATAAGAGATGTCTGTAGTTTATTAGTAGAGAGAGAGAATGACGTTTATGAATTTGCTCATCTAAGTTTTCAAGAATATTTAGCTGCAGTGGAAATTCAAGCCACTCAGCAAGAAAAACTGTTACTTGACAATATTAAAAATTCTTGGTGGCATGAAACCATTCGTCTTTATGCTGCTCAAAGTAATGCTACAAATATTATTCGAGCTATATTGAATATGGAAGAACCTACAGTTGATGCGATGGCACTTGCTTATGATTGTCGAGATGAGGGATTAATTATTGATCCAGATATTCGAGAACAATTAGAAAGACGGTTAGAAAAGGATTTGGAAAGCGGGTTATGAATTATAAATTACTAAGTATTGATTATGAAAGACAGATTTAAACTAGCTGCTAATGTTGTCTTAAAAAGACGACTAAATAATCTATTGCGTATTGATGATACGATTTCCATTGATAAGACTTATATTACTTGTGCTGAATACCAGTTATTTCTCGATGAAAAGAGAAAAGTTGGTGAAAATTATCAACCTGAACATTGGCAAAGTAATCGATTTCCATCGGGATATTCTCAAAAACCAATTACTGGAATAAGAGCAAGTGATGCTGAAGCATTTTGTGAATGGTTAACTCAACAGAATTTTGAGTTGGGATGTAACTATAGAATACCTACTTTAACAGAAATAGAAGAACATACAGCCAGCGAAAAGAACATAGGATGCTGGTGTAAAAATGGAGAGAAAAATATAGTTTTTGGCATCGAAACTTTTTACTGGGAACAGTGGAAAATGGATCTCATGGAAGATATAATACCAAAATTTATGCGTCATCAAGAGAATCTATTTCCTAACTTCAACATAGACCTTGACTATTCTCTCAATCATGTCCTTAACCCTAAGTTCAACTCTTATTTTAATCCCCACCTCAATTCTGAACAACTGGACAATACCTTGACTCTGAGACTCAACCAAGAGGGAAAAGACTATCTAGGCAACGGTATAATTGACCTAATTAACTGCGCACTTGAATCTAATCTTGATGGACTTCTTGAATCTTTATTTACCTCTAATTTTAATAGAATTTTATATGGGACTCTCTATGCTGTCCTTAACTCTAACGCCAATCGTATTCTTGAACCTGACTTATATCATTTTGTCTTCAACCTTCTTAACCCTAATCTGAATATTCTTCTTAAATATGAACTTAACTACAAAAGTGATTACCTACTGGATGTATTTCGTTTCTATTCGCTATTAGTTTTTCTTGTCTTTGATTTATTATCAAAGATTTATGATACAGCCATTAAAAATAGGAAGGTTCTAGGAAATATCAAACTAACTTATAGTCAATGTAAATATTTAAGCAATACTTATAGTAAGAAAAGGGAGGAAGCTTTTAATCTGTATGCTTTCTTAAGATTGATGACTGAGCGAAAAACAGCAAAAATGCCAGCTTGGGAAGGCATCCGCATTGTGAGGGAAAGAGATTCGCTGTAGTCGATGGTTCCTGGACAAATAGACCATAAGGTTTGTTACCCTAAAAATAATCGAGAGTTTCAAGATAATTCTTAACCCTGTTACCTAATAATTACTAATTATGGATGCTTTTAGCCCCACTCCCCCAACATGGACAGAACAAGCCATACATGGGTTACAATTTCGTTGCCCTAAGTGTTACGCTACGGCAAATAAAGCCCAAAAAGTTTGGATTAATCGACGTGCCCCCGTTATTACAGAAGACTATGGACGCAAATGGCAAGAATTTTATCTCTGCGAATGTGAACAAGCTTGGTGGGGTTGGAGTAGCGATCGCCCTCCATCTAACTTAAATCCTCAGCCACCCAATAGCTAAGTTGAAAGCAAGACAAATCTTGAAACAAATGGGAAAAATCCTCTAAAACCATCACCCTTCCCTTTAAATAGTAATGATGGCGACTTTCATCAATAAGCTAAAAATTATATGGCAAATCTCAATCCGACAGCAAGTTATAGCCTCGCACTCACCATAGAATTACCCAATATTGCAGGAACTCTCGCCAATGTAACTCAAGCGATCGCAGGGGCAAGGGGAAGTTTAGGACAAATATCCCTGATTGAACATAACCTAAAAATTACGCAACGGGAAATCACTGTTGAAGCCTCTAGTGAAGAACACGCTGAAGAAATTGTGGCGGCGGTCAGAGAAATACCCAATGTTAAAATACTGAAGGTATCCGATCGCACCTTTGAACTGCATCGTAAGGGAAAAATTACCGTGCAAAGTCGTCTCCCTCTCCACTCTCAAGGAGACTTGGCCATGGCTTATACCCCCGGAGTCGGCCGTATCTGTAAAGCAATCGCCCGCGAACCGGCTGAAGTTTATAACCTCACCATTAAACACAATACCGTTGCGGTGGTTACAGATGGGAGTGCAGTGTTGGGATTAGGAAACCTCGGACCAGAGGCGGCTCTTCCTGTCATGGAAGGGAAAGCTATGTTATTCAAAGAGTTTGCCGGTGTGGATGCCTTTCCCATCTGTTTAGCAACTCAAGATACAGAAGAAATTATTGAAACTGTTAAACGCATCGCCCCAGTATTTGGCGGGGTTAACCTAGAAGATATTGCTGCCCCTCGTTGCTTTGAGGTGGAAAAGCGATTACGTCAAGAACTCGATATTCCCGTGTTTCATGACGATCAACATGGGACGGCGATCGTGACTCTAGCTGCTTTATTTAATGCCCTGAAATTGGTACAGAAGTCCCTAGAAGGGGTGCGAATTGTAATTAATGGGGCGGGGGCTGCTGGCATTGCTATCGCTGCTCTACTGCGTAATGCAGGGGCAACCACCATCTGGTTATGTGACTCTAAGGGTATTGTTTCCTCCTCTCGAACGGATCTTAATCCTGAAAAACAAGCCTACGCTGTCAGTGCCAGTGGCACTCTCGTCGATGCTATGCAAGGGGCGGATGTGTTTTTAGGGGTGAGTGCGCCTGGGGTGGTAACGCCGGAAATGGTGCGCTCGATGAACAGAGATCCCATTGTCTTTGCTATGGCTAACCCCATTCCTGAAATTCAACCAGAGTTAGTCATGAATGATGTGGCGGTGATGGCAACGGGGCGCAGTGACTATCCGAACCAGATTAACAATGTTTTGGCCTTTCCTGGAGTATTTCGGGGGGCTTTAGATTGTCATGCCAAAAATATTACCGAGCATATGTATTTAGAAGCAGCTAAAGCGATCGCTTCTTTAGTTAATCCGACTCAATTAGAGCCTGAGCATATCATACCTTCGGTATTTGATGAAAGGGTGGCTTCAGCCGTTGCTAGTGCGGTACAATTAGCAGCCCGTCAAGATGGTGTCGCCTTGGAATAATTGTTAGTAGGGGCTTAATATTTTAAGTCCTTACGAAACGGAAGATTTTACTCTTTTACCGTGAATTAGGTGCATTACATTTTCATTAATGCACCCTACAAGATCAGCGATCGCTAATTTTTTGTCTAATTAGTTGTTCAATTTTTTTGATATCTTCAGGAGATTTTGCCACACCATAAGTATCAGAAGGTGCATCAGAAGTATAACGATCTACAAAAGCGTGAAATGCGTTTTTATCGTCGGGATGCGCAATTAAATATGCTCTTAGTTCGGTTTTTGTCATTTTCTCGAAATTAGGGGTCATTATAAAAATCTCCAAAAACCATTTTTGTATATCTCTATTTGTATGTCATCACCAGCTAAAATGAAAACGTTACCTGTCCTTTCGTCTAGTCTAACAATAAAAATAGGGGTAAAAGTATTAGTTAATGATTGACAGACACAGTGTAATACACATTATGCCTTGTTCAGCCGTTGGTAAAATAATCTTACCTCACTTTTAATTATTTCTTTGACCAATTATGCCAGAAAAGCGAACTGTAAAAGCGAATAAATATAAAATACAACAATAAGTTATGTTGGGTTTCGTCTCTCAACCCAAGTTATAAAATAGGTGATCGCACTATCCTAAAATAAAGGATAATCCTCACCAACTTTTATCACCTAGATTTATGAAAGATCAAGCAGAAAATCTACATCAAGCCAAACTAACACAACTCAATTTATTACAAACGAGAATAGGCTTACATGGAAACCGTATGTGGCAACTACCCTTAACATATCTTGGCTTATTCGGACTTAGTTTCTCTAAGACTTCAGAAAAAACTATTATGTTGCCATTTGTAGCTATTTATTTCGGGTTATTTGCTTTCGGATTTGTTTTACTAATCTGTTTTTACGGAGCTTATGAAGGATACACTAGAACCGCAAAAAATATGGTTAAATTAGAAGAAGAATTAGGATTAAACCCTAGTACAGCTAACCCTTGGTCTCATAGTTGGCCTTATTTTGGGCTTCTTGTTCTTGGCACTTTATTATCCTTAATCATAGCAATTTACTTTTACTTCTTAGAAAACTAGCAATAAAAAATTTATTTAACAATAGAAGTAGCAATATTTAGACTATATACTAAACCGATTTTATGATCTTCAATAAGATAGTATTTTTGTTTACTCTGTGATCAAAAATTTATGGTAATAATAAACGTTGAAATCCTTCTTGTTCAAAATGATGATCGGTGGTTAATGCTTCTATAATATTTCTTTGACGCATGATTACAAAACTAACAGCATCACATAAAGAATAATTTTTATCCTGTCTAGCAAATAATAGATTCATTGCTTCTTGATGTAAATATTCATTAATCCAGACAACTTCAATATAGGGATTTTCCATTAAATCAGAAACAAAATTTAGACTTTTTAACCTTGGAAAACGCCTTGCATTAGCTAAAGCCACATATTCGGATAAAATATAGTTGTGAGTTAATTTGACAGTTGCTTCTCTGTATAAATTACAAGCTTTTGTGTGAGAAGGTTCTGTTTTTTGATGTAAGCATAATAACCCAGATGTATCTAACAGCATTAATCCTCCTGATTATTGCTAGAATATTCTTGAGCTAAATCAGCATCAATTGTCTCATTATTAATATTTGTTGGATCAGTTGATTCAATTTCCCCGAAATGGCTTTCAAACCGTTTTTTAGCAATTTCTTTTTCTTCTTCTGATAATAGTTTTGGTTTTTTGTTAACTTTTAAATCCTGATTATATGGAATTTTTTCATGATAATTTTTTCGTATATATTCCATCTCTTTTTTTATTTTTCTTGCACAATATAATGGCAAACTCATTCGCAATATTACAATTCCAATGTATAAAATCAGAAAAGAATAAATAATTAAAACTATTCTTGCTTTTGTATCTGTGATTGGAGCTACTAATAGAGAGATTAGCAATAGGAAAAAACATATAAAATAGAATGCTGAAGCAATATATGAAAAGTAATAAAAGAGCAATTCAAATGGATTAGATTGACGAATTTCCAAGGTTCCGTTTTGTTGTATTTCCAAGAATTGAAAAGCGTGTTTAAAATCATTATATTTTAACCTACCATTAGCTAAATTATGAATATCAATTATTTTTTGTCTTAGCTTTTTTTCCGCGTTTATTTTTGTAACAGATCGAAAAATTCTAGCATTGATGGATTCTTGAACAATTTCCTGTGTTCGATTTGTTACACTATTTTCTTTAATAAGCTCTCGGAGAAAGTTCAATTCTCTTTTAGACAATTTATCTATAAAATTAGAAATTTTATCTATTTTAAATAAAGCTATCAACAAAAATCCGACAATAATAAGCTCGAATCCTTCGCCAGTATTGAGATAATTTTCTATTAATTCAGATAATTTTTCCATTTATAATAGACCTTAAAGCTAAAAAAACAAACATACATTAAATTTTTCAATAAGGTGAGTTATAAAAACCCACCCTAAACTATCAGAAACAAAACCTAATTAACAGTAGTTTCCGCCTCAATATTACCCTTACTATGCCCATTCCCGTTACCTATTTCTAACTGTCTGGCAGCTAAATATTGATACATTTGCCAACGGGTATTAACATCTGCTTGCGCTTCTTTAAGCAGTTTCTTCGCAGCATCTGGTTTACTTCTGGCTAACATTTTGAACCTGTTTTCTTGATACATTGTCCGTTCAATGGGAAGTTTGGGACTTCTCATATCTAACTGTAAGGGGTTCTTTCCTTCTCCTACTAAATCGGGATGATAACGATACAATAACCAGCGTCCACTATCCACAATATCCTTCTGATAACTCATAGCAGTGGTCATATTAATACCGTGGGCGATACAGTGAGAATAGGCAATAATCAAAGACACACCCTGATACGCTTCCGCTTCTAAAAAGGCTTTGATACTATGCTCATTCTTTGCACCCATCGCAACACTGGCCACATAAACGTTACCGTAAGTCATGGCCATTAAGCCTAAATCTTTCTTGGGTGAGGGTTTTCCTCCAGACGCAAACTTGGCAACGGCAGCGCGAGGAGTGGCTTTAGATGCTTGTCCCCCAGTATTAGAATAAACTTCCGTATCCATGACCAAAATATTGACGTTGCGGCCACTGGCTAAGACATGATCTAACCCACCGTAACCAATATCATAGGCCCAACCGTCACCTCCGATGATCCAAACACTCTTTTTAACTAAATAGTCGGCTACTGAGTGCAACATGGTGACTTTAGCTTGGGTGGCTTCCCCTAAGTTGCCACTGCTTAACTGGGTTAATCTTTGCTTCAAGAAAGCTACTCTTTCCCTTTGTTCAAAGATGTCTGCTTCGTCTATTTGTTGGGCGTTTAAAATTGCAGTAGCGAGGGTTTCCCCAATATCAGAGGCTAAACTTTTCACTAACTCCATAGCAAACTCTGCTTGTTTATCGATGGAGACACGGAACCCTAAACCGAATTCTGCGTTATCTTCAAAGAGAGAATTTGACCATGCGGGGCCTCTTCCTTCCTGGTTATGTGTCCAAGGGGTAGTGGGTAAGTTGCCACCATAAATAGAAGAGCATCCCGTGGCGTTAGCTACCACCATGCGATCGCCGAATAATTGAGTGGCTAACTTAATATAAGGGGTTTCCCCACATCCTGCACAGGCACCGGAAAACTCAAATAAGGGTTCTTGCATCTGTTGATGGCTTATTTTGTTGAGTTTGAGGGTATTTCGGTCTGGGTTAGCAATAGAAAGGAAATAGTCCCAATTATCTCGTTCTTGTTCCCTAATAGGTAACTGAGGTGCCATATTAATGGCTTTTAGTTTGGGTTGAGATTTATTTTTGGCAGGGCAAACATCAACGCAAACACCACAGCCAGTACAGTCTTCGGCAGCTACTTGTATGGTAAACTTGAGTTCGGTTTTTTTCCAGTCTAAGTCCTTCGCTGGGGCACTTTTGAAGGTTGCAGGAGCATTAGTAAGGGCTGCTTCTTCATACACTTTCGAGCGAATAACAGCATGAGGACAAACTAGAACACATTTACCACATTGAACGCAGACATCTTCATCCCAGACGGGGACTTCTTGGGCGACGTTACGTTTTTCCCATTTTGCTGTACCACTGGGATAAGTACCATCGCAGGGTAAGGCACTCACGGGGATGTCTTCTCCCTGTCTGGCCATCATTTTACCTAAGACATCTCGGATAAATGCAGGGGCTGTGTCTGGGATGGGATGATGGATATCAGAGGCGTTATTATCGATGCTATCGGGTATGCTTACCTCATGAAGATGATCTAAGGCAGCGTCAACCGCTTTAATATTCATCTGTACGATGTCTTCCCCTTTCTTGCCGTAGGTTTTGCGGATATATTTTTTGATCTGTGCGATCGCTTCTTCTTTGGGCAGTACATTTGCCAAGGCAAAGAAGCATACTTGCATGACGGTGTTTATTCTTCCGCCCATCCCCGCATTTTTGGCCACTTCGTAGGCGTTGATAACATAAACTTTGATCTTTTTGTTAATAATATGTTCTTGCACTGTACGGGGTAACTGTTGCCAGACATATTCTGGTTGATAGGGACTATTAATCAGAAAAGTTGAGCCTTCAATGGCAGGTTCTAAGAGGTCAAATTTTTCTAAAAATTCCCATTGATGACAAGCAACAAAGTTGGCTTTATTAACTAAATAAGTCGAGCGAATAGGATTGCTACCAAACCGTAGGTGAGATACGGTAACAGAACCGGATTTTTTGGAGTCGTAAACGAAATAACCTTGAGCATAGTTGTCCGTTTCTTCTCCAATAATTTTAATGGAGTTTTTGTTAGCACCCACAGTTCCATCTGAGCCTAAACCATAGAAAATTGCCCTAACAACATTATCGTGTTCGGTGGAAAAGTTGGGATTATAATCAAGGCTCGTATTGCTGAGATCGTCTTTAATACCAATGGTAAAATGATTTTTGGGGTTATCTAAAGCTAAGTTATCAAACACACCTTTAACCATAGCAGAGGTAAACTCTTTAGAGGATAATCCATATCTACCTCCAACAATTTTTTGTAAAGGCATTTCCTGACAGCATTCCATGAACCCTGTTACCACGTCCACATATAAAGGTTCTCCTGCTGAACCTGGTTCTTTTGTTCGATCTAAAACAGCAATTTTTTTGACAGTTTTCGGTAACGCTTCGATTAATTTTTCGGCAGCAAAAGGACGATATAATCTCACTTTTAATACGCCAACTTTGTCCCCTTGATTGATTAAATAATCTACGGTTTCGTGAACAGTTTCACAACCGGAACCCATTAAAATGATCACCCTCTCGGCTTCAGGAGCACCATGATATTCATATAACTTATATTGCCTTCCCGTCAGTTGGGCAAAGCGATTCATGGCTGTCTCTAAAATGTTCCCATAAGCTGCATAGAAGGGGTTTACCGTTTCCCTGGCTTGGAAGTAGACATCGGGGTTTTGTGCCGTTCCTCTAATCACCGGGCGATCGGGGGTTAAAGCTCTTTGTCTATGGGCGATTACCCATTCGTCTTTGATCAGCGATCGCAACACTGTATCATCTAATAACTCGACTTTCTGTACTTCATGAGATGTCCTGAAGCCATCAAAAAAGTGCAGTCCGGCGACTCTACTTTCATAACTAGCTGCAGTGGTAATGGCGGCAAAGTCTTGGGCTTCTTGCACCGATGCAGAGGCAATCAAGGCTAAACCGGTACTCCTAGCCGCCATCACGTCTCCATGATCCCCAAAAATAGACAAGGCTTGTGCCGCCAGGGATCGCGCAGCTACATGGATTACTGTTGCGGTGAGTTCCCCTGCTATTTTGTAGAGGTTAGGGATCATCAATAATAAGCCCTGAGAGGCGGTAAATGTCGTCGTTAATGCCCCTGTTTGCAACGATCCGTGGATTGCACCGGCTGCCCCTCCTTCGCTTTGCATTTCCACAATGGAAGGAACAGTTCCCCAGAGGTTATTTTGTCCGGTGGAGGCCCAAGCATCGGCCCATTCTCCCATGGGTGAAGAGGGGGTAATGGGATAAATGGCGATCACTTCGTTGAGACGGTAAGCAACTCTGGCAACGGCTTCGTTTCCATCAATAGTAGCGTAGGTTTTACTGTTCATAGTGTTCTCTTCATTCAATTTAGGGAGCGATCGGATAAAGTGGTAATTTTTGTTGCAAAGACTTGACAAAAAATATCAGAAAATGACTAATTTTTCAGATCGGATTAAGACAACATGAGGATTCTTTTTGAGAGGGGTTAATGATGAGACTTCTATCTTCATGATCGAACATAATTTAAAAGACAGAACAATTTATTATCTTTTTTTAAGACAATTATTTTAACTATTAGTATTGTTATAATAGGATTGAGTGGTTGAAATTTTTGAAGATGTCAAAATATGGTAACTAAGATTAATTCACAAACTCTCTATGATACGGATTTTAATTTGTGGATAGAAGAAACAGTCAGACAACTTAAATCAGGCGATTTTCAGGAAATTGACTTAGATAATTTAATTGAAGAAATTGAATCAATGGGAAAGAGTGAAAAACGAGAGTTAAAAAGTCGTTTTGCTGTTTTGATGATGCACTTACTAACTAAGTTAATATATTGCCCACCTTCCCATTTCTGTTTTTTTAAATACAGTTATTTGAGTCATTTTTTTTGTTATAATAATAAGGACAAAAATCATCTAAAATTAAGAAGCCCATTATGGAAACAATTAATATTAAGGTTGATCAAGAAGTCGCTAAGGCTTATCGGGAGTCTGATAGTAAAAAGCAAGAACAAATAAGTACAATTATTAAACTATTTTTCAACAAGGATTTTTCTCAAAAAAGTCTTAGTGAAGTCATGGAAGAAATCGCTGACAAGGCAGACAAACGAGGGTTGACTCCTGAAATTTTAGAAGATATTTTAAATGATGAATTATAAACGTTTTGTGTCGATACCAATGTCTTAGTCAGCGCATTACTGATTAAACACTCTTCTACTTTTAAAGTCATTAAAATAGTAGAAAAAATTGGAATTACTATATATTCTGAGCAAACATTAGAAGAAATAACCCAAGTTTTACAAAGAAAGAAGTTTGATAAATATCTAACGATAGAAGAAAGACAAGAATTTATCCTTAAATTTATAGAAAAATCGGAATTAGTTATAGCCACAGAATCTATTACTATTTGTCGAGACTCAAAAGATAATCAATTTTTAGAATTAGCTGTAAGTGGTAAAGCTAATTGTATAATAACAGGAGATGAAGATTTATTACTCTTAAATCCTTTTAGAAACATTCCTATTATTACTGTTAACGACTTCTTGAAACTTTATGATAAGTAACCCGATATCTAACTTATTATCACCCCATCAATCATTAAATAAAGCATTCCTCAAAGTTAAACCTACTCGTCAACATTTTGAACAATTTAAACTTAATTTACAACAACTACTAAACAGTATTAAGAAAACGGAGTCAGAGGAATTTAATAAAAATTTGCTTCGAGACTTTCTCAAAAACACTTATTATCAAGATACTTATTTTATCAACACTAAATTTAGTAAGGATTTAGTGATTCACACTGATAAAAGTGATCAGAGTACAGTCGGGGTTATTATAGAGTGTAAGAAACCTAATAATCAAGCTGAAATGCCTAACCCAGATAAGTTAAATGTCAAAGCATTACAGCAGTTACTTTTATATTTTTTACGAGAAAGAATTACAGAAAATAATATTAATCTCAAACATTTAATTATTACTAATGTTTATGAGTGGTTTATTTTTGATGCACAAGACTTTAACAGTTTATTTTATCAAGACAAAGCTTTAGTCAAACAGTTTAATGCGTTTAGCGATAAAAAGTTAACAGGAACAACAACAGAGTTTTTCTACAAAGACATTGCCAAACCTGCTATCGATGAAAAAGAAACAGACTTAAACTTTGTTTATGTCAATTTACTGGATATTAGAAACAATGAAAAACAGCTAAGAGACTTATATAAGTTTTTTTCTCCTGAACACTTATTAAAGTTACCGTTTATTAATGACAGTAATAGTCTGGATAAGGAATTTTATAACGAATTACTATACATTATTGGTTTGACGGAAGTTAAGGAGAAAAATAAGAAGCTAATCAAACGTAATAAAGCAGCAAAAAGAAACAGTGGAGCATTAATTGAAAATGGAATAATTCAGTTACAAGGATTAGATAAACTCTCAAGAATCAGTGACATTTTACAGTTTGGAGACAATACAGAAGAACAATTATTTAATGTTACCTTAGAATTGGTTATTACTTGGATTAATCGTATTTTATTTTTGAAGTTATTAGAGGCACAATTAATTAATTATCATCAAGGCGATAAATCTTTTGCTTTTTTACATTTAGATAAAATCAAGAACTATTCTGATCTCAATTTTCTCTTTTTTAATGTTTTAGCTTGTGAAAATAGTCAACGAGATGATTATATTAATAACAATTTTTCCACTGTTCCTTATCTCAATAGTTCCTTATTTGAACTCACAAACTTAGAACACGAAGCTATTGTTATTAGTAATCTTAGACAAGAAAACTTACCTATTTTTTCGGGAACCGTATTAAAAGATACTACAGGAAAAAAACGTACAGGAAGATTAAATGCACTGCAATATTTGTTTGAGTTTTTAGATGCTTATGATTTTAGTAGCGAGGGCTCCGAAGCAATACAAGAAGACAACAAAAGATTAATTAATGCGTCAGTTTTGGGGTTGATTTTTGAGAAGATAAATGGTTATAAAGATGGTTCCTTTTTTACCCCTGGTTTCATCACCATGTATATGTGTCGAGAAACCATTAGACGAGGAGTAATTCAAAAGTTTAATGAGGTGAAAAAATGGAACTGTAACACTATTAATGATCTCTATAATAAGATTGATAATAAAGTAGAAGCAAATCAGATTATGAATAGTCTAAAAATTTGTGATCCTGCCGTGGGTTCCGGTCATTTTTTGGTGTCTGCTTTAAATGAAATCATTGCCATCAAAAGTGAATTGAAAATCTTACAAGATAAGGAGGGTAAGACTTTACGAGACTATAGAATAGAAGTGGTAAATGATGAGTTAGCAATTCAAGATGATAACGGAAGATTGTTTGAATATAATCCTAAGAATAAGGAAAGTCAACGGGTACAAGAAACTTTATTTCATGAGAAACAGACTATTATCGAAAATTGTTTGTTTGGAGTAGATATTAATCCTAACTCGGTTAAAATTTGTCGTTTACGGTTATGGATAGAGTTATTGAAAAATACCTATTATAAGGGTGAAAATGAGTTAGAAACTTTACCTAATATTGACATTAATATTAAGTGTGGTAATTCTTTAATTAGTCGGTTTCCGTTAGATTCAGATTTAAAAGTAGCACTGAGTAAGAGTAAGTCGGATATTAATACGTATCAAACTGCTGTACAAACCTATCGCAGTGCAAAAAGTAAGCAAGAAAAGCGAGAAATGGAGCGATTGATTACAAAAATTAAGGAGAATTTTAAGACAACTTTATCTGGTACTGATCCTAAAAAGGTTAAACTGAGAAAGTTAGCATCCGATTTATACTTATTGGAGAATCAAACCACTTTATTAGAGGAGACAAAGACAGAAAAGAAAAAGAAAGAAAAGAAGATGACTAAGTTACAAAATGAGATAGATAAGTTAACCGTTGAGTTGGAAGATATAGAAAGCGGTAAGTTATATCAAAATGCCTTTGAATGGCGGTTTGAATTTCCAGAAGTGTTAAATGATAAGGGTGATTTTGTTGGTTTTGATATTATTATTGGTAATCCTCCTTATATTCGTCAAGAGGAAATTAAAGCGTTTAAACCTTATTTGAAACAAGAATATAACTGTTATACAGGGGTTGCTGATTTATTCGTTTATTTCTATGAGAAAGCTTATACTCTGCTTAAGAAAAAAGGTATTTTAACTTATATTTCTTCTAATAAATATTTTCGATCAGGATATGGGGAAAAATTGCGCTCATTTTTAACAAGAAATACTACTATCTATACCCTAATAGACTTTGGTGATGCACCTGTATTTGAAGAAGCGATCGCTTATCCTAGCATCATCGTAACACAAGCATCTAAGTTGTTACAAGACAGTCAAACTATTAATGTCTTAAACTGGAAAGTAGATAACTCTATTGATGATTTTGTTACTATTTTAGATCAAGATAGTTTTACCCTACAGCAAAAAGATTTATTATCAGAAGGATGGAGGTTAGAGTCTTCAGATGTCTTACAATTATTAGATAAGTTAAGAAATGCAGGAACCCCATTAGGGGAATATGTTAACGGTAGGTTTTATTATGGTATTAAAACGGGGTTTAATGAAGCATTTGTTATTGATAAAGAAACTAAAGATAGACTGATTTCGGAACATTCTTCTTCCGCAGAGGTTTTAAAACCATTTTTAAGAGGAAGAGATGTTAAAAGATGGGTGGTTAATTTTGCTGAACTATATTTGATTAAAATAGAATCATCTGAAAATAAAAAACATCCCTGGAGTGATAAACCAAATACAGAAGCAGAAACAATCTTTTCTGAGACTTATCCAGCAATTTATCAATGGTTAAATCAATATCGAGAACAATTAATTAAACGCTGTGATCAAGGTAAATATTTTTGGGAGTTGAGAAGTTGTAAATATTGGGATGAGTTTCAAGAATCTAAAATTGTATGGGGAAATTTAGCGGCAAAACCTGAATTTACTATAACAAATTCTCAATATTATCTTACAGCACCTGCTAACCTTATTGTTTCTGATAATTATTATTTGTTAGGTGTTCTAAATTCTCCTATCATACAATATTTAGTATCACAAAGTGCAGCATCAAGACAAGGAGGATTTTTAGAATATAAACCGATGTATATTTCACCTCTTGCTATCCCAAAAGTAACAAATAAACAAGATGCTGACATTACAGAAATAGTTAATAAAATAATCAGTCTAAAAAACAATAATTCTGATGCAGATGTCAGTCACTTAGAGAAAGAAATCGATCAAATCGTCTATGAATTATATGGATTAACACCCGAAGAGATTACTATAGTAGAAGGTAGTATGACAAAATAATTGGCATGGACTGGACATAATAGTGGACTGTTTAAGCTAAAACGAGGCAATAGGAGTGTGAGCATCTTGCTCACTCGCTGTAAAAATAGCAAGCAGGATGCTTGCACTCCGTGAAATCTAACGTACTAAATTAGCTGAAACAGTCACTACTATCAAACTGATCATCATTTTGAACAAGCTGGTTTTATTCTCTTCTTACAATAACTGAAATGTTAGTTTTTTGAGACTGTTTTATCTCGTCTCTTCTATTTCCCCAAAAACAGAAGTTATAAGCGCACACCTTTTCCATTGTCTAGAGAATATCATGTCAAGTCAACTAAAAGCCAGCATTTTTAACATTAATTTATCATCAGTCTCACCTAACTATTGCACTACAGTATTATTAACCCATCATCCCTATGTAAAGCCGTCCTACAAGCGGTCGGATGAGGCGGAATTGACTTGGGCATCTCAGACCGACTAAGAGAGGACGGGGTTTCTACCCAATTTTTTGATGATTGATAATTTTTGATTATTGCCGACGCTCAAGCTATGATTTTAGTCCTAACTTTAAGATGAAAAATGGTTAATTCATTTCTATGACCTGCTCGCATCTTAATACTATCTAGAGTATTTGTTAATTTATTATGACTGATAAGAAACTTAATGTATTATTTTACTTTAACGGTTCTCCCAATAAACTTAAATTGAGAACATGACCCCCTGTAACTAAATAAGTCGTGTCTACAATAGTTCCGAGTTGACGGGTTAAGTGTCCCAAGCGATCGCGGAATATTCTTCCCAAAGGATAAGCAGGAACCACGCCCCACCCTGTTTCCTCTGCCACAAAAATGATCTTAACTGATGCTTGTTGGGTACTGGTTAATAACCGTGTGGCGATCGCCGCCCAAGTCTCTTCATCTTGTTCCAACTCATTAGCCACCCAAGTCCCCAAAGAATCAATTAATAGACAACAAGGGGGTTTGGCCTGTTCAATGGTCAAAGATAAGTCATAGGGAACAGCTAAAGTTTGCCAATGAGAAGGACGACGAAGACGATGTTTTTCAATGCGCTTCTGCCATTGAAGATCATCAGGGTTTTCCAAGGCAGTTGCTACATAGATAATTGGTAGATCCAGTTTTTCGGCCAAGGTTTCAGCCCATTCACTTTTTCCCGAACGGGCTGGACCTGTTACTAAAATATGTTCAGCCATTCCTAACAATTATCTATTATCCATTACCCCGACGTTGATGATCTTGAATAAAAGACTCAACCAAACTAACATCTTCTTTAGAACCAATAACTACAGGACTTCTAGCATGAAGTTTATTGGGAACAAGATCAAGGATAGACTTCATCCCATCACTAGCTTTCCCCCCAGCTTGTTCAATTAAAAAGGCTAAAGGTGCAGTTTCGTATAACAAGCGTAATTTTCCTTCAGGTTTCTTAACCGTTCCAGGATACAAGAAAACTCCCCCTTGCATCAAAATACGATGGATATCTCCCACTAATGCCCCACTATAACGGGCGGTATACCCTTCATGACGATGTACATAACGAGTGTAGTCTCTAATGGCTTCATCCCACTGCCAGAAGTTCCCTTCATTGGTACTGTACACTGGACCATGATCAGGCATTTTGATATTTTCTTGTGCCAGGATAAACTCTCCTAAACTGGGGTCAAGTATGAAAGAATGAACTCCATGACCAATGGAATATACCAACATGGTAGATGGTCCATAAACAATGTAACCAGCCGCCAGTTGTTCTCTTCCATTTTGTAATAAATCACGACCTTCTCCGTCTAAATCATCTCCTTTTTGCTGACGAATGGCAAAAATTGAGCCCACATTTAAGTTAATATCCACATTGGACGACCCATCAATGGGATCGTAGAGTAAGGTATAACGACCAATGGGACAATTTTCAGGAATATAGTAGGGTTTGTCCATCTCTTCGGAAGCCAAACGACAGACTAATCCGCTTTGTTTAAAGACAGAGATAAAAACATCGTTAGCATAGACATCCATCTTTTTGACAGATTCTCCTTGCACATTGGTTTCCCCAGTAAACCCCAAAACATCTGCCATTAAACCAGCCTGACTGAGACGACGGGAGATCAGTTTTCCAGCTAGGGCTATACGGTTCATAATAGCGCTGAGATCCTGAGCTTCAGGAGAAAAACTCTTGAGTTGCTGTAAAACGTGGCGTGAAAGGGTGGTACAGTCACGATCAAGACTATGTTCAGGAATCACAGGGGTTTGTAAACTGGTCATAATAAAACTCAAAAATTTACACTATCAATAACGGACTGAGCAAGGCTACCTTTCATGTTAGTCATGGATAGAGGGTTTGTTTGATAACTTTAGATGAATTTCAGGTTAGGGTTATATTAGAGACTTCAGGCCATTTTTAGCAAGGTTTTGTGTTTTTTATCTGTTTTATCCCATTTCCTATTTTTCTCTCTCTTATTGATTACAAATATTTGGCAAAATATATTTATAATTTCTTCATTGCAGAAAAACTGAAAAAGGAAATATTTATTTAAGGCCATCAATTTAGTCCTGGTTTAAAAATCAAGTTTACTAAGAAAAGAGATTATTTATCTTTTCAAAAACAAGATATTTTTTTCTGCTATTAAAGATTACTTTTGGATTTGCAATAAAGCCAACAAAAAGATTGACAAAATGCAAGTGATAATTGATAATAAGTCAACTAATCTTATTTTATCTTGATAATTTCTGATGACAATTGCTAGGACGATTTGTTTAGGTTTTCTTACAGTTATTATCGTAGGAACACTATTATTAATGTTACCTTTTGCTACTGATACTGGAACCTGGAATAACCCTTTAGTTGCTTTATTTACTTCTACTTCGGCTGTCTGTGTCACAGGATTAATTGTAGTTGATACTGGTAGCTATTTTTCTTTTTGGGGTCAATTAATTATTCTGCTACTGATTCAAGTAGGAGGTTTAGGATACATGACAACAACAACTTTTTTGATTTTATTATTAGGAAGAAGATTTGATCTCAGACAAAAGTTAGCGATACAAGAATCATTTGATCGTCCTTTTTTACACGGTAGTAGTAAAACCCTAATTAGGTCAATTATTGCCACAACACTTACTTTTGAAATTTTGGGCGTTATGTTAATGCTAAATGTATTTTCTCAAAAATATGGTACTTTTAAAGGGTTATGGTTGGCTATTTTTCACAGTATTAGTGCTTGGAATAATGCCGGCTTTAGTTTATTTTCTGATAGTTTGGTGAGTCTTGATGATTCGTTAACTATTAATTTTGTGATTCCTTTATTAATTATTTTTGGAGGGATTGGCTATCAAGTAATCATGGAAATATATATGGCCATAATTCATTTAGTTACTCGTAAGCAAGAAAGATTAGTTTTTTCCTTAAATTTTAAGGTCGTCATCAGCACAACAATTATTTTATTGGTAGCAGGAACATTTATATTTTTTATCATTGAATATGCCAACCATGATACATTGGGAAATCTTGATTTAAGAAGTAAAATACTAACAGCATGGTTTCAATCTGTAACCACTAGAACTGCAGGATTTAATAGTATTGAGATTGGAGAAATGACTTTTGCTGGTTTATTTTTAACTATAGGATTAATGTTTATTGGTGCGAGTCCAAGTGGTACAGGAGGAGGTATTAAAACTACAACATTAAGAATTTTAACTAATTGTACTCGCTCGGTTTTAAGAGGCAATGATGAAGTGGTTATGTTTCAGCGAGAAATACCAGTTACTTTAATATTGAAAGCAGTTGCTGTCGTTTTTGGTTCAACTAATATGGTGGTATTAATAACTTTTTTAATCTACTTAAATGAAGGTATTTTTCACCCTAATTTTTTTGATTCTGGTGCTAGTTCATTACAGGTTTTATTTGAAGTTGTGTCTGCGTTTGCTACCGTGGGATTATCCACAGGAATTACAGCAAAATTATCAGCAATTTCTCAACTTCTAATTATTCTAACTATGTATACTGGTAGAGTGGGAATTATTGTTTTTATTGCAGCCATCGCAGGAGAAAGTCGTCCGAGAGTGGTACAGTATCCTGAAGAAACTTTATTAGTAGGATAAACCTTAAATTTGTTATGATAAGGAATAGAAAAATGTTTGTTAAAATCAAGGTGAGGTATCAACTTGAAATCCTTAAACTTTTTAAGTAATCTCCGTCGAGAAACTCGTCAATTTGCTGTAATTGGGTTAGGAAGATTTGGACGTGCAGTGTCGAGAACACTTCATAAACTAGGTTATGAAGTGTTAGGAACAGACATAAATGAAGTATTAGTCGCTCAAGTTTTAGCAGAAAAAATTGCCTCCAGTGCTATCGAATTAGATTCCACTAAACCCAATGCGTTAAAAGAAGCAGGAATCTTTGAATTTGATACAGTTATTATTGCCATTGGAAACTATTTAGAAGAAAGTATTATTACCACTTTAAACGTCAAAGAAGGAGGGGTAAAATACGTTGTTGCTAAAGCTTCATCTGATATTCATGGCAAACTATTACAGAGAGTGGGAGCCGATTTAGTAGTATTTCCTGAATATGAGGCAGGATGCGATTTAGCTCACTTATTAACCCAAAGCCCCGGAGTCTTAGAAAGGTTTGAAGTTGATCCCGATCACAGCATTGTAGAAACTCGTATTCCTGAAGATTTTCATGGCAAAACCCTTGAAGAATTAAAACTGAGAAGCCGCTATAATGTAAGTGTTCTAGCCATTGGAAAAGATGATAAATTTAATATCAACCCTCCCCCTCAAGAAAAATTAAATAAAGATTTATCAATGGTTGTAATTGGTTCTAATAAAGCCATTCAAAAACTACCACTATAGAGTCTGATGATATTGTAACTTTTCTCTCGCTATGGAGGTAGGATTTAAAAGGAATAAAGAAGCGCGCCTTGCTGTTTCTTGGGATAACTTTATTTGATTTAAACTGACTAGCTTATCCTGCACAAACGCATCCCTTACTAACACTTTTTCTCCCTTATTAAATTCTGTTTCATAAAAAACTTCTTTGATACCCGCAGAAATAATTAATTTTAGACAAGAAACACAGGGTTCTAAAGTAACATAAATGGTAGCTCCGTCAGTAGAAATGCCGTGTTTGGCGGCTTGGGCGATCGCATTGGCTTCAGCGTGGACAGCACGGGAAGGAAGACTACTCGAAGCATCACAGCTATCGAGTCCAGGATAACAAAACCCTTGCGCTGTACAGTGTGCCGAACCGGAAGGGGAACCATTGTATCCTGTCGCTAACACTTGTCTATCTTTAACGATTACTGCTCCCACAGGAAAAGCTAAACAGGTTGAGCGAGTCGCCGCCAATTTAGCGATCATGATAAA
>JASJEA010000131.1 GCA_030064935.1 Crocosphaera sp. | reverse complement strand
CCACAAATACAAGCAGTATGTAACCCCCGAAAATCGAGGATGATATCTCGATAACTAAGAAAGTTTTTTAAGGTAAGTTGCAAAGGAATCATCTTGGAGAATCAGACAAAAAAAGCTATGGCTGCAAAAATAATATTATTTAGTGTAACGAGAAAAGTTTGAGAACTTCTAGATAGAGTCAGCAAAATGTTACAATTGTTGACATTTTAAAAAAGCTTGAAGATAACTTCCAAAGTTGGAGCGGGTATCATTTCACCTCGAAAGTCTAGCAATTGAACAATAATTAAATAAGCAACTGCTAAAAAGACAGAAATAGCCCCAGTAAGAATAGCCACGATTTTACCTTGATCCATGATTAATTTTGCTTCTACTAAATCATCTCATTGTCTATTATAGACTCTCGATTCAAATGATGTATAATCAAGACAACTCAACTAATTTTTTTACAAGGAGATAATATCATCTGTCTGAACTTAGACAGAATAATTCTTGATTTCACCAGTAATGATAAAATAAGATCACTGTTAGGGATTGAGTTAAAAAATGACTGATACAATCTTTAGTAAGATTATTAGCCGGGAAATTCCAGCCAATATCATCTACGAAGATGATTTATGCTTAGCCTTTACTGATATTAACCCTCAAGCCCCCACCCATATTTTAGTCATTCCTAAAAAACCGATTCCTAAGATAGAAGAAGCCTCAGAAGTTGATCAAAACTTATTAGGACATCTTTTATTGATTGTAAAACAAGTTGCTAGAGAAGCCGGTTTAAATAATGGTTATCGTGTGGTTATTAATAATGGAGAAGATGGAGGGCAAACCGTCGATCACCTTCATTTACATATTCTAGGCGGCCGATATTTATCTTGGCCCCCTGGTTGAAAAGGTAGGGGCTTAATATTATCTAAGCCCCTACTTCCCTTAAACAAATTTGCTGTTTATCATCAATTAGTTTAATAAAAAGCATCTAAATCAATTGCTTTTGATCCCCCCTCCTTCAACTGTTTTAATAAGCTTTCTAATTGTATCCAAACCAAAGCAGCAATGAAAATAGTCATGGGTAGAGAAACGGCATAAGACAGCCAACGATCAAAGAGAAAAATCTCTAAACCTGCTGATAAAAAAACACAAATACCAACACAAATACCCAAAAAAGGTAACTGTAGTCCTGAGCCTTTAAGCATTTGATCCATTGGCTTTTTTAACATCACGTTAATTTGAGATTTTAGAGTTGCTTCAAAGGCGAAACCACAGGTAAGACCGATGAATAAACCAGCAGCAACTAGAAAATAAGGCGGTTGAGGTAAATAGTACATAAAAGGCAGGAATGTATTAATGATATGTTAGTTGAAATTAGCTGTCTCAGGAAGAATAGCAGCAACTCCAACAGTAGAAAGTTGTTGAAATGCCTTCATAGCGACACCAAGTAATTGTTGGGGTTGAAAATCATCACTAATCAAAGTCCAAATACGTTGCACTTCCTCAGTGTGTAAGCGATCATCTTCTGTTAAGGCTAACAATAATTGATGACGCAAATATCTTCCCTCATCAGACAACAAATATTGTAATCCCAATTGTGCCGTTGGCAGTAGATCAAATTGTTCATCGGATTGAGCAATACTGATCATATTTTCTAAGCGTTGCCATTGAAACTTGCCATCTTTAAAAAGCACTTCTAAGAGTCTTCGTCTTAGTTGAGGAGACTCTCCCGTTAGCAACCTTCTGGCTACATAAGGATAGGCAACTTCTACGATTTTGAAGTCCGTATCAAGACTTAGGGCTAACCCTTCTTGGGTAATTAATGAGCGAATAATTAAAGCAAATTTGGCTGGAACTCGGAAAGGATATTCATACATTAATTCAGAAAAATCGTCGGTGATAGTTTTGAAGTTAAAATCACCCACACTTTGACCAATGGCATTTCCTAATACTCTTTCCAAAGCAGGAATAATGGGTTTAATATCTGTATCTGGAGTTAAGAAACCCAACTGTACAAAGTCCCTTGCTAAAGCATCATAGTCTTGATTAATTAACTGCACAACTGAACTAGCAATGGTTTCTTTAGTATCTTCTTCTAACTGATCCATCATGCCAAAATCAATAAAAGCCATGCGACCATCTAGGGTAGCAAAAAGGTTTCCAGGATGAGGATCAGCATGGAAAAATCCATGTTCTAAGAGTTGTCTTAAGCCGGATGTTACCCCAATTCTAACAATATCATAAGGGTCTAAGCCTGCTGCTTTAATCTGTTCCGTATCCGTTAACTTATAGCCCTGTATCCACTCTAAAGTTAAAATGCGATCGCTGCTGTAAGACCAGTAAATTTTTGGAACCTTGACATCAGTATCGTCTCGAAAGTTGGCTGCAAATTTTTCAGCGTTTCTGCCTTCATTAACGTAGTCAATTTCCTCAAACAATTTAACTCCAAATTCATCGATAATCAGGGTTAAATCATGACCTAAATTAAGGGGTAAAAATCGACCAAACTGACAAGCTGCCCATCGCATTAAGAAGAGATCACGGGTTAAAATGGGTCTGAGGTTGGGTCGTTGCACTTTAACAGCGACTTCTTCCCCAGTGTGTAATACTGCCCGATAAACTTGACCCAAACTGGCGGCCGCCACAGGATGGGGTGACATCTCCCGATAGGACTCATCGATGGTATTTCCTAAAGATTTCTCTATAATAGAAAAGGCGATCTTATTATCGAAAGGTGGTAGTTGATCCTGTAGCTTGATTAGTTCTTCTAGAAAGTCGGGACGGATCAAATCGGGACGGGTAGATAAAGCCTGACCTACCTTAATAAAGGTAGGGCCGAGACGGGTGAGAATTTCCCTCAATTCGGCCGCACATCTCTGTTTATTGTCTTGATCCGGGTTAAACCATTGCTCCCACTGTAAATGGATTAAAAACCAACTGAAAGACCAGATAATGGTAATAGCCCTTTGGATCACTCCCCAAGGACGTAAGCCATAGTAACGGGCGATCGCAGCAGCGTCATAGCGTTTTTGCTGTCCTATCTCTGAACCAGGTTGGGATGATTCTGTTGTTTGCCAAGTCACAAGCGTCTACTAATGCCTCTGAACTCAAAAGGATAAAAAACGATTTTAAAGTTTGATATACAAAAATATAAATATCTTAACTCTACGATTATGACTGATTTCCTTTTTTTTCGCAATATTTCTTAATCAACAACTGAATGGAGTTGTTCAGGGCTAAGATAAGGGTGGACAACACGACCATCACGGAACCAGATAACACGCTCAGAGTGACGGGCAACTTCTGACTCATGGGTGACAACCACAACGGTAATACCTGCTTGATGAAGCCCTTCAAAGATGGCTAACACTTCATCAGTAGTTTGAGAATCTAAGGCCCCAGTGGGTTCATCTGCCAGCAATAACATAGGATTATTGACAATAGCACGAGCAATTGCTACCCGTTGTTGTTGCCCTCCTGAGAGTTGATTGGGCTTATTATTAACCCTATTGCCTAAGCCCACCTTTTCCAAGGCTTCTAGGCCCCGACTGCGTCGTTCCTGGGGTGATACCCCTCCATAGATCATCGGTAAAACGACGTTTTCCAAGGCCGTCATTTGGGGCAGAAGATGGAACTGTTGAAAAACAAAACCAATCTTTTGATTACGAACCACCGCCAAATCCCTATCAGGCAATCGGGACACATCAAGACTGTCTAAATAGTACCGTCCTGAATTGGGGCGGTCAAGACAGCCCATAACATTCATCAGGGTTGATTTTCCAGAGCCAGATGCCCCCATAATGGTACAATACTCGCCCTTTTCGATGGTTAGGCTAATGTTATCTAAAGCTGTAACACGAGTATGATCACGGCCATAAAATTTACCGATTTCTTCTAGCTGAATGATAGTATGGTTGGAGTTGTCGGGCTGAGCTAAATCTTTATTTAAAGGAAGACTTTCGGCAGTCATAATCAAGCTAAATTTTTTTAATAATTTTATTATAACGATCTCTTTGAGAGTTTAGAATAAAATTAATTCTGATAATGGTATAGATTAAAGGTTATCATGTCTAAATTTTATGAGAGTTTAACCCCTGAACTAATTACCTTCATTAAAGAGCAAAAAATGTTCTTTACAGCAACTGCTCCCAGAGAAGGAAGGATTAATTTATCTCCCAAAGGGATTGATACGTTTCGCTGTTTAGATGAGCAAAATGTGGGTTATTTAGACTTAACAGGAAGTGGGAATGAAACGGCTGCCCACTTAGAAGAAAATGGACGAATGACCATTATGTTTTGTAGTTTTTCTGAAAAACCTTTGATTTTACGTTTGTATGGTCAGGGCAAAGTTATTCATCCTAGAGATCAAGAATGGAATAATTTTTCTGATCATTTTCCTACTTTTGATGGGCAGAGACAAATTATTATTTTAAATGTTACTTCTGCACAAACATCTTGTGGTTTTGGGGTTCCCCTTTATGAGTATCAAGAAAATCGAGACACTTTGATAGAATGGGCGACAAAAAAGGGTGAAGCCAGTATTTATGAGTATTGGCAACAGAAAAATCAAACCAGTATTGATGGTTTACCGACTAAATTATTAGAAGAATAATAGTAGAGCAATCTTGGTAATAAAATAGCACAGGCCAGGTTAAGTCTCCGATTCTTATTTAGTTTTGGGAGTTCGGAGTTCCCAGAGAAGACACCAGTGTACCTCACTTTCATGAGGTACACTATAAAACCTATATAATGGGTCATAACAGATAAAAAAAAATACTTGAGAAAGTTTAATTTTTTTTAAAGATTTTTTCTAAAAAAGAGAGAGTTTACAATTTTGTGATGAAGCGCAACAGTTGAGAAAGTTAACAGTAAGATCAAGGAAAGTAGACCTCATTAATTCCTATCGTTCCCGTGACCAGATCCTATTCTGCCCATACCCTACCGCAACAGAAACAATCTTGGCATACTTATTCTGTAGCCAAAACCTTAACTAATTTGGGAACAAACCCCCAAACGGGGTTAAATAAAGAAAATGTTAGTCAACGACAACAACATTATGGCCGCAATGAAATAGAAGAAAGTGCTGGCCGTAGCAACTGGCAAATATTGCTCGATCAGTTTACAAACATCATGTTAATCATGCTGATTGTCGTAGCCATTATTTCCGGTATTTTAGATATTGTGGAATTACGAAATAGTGGCACAACCAAAAGCGGGATTCCCTTTAAAGATACCATTGCAATTTTTTCTATTGTTATTTTGAATGGACTTTTAGGCTATTTACAAGAAACCCGCGCCGAAAAAGCCTTAGCGGCTCTAAAAAAATTATCTTCTCCCCAAGTACAAGTTATCAGAGACGGAAAACGCCAAGAAGTTGACGCACCTCAATTAGTACCTGGAGACATTATTCTCGTAGAGGCAGGGGACACCCTATGTGCCGATGGTCAAATTATAGACGGCTCTCATCTCCAAATTCGAGAGTCAGCCTTAACAGGAGAAGCTCACGCCGTTGAAAAAAATCCCTTAACCCAAGGGTTGCAAGAAGATACCCCCATAGGCGATCGTGTCAATATGGTCTTTACTGGAACCGAAGTAATCCAGGGACGAGCCAAAGTGGTCGTTACCAGCACAGGAATGGACACAGAACTGGGAAAAATCGCCCAGATGTTACAATCGGTGGAAACAGAAGACACCCCTTTACAGCGACGTATGACTCAGTTAGGGAATGTGTTGGTGAGTGGTTCATTAATCATGGTTGCGTTGGTGGTGGTAGGAGGAACTCTCAAAGCCGGTTGGGGACTTCTACAGGAATTGATTGAAATATCCTTGAGTATGGCAGTTGCTGTGGTCCCAGAAGGTTTACCAGCAGTTATTACGGTAACCTTGGCCCTGGGAACCCAACGCATGGTAAAGCGTCATGCTCTGATCCGCAAACTGCCCGCCGTGGAAACGTTAGGATCAGTAAATGTTATTTGTTCCGATAAAACAGGAACCCTAACCCAGAATAAAATGGTAGCCCAAGAAGTGGAAACCCTTCAAGGACACTATCAGGTAACAGGAACAGGCTATCAACCTCTTGGGGACTTTATTTGTAGCGAAGCCCAAAATATCATCAATTCTAATCGTTATGGTTCACTACAAGCCCTATTGTTTACAGGGATATTATGTAATGATGCTCATTTATCCCAAAAAGAGACAGAGTGGAACATTCTCGGTGATCCCACCGAAGGCTCATTACTAGCGTTAGGGGGCAAAGCAGGGCTACAACACTCAGAGTTAGCAAGGGAATATGCAAGAGTTGGAGAGTTTCCCTTTTCCTCGGAACGCAAACGCATGAGCACCATTTGTCAGGGTAGTCAGACAGGCGATCGCTGGCCGAGTTGGCAAACTAAACAAGATCATGAGTATGTCTTGCTTACCAAAGGTTCTCCCGAACTTATCTTAGAAAGATGCGAATATTATCAACAAGGAAAGCGGGTTCATCCTTTAACCCAAGAACAAAAAGAACAAGCATTGCGAGGCAATAATGGCATGGCCAAACGTGCCTTACGGGTGTTAGGGTTCGCCTATAAACCCTTAACACAAATACCCGATGCAACCCAGGCAGAGGAAGTTGAACAAGGATTAATTTGGGTTGGGTTAGTAGGGATGATGGATGCACCTCGGCCCGAAGTTAAGGCCGCAGTTGCTAAATGTCGGGCTGCCGGTATTCGTCCGATTATGATTACAGGAGATCATAAATTAACCGCTCAAGCTATTGCGCAACACTTAGGAATCATCCAACCAGAAGATCATATCTTAAGCGGACGGCAATTGGAAAAATTGTCTCAACCTCAGTTAGAGGAAGAGGTAGAAAACGTCAGTGTTTATGCTCGTGTCTCCCCTGAACATAAATTGCGCATTGTCCAAGCCTTGCAAAAGCGCAATAAATTTGTGGCCATGACGGGGGATGGGGTGAATGATGCTCCAGCACTCAAACAGGCAGATATTGGCATCGCTATGGGCATTACAGGTACGGATGTAAGCAAGGAAGCCAGTGATATGGTCTTGCTAGATGATAATTTTGCCACCATTGTCGCTGCCACGGAAGAGGGGCGGGTAGTTTATAGCAATATTCGTCACTTTATTAAGTACATTTTGGGCAGTAATGTAGGGGAAGTCATAACGATTGCTGCTGCACCGTTAATGGGACTTTCTGGTGTGCCTTTAATTCCTCTACAAATTCTTTGGATGAATTTGGTCACGGATGGTTTACCGGCTTTAGCTTTGGCAGTAGAACCGGCAGATCCTCATATCATGGAACGTCCTCCTTCTAGTCCTAAAGAGAGTATTTTTGCTCGCGGTTTGGGGTCTTATATTGTGCGTATTGGCATCATTTTTTCGATTATTACTATTGCTTTAATGTCTTGGGCTTTTACTGATGCTCAAAAGCCTGGTCATGATCCTGAAAGTTGGAAAACGATGGTGTTTACGACCCTTTGTATTGCTCAAATGGGCCATGCGATCGCTGCTCGTTCTACGACTCGTTTAGCGATAGAAATGAACCCTTTTTCTAATCTCTATCTTTGGGGTGCCGTTATTGTTACTACTATCCTACAATTGATGTTAGTTTATGTTGCTCCTTTACGAGCCTTTTTTAATACGACGGTTTTAACTGGAGAACAATTACTTATCTGTTTACTATTTAGTAGTTTGATGTTTGTTTGGGTGGAATTTGAGAAGATTTTGTTACGTCTTTATCGTAAATTTAAGCATTAATTGTTAAGGGGGTTAATTAGAATTTAGAATTACCCAATGTTAGAGGGAATCAAAAGTAAATAGTAAAAAGAATTGAGAATTATATCAACCATAAGTTAATAGTGATTTTAATGCAATTACCAACCTTTAAAGATATCTGGCAAGATAGTTTACAATGGCAACCTAACCAAGAACAATTAGAAAAATGGGAGAAATTATATCAAGAAATACTGTTAATTAATCTTCAAATCAATTTAACTCGAATAACCGAACCTAACGACTTTTGGGAAAAGCATTTATGGGATTCTTTAGCGGGTGTTATTGGTCTGGATTTTTTAGAATATAAAGATTCATTAAAAGTGATTGACATTGGTACAGGGGCAGGTTTTCCTGGTCTTCCAATTAATATTATTTTTCCTCACTGGAAACTAACATTACTTGACTCTACTCGTAAAAAGATTAAGGTTATTACTCTATTTTTAGAAGCGTTAAAACTGGAGAATTCTCAAACAGTTATTGGCCGTGCAGAAGACATCGGACATTTACCGGAACATCGAGAAAAATATAATTTAGGGTTAATTAGAGCAGTAGGGGAGCCTTCAGTTTGTGCTGAATACGTTTTACCCTTTCTCAAAATAGGAGGAATCGGGGTTTTATATCGTGGAAACTGGCAAAAAGAAGAAGAAATAAACTTAAACAATGTCTTAAAAAAATTAGGTGGTAAACTGATTTTGGTTAAACCATTTCAAACCCCTTTAACTAAAAGTACACGCCACTTTATTTACATTCAAAAAATAACTAAAACTTCTGATCAGTTTCCTCGTTCTGTAGGAATTCCTAAACAAAATCCATTATAATTTATATGCGTATTTTGTATTACATCTTCGGAACAATCTCAATTAAAGCATCTTTAATCGTTGGATATTGGTATTGAAAACCCAGAGATAATGTCTCTTTTGGTAACACTTGTTGACCTTCTAAAACCACCTTTGAACCCTCTCCTAATAACACCTCTAAAGCAAAATCAGGTACCGGCAACCAAGAAGGACGATTCATAACTTCTCCTAAACTTTCACATAATTGATTCATCCGCACAGGATTGGGGGCTGTTGCATTAAAAGTGCCCACAATTCCTGACCGTTTTAAAGACTCTTTAATCAACTGAACCAAGTCATCAATATGAATCCAAGAAAACCACTGACGACCATTTCCCAATGGACCCCCTGCAAATAGCTTAAAAGGCGGAATCATTTTCGCTAAAGCCCCTCCATTCCCTAAAACAATACCTATTCTTAAAATGACTAACCTTACATTTACTTTTTTAACTTCTTGTGCTTCACTTTCCCAAGCTTGACAAACTTCTGCCAAAAAATCATCTCCAGAGGTACTATTTTCATCAAAGGTTTTGGTTTCACTGGTGCCATAATAACCAATAGCAGAAGGGTTAACGAAGACTGAAGGTTTTTTATCTGCTTTCGCAATTGCTTCGACAATTTTTCGAGTTCCCAACTGACGACTTTCTAAGATGGCTTTTTTATGTTCGGGACTCCATCTTTCTGCAATGGGTTCTCCTGCTAAATTAACTACCCCATCACAACCTGAAATTTTATCTTGCCATGCCCCTGATTCTGTAGGTTTATAGGCTACAATTTCTATATTGGGGAAAGTGGAAGCCGAATAAATTTTCTGAGCGTGATTGATATTTCGTGTAAAGATTAATACTTGATGACCGTCATCCTGTAAACTATTGACCAATCGAGTTCCTACAAATCCGGTTGCGCCAGTAATTGCAATTTTCATTGTTTAAATAATAATTTTCATATTCCTTAGCATAACTGATGGATGGCTCGTTTTTCAAGATTTAGTACACAATTACCTAAATTAGAAATTTATTGTAGAATTAGGATGTTGTATTATTGAATTGATGATGGTTGTTAATCAAACCCTTCCCCCCCAAAATATTGAAGCTGAAGAATCTATTTTGGGTGGTATTTTACTCGATCCTGAAGCAATGGGACGGGTGGTAGATTTAATAACACCAGAAGTGTTTTATGTTCAATCTCATAAGCAAATTTATGAGGCTGCTTTAAAGTTACATGGGCAGGGACAACCAACGGATTTTTTAACAGTTAAAAGTACCTTGGAAGATCATCATTTATTGGAAAAAGTTGGGGGACTGAATAAATTAACGCAATTATTGGATAGGACAGTTTCTGCGGTCAATATTGATCGTTATGCAGCTTTGGTCATGGATAAATATCTACGTCGTCAATTAATTTATGCGGGTCATGAAATTGTTGATTTAGGGTTTGAAACCAGCCAAGAATTAGAAATAGTGTTAGATGAATCAGAAAAGAAGATTTTTGCTTTAACACAAAAGCGTCCACAAGAGGGTTTAATTCCCCTTTCTGATACCATTATTAAAACCTATACTGAATTAGAAAAACTTCAGGAACAAACAACACTTCCAGGTATTGAAACTGGATTTTATGATTTAGATGCAATGACAGGAGGTTTACAACGCTCAGACTTAATTATAATTGCAGGTCGACCTTCTATGGGAAAGTGTTTAGCTGCTAATTCCGAAATTGTTTTAGCAGATGGAAAAACTGCGACTATTTCAGACATTTACCATAATCGTCAGGCTAAATTATTGACATTAAAAAATAACTTTAAATTTAGGTTAATGGAACCTTCTCATTTTATTGATGATGGAGTTAAACCTATATTTAGAGTTACAACTCAATTAGGACGTTATATTGAAACCACCTTAACTCATCCTTATTTAACCATTGAAGGATGGCAAAAACTATCAAAACTAAAACCAGGAGATAAAATTGCTGTTCCTCGTCAAATTAATATTTTTGGAACTGAGACAATTTCTGAGTATAAAGTTAAAATATTAGCCTATTTCATAGGAAATAATTTTGTAATAGAAACTTCTCCTACTTGGATTAATAAAAGTAGCTTATTAAAACAGGATTTTGAGCAAGCTTTCAATAATTTTAATGATGAAAATTCTGTCAAGATTTGGTTACAAGAGTTGGGGCTATGGCCTACAGAGCCTGAGCAAAAAAGCATCCCATCAATTGTTTTTAAACTCAAGTCTTCTTTATTAGCATTATTTCTTAATCGATTATTTGCTAGTGATGGATATATATCTTTCCTGAGAAGGAATCAAGTTGCAGTAATTTATACTACCGTTAGTGAAAAATTAGCCCGTCAAATTCAACATCTATTACTAAGATTTGGAGTAATTGCTTATCTAAAAAAATGTGTAAAATTTTTTCAGCTTGATATTATTGATCCTCAATCAATTAAAAATTTTCTTGCAGAAATCGGAATATTAGGTAAAGAAAAAGAGATTGATTTAGCTAAAGAAACTTTAACCCATAAACTAAATAAAACTAACTTTGATGTTATTCCTAGAGAAATTTGGAAAAAAATAACTTTACTCAAAGGTAATGAAACTTGGACGAGTTTAGCTAAAAGAGCAGGAATTGAGGACTATAATAATATTTGTGTTGGTGAAACAGAATTATCAAGACATCAAATCTTTAAACTAGGTTTAGCGTTAGATAATTTATCATTGCAACACCTAGCAAACAGCGATATTTATTGGGATAAAATTGTCTCCATTGAATATATAGGTGAACAACAAGTATATGATTTAACTATTCCTGAAACTCATAATTTTGTTGCTAATGATATTTGTGTTCATAATACGGCTTTTGGGTTAGGAATCGCTGCGAATATTGCCAAAAATTTTGCTTTACCCATAGCTATGTTTAGTTTAGAAATGTCAAAAGAACAGCTTTCTATGCGTTTATTAGCAGCAGAAGCAGGGATTGAAAGTAACCGTTTACGCTCAGGAAGATTTGTTCAAAACGATTACGAAAAAATTAGTATTGCCATTGGAACTTTATCAAATTTGCCTATTTATATTGATGATGCTGCTAATATTACTGTTACTCAAATTCGTTCTCAAGTTCGTCGTTTATTAGCCGAAAAAAAAGGAGAATTTGGTGTAGTTTTAATCGATTATTTACAATTAATGGAGGGTGCAGGAAGTGAAAATAGGGTTCAAGAATTATCAAAAATTACTCGTTCTTTGAAGGGATTAGCTCGTGAAATTAAAGCCCCAGTTATTGCTTTATCTCAGTTAAGTCGTGCAGTTGAAGCAAGGAACAATAAGCGTCCGATGATGTCAGATTTACGAGAAAGTGGTGCAATTGAACAAGATGCTGATTTAATTATGATGTTATATAGAGATGAATATTACAATCCTGATACAGTAGATAGAGGAGTCGCTGAAATTATTTTGACTAAGCATCGTAATGGTCCAACGGGCACAGTTCGCTTATTATTCCAAGCAGAATTAACTAAATTTTTAAATATGCAAAACAGTTCTAATTATTCATAAGTGGGTCGCAGTAGTTAACAGAAAAAAATGGTTCCAAGCCTCCTCTTTCAAGGGGATGAAAAGCGGTCGTTAACGAAGTCAGAAGTCAGAAGTCAGAAGTCAGAAGTTGTTTTTGAAACAGAGATTTATACTCCGCTTCCAAAAACTATGCGCCTTAAAAGGCGGGGTTTTAGACCCAACTATTTTCGATAAAAAGAAGATGTAAAGCTGCATTTGTGGCTAAGTTAAACAATTGTGAGTTTGAAGTGGCTGAAACCCAAACCTGGAAAAATTTGCTGTTAAATGCAATTATATGACTATTGAAGAAGGTCGAAGACTCGACAAAACTTGCAATGAAATTATCGGCAGTTTAGTTAACATAATTAAAAATCCCACTCCCTGGCGCATGAAACGTTAACCTACCCCCTACTACCCCCTGCTACCCTGCTCCCTAAACCCTAAACTCATGGTCATTTCTATCGCTCATCTCGGCCCCATTGGTACCAACGCAGAAACCGCAGCCTTAGCCTATGCTAATTGGCTAGAAAACACCCAAGGAAAACCCTCTATTTTGTGTCCTTGTCCCAGTATTTCTCAAACCTTGCATTCTGTGGCTCAAGGAGACACCCAAAAAGCAGTAGTCCCGGTAGAAAACTCTACCGAGGGCAGCGTGGCTAGTACCTTAGATACCTTATGGCAACTCGATCGCCTGAAAATACAACAAGAGTTAGTCTTACCTATTATCCATGCTTTCTTTTCACGGGGAACCTCTATCAGTGGCATCAAAACCGTCTATTCCCACCCCCAAGCTTTAGCCCAATGTCAAAGATGGTTGCAAGAAAACCTTCCCAATGTGGCCTTAATTCCTACCAACTCCACCGCAGAAGCCTTACAAAAAATCAGCCTTGACCCCACATCAGGAGCGATCGCCGCTCCCCGCGCTGCTAAACTGTATCATGTTCCTATTTTGCTGAACCACATCAACGACTATCCCGATAACTGTACTCGTTTTTGGGTGATGACCTTAAACCCAACGCCAACAGTGAACAGTCGCATTTCCCTAGCGTTTAGTGTGTCTGAAAATGTCCCAGGTTCTCTGATGAAACCTCTAGAAGTATTTGCCCGACGCAACCTTAACCTAAGTCGCATCGAGTCGCGCCCCACCAAGCGATCGCTAGGGGAATATGTATTTTATCTCGATATTGAGGGCCACCCTCAAGATCCGAACATCATTGATGCCCTTAATGAGCTAACTGCCTATACAAAAGTGATCAAGATATATGGCGGTTATCCAGTCTTATTCCTCGAAAAGAAGGATCTTGAGCAACTGTAACCTACTTAAGCACATCTTTGAGGGCAGTACGGGCCGCCAAATGGTTTCGAGTGGAGGTTAATATTTCTACCTCTCTGTCTAAACGTTCCTTCGTGTCTTGCATTTCCAACAAAGCTTGTTGTTCTGCGGCCACACCGTACAAGTTACCTGCAACCCAATAGGACAATTCTACGGGAAGATCCGGTAAATCATCGGGTAATTCAATTTTTTGATCCGTTAGCTTAGCAGAAAGACGCACCACATCCTGTAACAATTGTCCTACATCAGTGGCTAAGGGACGAAGATTTTCCGTGGTTGGCTCATCTTCTATCCACTCCACCAAACCAACTCGATAGGGTTTTTCTCGCACATATTCTAGAACACGGAACCGTTGTTGTCCCATGGTTAACACTTTCATGCGGTCATCAGGAAGACGCTGAAAACGTAGCAATTCTGCACAGGCTCCCACCTTAGCAATTTCTCCATTAACCGGGTTCACCATCAGCACCCCGAAACGGCGATCTTCCTCTAAGATAGTATTCATCATCATGCGATAACGAAATTCAAAGATATGCAGAGGAAGAGGACGACCCGGAAATAAGACGACTTCAGGTAGGGGAAATAAAGGAAGTTCTCGAACTGCAAGAGAGGATGATGTCATAATAATTAGGCGAGCATCTTAGCTTTTATTTAATACTTTAACTGATTTTTCTCATTTCGATTAGTCAGTTTCATCACATCCCCAGAGTTAACGAAGTCAGAAGTTCCTTAATGAAGCTCCGGCCCTATCCCACAGAAGTTGTTTTTGAGACGAGGAACGCGCACCAAGACATAAGCCTCCCCTCAAAAACGTTTCCCTTTAAAAAGCCAGGTTTTAAACTCTATTATCTCGATAAGTAATGTACCCAAAAAAATATCAAATATGTCTTCTCATTTATAAATAAAAATAACTATTTGTATCTTAATTGCCAGATTTTTAATTTTATTGAAAAATATTTCTTTTAGTAACAAAATATAAATACAACCCATGTTCGACAAGTAAAAATACTGAAATTAATACAGAATTCTTGGCAAAACCTCCTGAAGCTGAAGTTTTATTAACGATGTTAAATCATTTTTTACTTTATTAAGTGAGCTTTTTTATACTGAATCCTTTCCCACTGCTTGAGCTATCATGAGAGAGATTACTGCTAAATTATCTCTGCTTAATTCCCTTACTGTTCACTATGGACATAGCATTAATATTTGAGTTGTGAATGTAACAAAACCATCTTGGTTGCAGTGGTTTAGAAGCCAAAGTTACTGTTTACCAATTCTACTTAAATGCTATGCCTGCCCAACCAATAAAAAGCCAAAAAAGTGAATTAAGATGAAAAAACAGCTTGCTGTCGGTATCCTTTCTGTGTCCTTGGGTTTATTTCCCTTCCAACCCCTGCAAGCGGCGTGGGATACCCCAACTATAGCCGCTATTAGTGATGGACTAGACGCATTTTGGGGAGGGGTACTCAGACGTGTAGGAATACGTTACTCTTATCCCGTTGTCTACTCCCACGATAATGTAGAATCTACCCCCTGTGGACCGTCGACTTTGGCCCATTATTGTTCTGGCTCTAACACGATTCACCTCAATATGGCGCAACTAGATCGATTAGTACATCATATCGGTGATTCTGCCGGTTATTTCGCCCTAGCCCATGAATATGGTCATTCTGTGCAAAGACATCTTGGTCTTCTTGACAAAAATTTACCCATTGTCGTCTTGGAGTTGCAGGCCGACTGTTTAGCAGGGGCATTTTTTGCTGCAAGCGATCAAATCGGGATCTTAGAACCTGGAGACTTAAAAGAGGGCGCAATTACTGCCATGATGACCGGAGATTATGATTATGAACATACCAATCATCATGGAACGCCTCAACAAAGGGGTAGAGCATTCTTAAACGGTTTTAATGATCCTCAATCTTGTTTTAAATAAAGAGGAAAACCTGATTGCATTGTGTTTATTTATCAGGTAACTGATATTGAGACACAATTTTTTTTGCATAGTCAGGAACATGATCCTCCAGCTTTTCTGGATGGTTGCGTTTCACATATAAATAATTGCGGGTAAAATGGGAATCAATGGAAAACCGGGCATATTCTAGCCCTTTTGGTCCCACTCTTTCAATGACAACCCCCATGAGTTTTGCTGCCCACATGGGCAGTGTTACCCCTTTATCGTAAGCAGGAATACTTTGTTGAACCGCTTGTTTACGATCGCCTTGAGAAATAACAGGCTTAGTATTAATTTGCTCTTTTACTAAGTCTAACATTTCTTTTCCTGTCTCATTACGAACCATGATCCATTGCCAGCCAAACTCTGCTCCCATATAACCTACCACCAAGTCAGCTAAGGAGTTCACATAATCAAAACAACTCATACAAGAAGGGGCAAAAACATCTTTTAACTTGTTGGTTTTTAAGCCAAAAAAAGGTACTGTTTCAAGGGAACCGTCTTCATGTTTAAAATGCACTCGAAAATCCTGCATAAACTCGTAATGAACCACTGTTTCCGGCGATCGGCTAGTGGTTTCCAGGAACTTTTGTAAGCCTTCACGGGTAACATTATCCACACAGGGGGTTCCTAAGACATAAAGCTTTTCTAAACCTAACTCTTTTTCCACCGCTCTTAAGGCTTGAATTTGACAACCTACCCCAATAACTAAGAGACGTTTAAAATTAGATTGTTCAATTTGTTCTAAAACCGATAAATTGGGAGATAAAGTCGGTTTATTCACCTTTGCTGCCAAAACCTCTTCAGGTGTTGTAGCGATCACTGGCATCGGTTGAAAGCGATCTTCTTTTGTATTTTGGACACAAACTACCCCTTCAACTAACCCGTTTTCCAACATTTCGCAAGCAATGGTACTCACAATACCCGTCCATTGTGCCCCTTGAATTGGTTCTTTTTTTCGGGCGGCCATCATCTCTTGATGGACTCCAAAATAGCAGTCATTTTCATCTCCTAAATTACGACTTTTTCCATGAGCCATCACTTCTAATTCAGCAATTTGTTGATTGAGAAATGCACAAGCTTCCTTGACATAATGAATGTAATAAGTATCACATAACCCACACTCACTACAGAGTTCTTTAGCGGGACGACGACTTCCCGGTTTGAGGGCTTTGGCTTTGTTGTGAGGGTGAATGACTGTCATAGAGTAACGTATTTCTTAAATTAGCATCATTACAATAGTTCAGGTTACGCTATTCTGGACAGTTATTGTCATCTTTTTAAAGTAATGTAACAAATGACTTGATTTTGATTACTTTAAGACATCAATTATTGAGAATTTTAAAAAAACAAAAATGTAGAAACAATTCATTGATTGTTTCTACACAATTTAGATTTGCTATCCAACTTGTGAGGAAAATATAGAGAATAAAAGTTTAGTTATTTACTCTAATCAACATCCAGAGAATCTAAAGCAACGACCACTTCATTTAAACCTACTTTTAAAATGTAAAATAGAACCTTTATTGCTTCAATTGACTCCAGTTTAGCCCTAACTATCTTTCCATGTCAGGCTAATAATTAGTCGAAAATTGATGATAATTTTAGAGAAAATTAGTTCCACTGGGCAGCCAAAAAGTAGAATTAAAGAGAATTAAGTAGAAGCGGGGTTCCCTGAAGATTAATAACAACGTATTGATAATCTGGTGAAGCAAGCCGAAGATAGCGTTTTAAAAGGGTTTTGTCATAATCAACCGGCACATTAATTTCAAAATGTCCTTGCTCTGGAACCCAGGCAATCCACCAACCCTCATTGATGCGCTCGTAACCAATGGTTTGCCAAAAGTGCACTCTGATTTGTTCTTCCTTCTGTTGCGCAATAGAAACATTAACCTGTCTCCATGAGGGTTGCTCAGCATTACGCAACATTTGAGCCGTGATAGAACTTTCTACCTCTTGTAAACTATTGCGATACAGTAAAGTTTGATAATAGTAACTAAAACGTTCTTTTTCCGTCAGTAACGTCAAACGAGTGCAACCATCATAAGCAACAGAGAGGAGACGACCATCATTGCTGTAAACTTGATAAGGGGAAATCGCTCCCAAACCAGGATCTTTTAACGCTTCTGTTTGTTCTTCAGGGGAGAGGAACTCAAGCCAATTATTGTTGTAGCCTAGTTTAAGGGGTTCGAGAACTTGCTTTTTTTCTAATCCACTTAAACTATCAAACCCCTCTGTTAAGGTAATAGAATTATCCTTTAGCTCACCATAAACCGGGTTTTCTGCTTGTAGTTGTGCCCAAAGACGTTCCATGATCGGTTGCACCAACCCTAAACTAGCAATGCGATCGCTACAGTTAGCTAATACAGGAGAAACTGATTCTATCAACCCTAGTAGTAGAGTTCCTAGGGTAATTAATAACCGAAGCTGATCAGAGATCCCTGTTTTTTTAAAATTCGCCATTTCTAATAGTTATAACTCATTCATGATCGGCATTTTTTCATATTCTAATCAATATGAAAAAAAAGAATCTGTGTTAAAATCGGGGATGAAAGCCAAAACAGATATCATTACAAAAGAGGAAACCATCTTAGATTTTTTCTTGCGTAAAGCTCCATTCTGGGTGGATGTCTAAAGTAAAATTAAACCATTATTGTTCTCTTTAAAAACCAAAAAATAATGACAGAAAAAATATACGAAGGTAAAGCAAAAATTCTCTATACAACCGATGATCCTGATGTGCTATTAACCCACTTTAAAGACGATGCTACCGCCTTTAATGCTCAAAAAAGAGGGACAATTCTAGAAAAAGGGAAAATGAATTGTCAAATAACATCTGCCCTCTTTCAATGGTTAGAATCAAAAGGTATCCCTACACATTTAATCAAACAATCTGCTCCCGATCAAATGCTAGTGCGACGGGTAACAATTATTCCCATAGAAGTTGTCGTCAGAAACATTGCTGCTGGCAGTTTATGTAGGCAAACAGGACTACCAGAAGGACAAAAATTACCCTTTCCTTTAGTAGAATATTACTTTAAAAATGACGATCTCGGTGATCCCTTATTGACGCGCAATCGCTTATTGGTGATGGAACTGGCTACCCCTGAACAACTCGAAAAACTGCAAACTTTAGCCCTAAGCATCAATCAAAATTTACAAGATTTTTTCAGTCGTTGTCAAATTACTCTAGTAGATTTTAAACTCGAATTTGGCATCAATAATCAAGGAGAAATACTCTTAGCGGACGAGATTAGTCCTGATACTTGCCGCCTCTGGGACCAGAATCAAAACGATCCCCAAAGTCGCGTCATGGATAAAGATCGCTTTCGTCGGGATCTAGGAAACGTAGAAACTGCCTATCAAGAGGTTCAGCAAAGAGTTCTCGATGAACTAGCTTCCCAATAAACCCCATCACAACCGTAACGAAGTCAGAAGTCAGACTTTCGTCGCTCCGCTTCGGTGCTATGGCACAGAAGTTGTTTTTGAGACGAGGATTGCGGTGCGACTCCGGGGATTCGCAATCGCCAAGGGAACGCGCACCAAGACATAAGCCTCGCCTCAAAAACGTTTTCCTTTAAAAAGCCAGGTTTTAGACCCTATTATCTCGATAATTTATAGCATTTCCCATACTTGTGAGGTACAAAATTTTTTAGTTTTGGGAGTCAGGAATTTGGGAGGAATACATCAGTGCACTTCATGAGCATGAGAAACGCTATGTTTACCATAACAATGTTAATATCTTCATGAAGTTTTAGTAACAGTGTGACACTTTCTAGGGTTTCACCCAGTCATGGTCATTAGTCATCAAGAAGTAATACAGTAAAAGTGTCACTAGACCAGTTAGTCTACTTAGACATTATTGATGAATTTCATCAGGTGGTGTGAGATGTTTAGAAAATTTTTTGAAGCTTGTACAATTACATTAGGATTATGTTTGTGTTTACAATTTAGTAATTTTATGGCCCTATATTCTAATGTTTTATCGTTGAAGGCATCCAGATTTGAGAAGTTGCCTTTATCCAATTTACAGGAGATAGTTCCCTATAAAAACTTGTTTCCCTGGAAGACAGAGGAGCAATTGAATCCGAAAGTAAATCATTATTGAATTCTAATTAGCCATAGGTCAGATAAGTTAATGGGTGGGGATAAAAACATTCAAACCTAGCTTTTAATTGATAAGAAAGATTACCGAGTACCTGAGTAAAAAATTTAGTAATTACCCAGAAAATACTCAAGAAACTTTTCTTTTTTTTGTTTAGATTAAAAATGATATCTCTCTTATCGAGATAATAGGGTCTAAAACCTGGCTTTTTAAAGCGAAACATTTTTGAGGCGAGGCTTAAGTCCCCCTCTCAAAAACAACTGCCGACTTCGTTAACATCCTTCACCCCTCACTATCAAGATCATACAAACATTATTTACTGTGTTTAACTCAAAAAAATAAGTAATGAAAAATTCCCAACCCATAGAAATACTATTGACCCATATTAAGCTACAAGCAGTTCTCCATAATGTGGAACAAAGCACTGCTATTGACTACACCTTACTCAACTTGTATCGCAATGTAGGGGAAATTTCTAAGCTAGAGTATCATGAAACCCTGTGGGAAATAACGGCTGAAATCGCCCAAACACAACAAATGTGGGAAAAATACATCAATTTTTCTGAATTAGTAACCAGCTTAACCAACGAATACTTTGCCGAGTATTGGTTTGAGTTAGAGAAATTCTTAAGTCTTTTTCCTCTCAACGAGTAAAATTGATGTTCAACCGAGGTACTTCTTTGATACACTGTAAATCTTAGATAGATACCGATTAAAAAATTATGGCACAACGCACTCGATTGGGAGATATACTCAGACCCCTTAATTCTGAATACGGGAAGGTTGTTCCTGGATGGGGAACTACTCCTTTAATGGGAGTTTTCATGGGCTTATTCTTAGTCTTTCTGTTAATCATCCTACAAATTTACAACTCTTCTTTGATTCTCGACGGCTTTAGCGTCACTTGGGGAGGCTAAACTCTCAAGGATGTATAGTAATAGTCTTCTGACCTAAGTTTAACCTGCTATAAAAGCGGCAAACTTCTATCCTTGAGGGTAAAACCCCTAAGTATAGCCTTCAAACCAACAATTACTATCAACCTAAATTTCAGCCGAAATCCCCGTACTACTTAGTGCGTGGGATTTCTTGCTGCCAATAAAGAAAAGAAGAATTACTCCCAAACTGATTCAAGGGGACAAACTGAACCTAACCCTAGATTCTATAGTCAAGGAGAAGCACGAGTGAACTACCCCAACTAAGCTACGCTATAGTTGGGGCTTCCAAGCTGAAACCGAGAAGTCCAACTACAGCACTCAGGGCGGTCTTATTCGCCATGGGAGGCTTCCCACTTCACTCCGGATGCGCTTTCTATTGCGAACAATAGCGAGTCTTATCTTCCCTCCATAGGCAGCAGTCCTAGTTCCTAAGACTGATTATTGTTCACTACTTATCAGGACTGATTTTTACCTGCTCTCCTGTACAACGGTTGTATTTGTAGACAGCGTGGTTTTTGCTATTCACATTGCCGTGTGACCCAGAACAGAACCCTCTAATCAGTAGGTAAAAGTTATCAATGTACTATACTTTGATGATAACTTTGGTACAAAGGTATGTCAAGACGAAAAATGGATGCTTCGCAATTTGTTTGCCGGTCAAAATTCATCCCCACCTAAAATGTGGATGATATGAATAGTATTTTTAGGTGGGGACTTCTTTTGACATTTTTGTTAAAGTTTCATCAAAGTCGTGTTTCTCGTAAAAAGCGAGTGCGTAATTCGGCTTCGCAAGCCGAATGTAGCGGTGCGACCCCGGTGCAACGGACAGCACCTAGGGAACGCGCACCAAGAAAAGACGCACTCAAGACAGAAAGGCTTAAACAATCGTAAAAAAGCTATTTGAGATAAACTGTAAAGAAGAAACACTAGGAGTGATTTATGAATGTCTTTGGTATTGGACTCCCAGAAATGGCCTTAATTTTAGTAATTGCCTTATTAGTCTTTGGTCCGAAAAAACTGCCTGAAATTGGTCGCAGTTTAGGTAAAGCGATTCGTGGCTTTCAAGACGCATCTAAGGAATTTGAAAATGAGTTCAAACGGGAAACCCAGCAACTAGAAGATTCCGTTACCATGAAAGCTGAACTAGAAGAAAATAAAATGGCTAACCCTTCCTCCTTGAATAGAGATGAAGCAACTACTAAAACCCAACAAAGTTAATATCAATATTAACCAGGGTTAAAATTTTGTAATTGTTCTTAAAGCCAACTTCGTGAAGAAAAGATATAATCAAGGTCAAAGTTCTTGTTAGTGGCTATGGACCCCCTAGGGTCTCAACTAACAGGATCGTTGAAAATCTGAGTAATTCAGTGGTTTGATGAGGGAAATATGGAAAGGAGGTCTTAGATGAGTGAACAAAATCCCTACGAAAAGCTTGGTGTCAGCGAGACAGCATCCTTTGAGGAGATCCAAGCAGCTAAAAATCGTTTAACACAAGAATATAGCAACGATGTCAAAACCGTCGAAGATATTGAAACGGCCTATGATTCCATTATTATGGAACGACTAAAACTGCGCCAAGAAGGTAGAATCAAAGTCCCCGATCGCATTCGTTTTGCAGAGCGTCAAAGAGAAACTCCCCCAACTCAACCCTCTGTTTCCCTAAATAACTCCCCTTCCTGGTTACAAAGATTTCTTGATACCCCTTCTCGCAACGATATTCTCTGGCCAACGGGTATTTTTCTCGCCTTAGCCTTATTTGCTGGTTTTGGTGGTTCTGAATCCTCTTTATTACCTTTTCTGTTGGCCTTAGGAGTGTTTGCTAATTTTTATTTTCTCAACCGTAAAGAAAATAATTTTGGTCGCGCTCTACTAATCACCCTAGGGGGTTTATTTTTAGGAGTCGGATTAGGATGGGGCATTGCAGAATTACTACAGGGGGCTAATCTATCTGGAGGAATAGACCAATCTGTGGGTATTGCTATCTTTTTTATTTTTTGGCTGAGTAGTAGCTTCTTGCGTTAGATTAGTGAACCATTTTTTAGATAATCTTGACCGCCTGTTTTCCAGTCTTGTTGGCTTTATTGAGCAGGTTCTTTTTTTTGAGGTTGCCCATTTTCCCCTAATTATTCTTTGGTTACTCCTGGGGGGAGTTTTTTTTACCCTACGCATGGGTTTCATTAGTGTTGTTGGCTGGAAACACGCCATTAAAACTGCTTTGGGTTTATATCATAACCCCAAAGATGACACTCAAGGGGAAGTGTCTTCTTTTCAAGCTTTGGCCACAGCTTTATCCGCTAGTATCGGCTTAGGAAATATTGCCGGGGTTGCCATTGCTATACAAATGGGAGGGCCAGGGGCAGTGTTTTGGATGACCTTGGCTGGCTTTCTGGGAATGTCTAACAAGTTTGTCGAATGTACCCTAGGACTACAATACCGCAAAATTAACCCAGATGGAACCATTGTGGGTGGTCCGATGTATTATCTATCCCAGGGGTTGAAAGAGTTAGGGGTAGCAAGGTTAGGCAACGTATTAGCTATTTTTTACGGAATCATAGGTTTGGGGGCTGCCATCGGCGGAGGTAATATGTTCCAGGCTAATCAATCTTTTGCTGCTTTAATAGCGGTGGTTCCTGGGTTGAAGGACTATGATTGGCTATTTGGTTTAATCTTAGCCCTGTTAGTAGGCTTAGTGATTATTGGGGGTATTAGTCGCATTGGCATCATTACCAGCAAGTTAGTCCCTGTGATGGTATGTTTATACCTTTTCGGGTGTTTATGGGTGTTAGCTGTCAACTTCCAAGCCATTCCTGCTGCATTGAGTTTGATATTCCGCTCAGCATTTTCTCCTTCCTCGGTAGAAGGGGGGATGATAGGCATGATCGTTCAAGGCATTCGTCGTAGTGCCTTTTCTAATGGGGCCGGTTTGGGTTCGGCTGCGATCGCTCATGCAGTGGCGAAAACGAAAGAACCAGTTCAAGAGGGAATTGTTGCTATTTTAGAACCCTTTATCGACACCATTATTCTCTGCAATGTCACAGGTTTAGTGATTCTGACAACGGGAATGTATGGCGAATCTGTGGGGGAAAATGTAAATGGCTCTATTTTGGCTGCGATGGCATTTGCTCAAGTGATTGATTGGTTTCCGTTCGTATTAGTGGGAATCATTTGTTTGTTTGCCTTTTCTACCATGATCACTTGGTGTTACTACGGGGAACAATGTTGGGCTTATGTGTTTGGGCAACGCAGTTCTCTTGTTTTTAAATTGTTATTTTTGTGTTTTATTTTTATCGGTTCAGTCGTTAGTTTGGGTCCTGTGATCGATTTTAGCGATATGATGCTCTTAACGTTAGCTATTCCTAATCTTTTGGGTTGTATTTTGTTATCGGGTAAAGTGGCTACCTCTCTTAACGAATATTGGAAAAAATGTTTCACTTAAGCTTTTGAGAATCTCGATTAAGTATTTTTACACCATAATTCAGGAAGGTTTATATCTGTATATTGACGTTCTTGGCAAAATTCTATAATTCCTGTAACTTCTGGAAACTCATCTTCAAAACTCTGTTGTAATAAATTCATTAAAAGTTGAGATAGTTGTTTAGAAAACTCACCCTTTAAACAGCGATTATACCATTCAATCAATTGACTTTCTTTAACAATTCCTCTAACACGCCTTCCCCATCCAATTTGTTTCATTAAAATAGAAATAACTGAAGCATCAGCATCGCGACAAACAATAATAATATGATCACTTTCAACTTGATCAACAATAGTTTCTGCTTGCGTAGAATTTAAGGTAAGATGTTTAACTTGAATTACAGGGCCAAAATTAGCCCACATATCTAAACCTCTATCTGCTGCATTGGTAACACCAACTCGATAAATATGGGCAACTTCAGTCCATTCTGGTTTTTCGGGACTAATATTAAGAAGAACTTTTGATAAGTCAGAAAATTCTTGTAGTAGTAAGTTATTTTTTTTAGGTATTTTAACTGTAATTTCTGCTTCTAATTGATTAACAACTGTTTCAAATAAACTATAAGTAATAATTTCATAGCATTTATCAATACTTCGTTTAATTCCCGCTTCTTTTCTAAACAAAGATAGTAAATTGTCTAGTTGGAAATTCTTTGGACATGATACCCCTGCGATAACAATATCCATAATAGAAGAAATTACGCCTAATTTTTCTTTAAACTTATCATAAATATATTTTTCAACAACACCCATATTATTCTTGTTAAAATCATCTAGTATTTTTAATACTTGTGGAGGCATTGCATTATCATTCCAAATATCATCTTGAAATCGACTAGATGATGTAGAAGATTGTTTTAATAGTCTATTTGTTACCTTATCTCTCCATAGTTTTGACTTAATTCGATAATCTTCTTTATTAGAGGCATCAATACTATTATCAATACGAGAATTATAGAGAACTTCGGCTATTTGAATCGGTTTATAGAAACGACTTCGAGACTTATTAATAATTTTATCTAGTTTCATTTTTGCTTGTTCAATATCTAAATTCATCATTCAATCAAATAGAGTAGTTTGAATACATTTTTCTGGCATTTGATTAACTTTTAATTTCTTTTTGCTCAGGGCATCAAATACAGAATTAATGATAGAAGCAACACAAGGTACTGCAACAGAGTTTCCCACTAATTTTCTAGCTGATGAATAGGAACCAATCAATTGAAAAGAGTCAGGAAACCCTTGTAAACGTAGCATTTCTCGTTCCGTTAAACGACGTTTACCATTAACTAAAAGATAATTATAAGACGCACCTGCTCTCATAGCACAAGAATAAGGATAAGCACTAATATGTCCCCCTTTATTTTCATGCCAAATTGTAATTTCATGCTGATGATTTCCTTGATATTTGGCTAACCTATTTTTTTGTATTTGTTCAGAAGCATAGTAAAATTCTGGTACCGATTTTTCTATTATTTCTGATAACGGTTTCATAGATAGATTCGGTTTTTTCCAAACAAAACTAAGTGGCTCTCTAAAGCCAACAATAAAAACCCGTTCTCTTTTTTGGGGTAAGCCAAAGTCTAAAGCATTTAAGACTTTATAATCTGTATAATAACCCAAATTAGATAAAATTTCTAAGATAGTTGTTAAGGTTTTTCCTTTATTATGTCCTACCAATTGTTTGACATTTTCTAATATAAAAATATAGGGTTTATGATAATTAATAATTCTAGCAATCTCAAAAAATAGAGTCCCTCTTGTATCTTCAAATCCTTGAAGTTTGCCACAAATACTAAAAGGTTGGCAAGGAAAACCAGCTAATAATAAGTCATGTTTGGGAATTGACTCTACAGGAATTTTAGTAATATCCCCTTGGGGTTTTTCCTTAAAATGAACCTCATAATTTTTTTGAGCATCAGAATCAATATCAGAAGAAAAAACGCAGATAGGTTTTATTTTTTTATCTTTAACTGTATACTGAGAGCAAACTAATTCTAAGGCAATACGAAACCCACCAATGCCACAAAATAAATCAATATATTTCAACTCTAAGTTATTTGTAAACAACATTAAAACTATAAAATCATCAACTAAATATAATGATAAAAGCTAATTAATCACTGAGGTGGGCATTGCCCACCCTACTTTTTTAAGCTTTCCAGTTAACCCAATCTTGAGGTTTTAAGAAGGTTTGATATAACTCATCTTCAGGAGTACCAGCTTCGGGTTTATAACAGTATTCCCAACGAACCAAAGGAGGTAAAGACATTAAAATAGACTCTGTACGACCATTAGTTTGTAAGCCAAAAATTGTCCCACGATCATAGACTAAATTAAACTCAACATAGCGTCCCCGACGATACAATTGAAACTGTCTTTCTCTGTCCTTATATTCTGTATTACGACGTTTTTCAACAATAGGAAGATAAGCAGTTAAAAATGCTCGTCCACAGTCGTTAACAAAGGCAAATAAGTCTTCCCAACTACGGTTGTCTAAAGCAGGAAGTTGATCACTATATTTCGCTGCTTCCTTATCGGCATGAGGACCGCGATATAAGGGATCAGTTCCATCTTGATAATCAAAGAAAAGCCCACCTACACCGCGGGTTTCTTGACGATGTTTGAGATAGAAATATTCATCACACCAAGGTTTAAACACGGGATAATATTCAGGGTGATGTTTGTCGCAAGTTTGCTTCAAAACCTTATGAAACTCATGGACATCTTCAGCAAAGGGATAATAAGGGGTTAAGTCAATCCCACCCCCAAACCACCAAACGGGACCGGCTTCAAAGTAGCGATAATTGAGGTGAACGGTGGGAACATAGGGATTACGGGGATGAAGTACCATTGAGGTTCCTGTGGCGTAGAACTCATGGCCTTCTGCTTCGGGACGTTGTTTAAGGATAGAAGGAGGTAACTGTTTCCCCCAGACTTCAGAGAAATTGACCCCACCCTGTTCTAATAAATTACCATCTCTGAGAACGCGAGAACGGCCACCACCACCTTCTTCTCGTTCCCAACTATCTTCACGGAATTTTTGCCCACCGTCTGCGTTTTCGAGTCCTTCACAAATCTCATCTTGAAGGGTTTTCATGAAGTGACTTACCCGTGTTTTAGCATCTGCGGGGGGTAAAGGCTTTTGTTTTGATGTCGTAACGTCTGTTGTGATAGGGGTCATAATATTGCTAACTTAGGACTTCGAGCTAAATTGCAGGAGACTTGTCTATTCCACTGACAAGGCTCCACTATGATCAATCTAAGGCTTGATGGGTCATAAGTATCATTAAGTTTAGTTAACGATGTTATGTTTTCTCTTGTGGATGATTTTTTAATTTGTTTAACGTATTCTGTCGGTTATTCCAAGCTTTATAATAATCAGGTTTAATTTCTAAAGCCTTATCGTAGTCTGCAATAGCCTCATCAAACCTTCCTAACTTATCTAAAGCCTCCCCTCGATTATTCCAAGCTGGATGATAATCAGGTTTAATTTCTAAAGCCTT
>JASJEA010000130.1 GCA_030064935.1 Crocosphaera sp. | reverse complement strand
CTAAGCAAGGTTGTGCTGTCGCACGTTAATATATTGGTCGGGCTTTATCCGCACGCTAAAACCTTGGGGGTACTCACCTACGGTTCGATGCGTCCCCCTCGTTTATAGCGTGGGACTTAGCCCGACATCCCAGTTAACATCTGCCCATTTTTTTGCTCTTTCAAATGCTTGTTCTCGATCGCCAGGATTTCGCATTAAACTAGCAATAGCAATAACATAACAAGAAACTGCGTCTAAACAACTTCTATTGGGATGGGAAAGTTTAGAGTCTGCTTGAGCAAACTCAGCTAATTGCTCATCGGTGAATCGATATCCCCAAATACCTAAAGGAGTTATCCTCATCAAACTACCATTAGCTTTTGAACCCATACATTTGTTTTGAGCAGCTTGACTCATTATTCCTGCATATCCTATTTCGTTTAATTTTGTCTCTGTTTTTTGACACCCCAAGGATTTTATGGTGGTAAAACCGATACTAAAAGGATTTGACGCAACCCACTCATGATACTTTTGCGCAATCTTTTCTAGGGGAAAGGTAGAACTTTTAGATAAAGCTTGAGCTAGACATAAAGTTAATTCCCCATCATCGGTGATTTGTCCAGGAGCAACTCTCATAACCCCACCTCCGGGCATGATCATGGCATCGTTAACTTGCAATAGATGAGGCTTTGCTCCAATACCCTCCAACACTGCACCCGCAGCATCTCCAACACAAGCGCCGAGGAAACTTCCTCTAGCAGCATCTTCAAGGGTTTTAGCTTTGATAGACATCTCCTGTCTCCTTCTAGGTATCTTAACTAAAATTTCCGAATTCAACCAACGATCGCCTCTAAATTAAACCCCAAACAAGGTAAGGTAAAAAGAGTGGGGTGGTAATACTCAAAGGCAATTATGAACGCGACAAACGACATTATTATAATTGGCGGTGGGATCATTGGCATGGCGATCGCAGTAGACCTAAAACTGCGAGGTGCGTCTGTCACCGTTTGTAACCGAAACTTCCCTCAAACGGCATCGGTTGCGGCGGCTGGGATGTTAGCTCCTAACGCCGAAGCATTGCCCCCAGGTCCTTTACTGGATCTATGTTTAAAGTCTCGTTGGTTATACCCTGAATGGATACGAAAATTACAAGACCTGACGGGATTGGATCTTGGTTATAATCCTTGTGGTATTCTGGCCCCAGTCTATGAACTTCCCTCAGCAGAGATTCGCAAAGATAATAAAAATCAATGGTTAGATAAAACTGCTATTCGTCTCTATCAGCAAGGTTTAGGGGACGATGTGGTTGGTGGTTGGTGGTATCCCGAAGACGGGCAAGTAGATAACCGTCAGGTGATGCAAGGGTTATACAAAGCAGCGCAACAGTTAGGGGTGAAGGTTAAAGAGGGAGTGACGGTTCAAACGCTACAACAAAAACAGGGTCAAGTTACCAGTATTTTAACCAACCAAGGAGAATTACACGGGCACACCTACATTATTGCCAATGGTTCTTGGGCAAGTCAAATACTTCCCCTTCCTATCCATCCCGTCAAAGGACAAATGTTGGCGGTAAAAATGCCCCAAACTCCCAATGAACCCTACCCCCTACAAAGGGTTTTATACGGGCCACAAACCTACTTAGTCCCCCGTCAGAATGGACGTTTGATTATTGGTGCTACCTCCGAAAATGTTGGTTGGACCCCCAATAATACCCCAGACGGGATCAACACCTTGATCCAACGAGCAACTAAACTGTATCCTGATCTAGCTAACTGGGAAATTGAAGAATTATGGTGGGGTTATCGCCCCGGAACACCGGATGAAATGCCTATTTTGGGTGCCTATGGTTGCAATAATTTAATTCTAGCAACTGGTCATTATCGTAACGGTATTCTACTGGCCCCTGTCACCGCTTCTCTGATTGCAGACTTGGTGATCAATCAAACCGCAGATCCTTTATTAGCCAATTTTTCAGGCGATCGCTTCCACTCTCAACCCTCTCCTCCTCCTGCACCTATGACTCCATTTAACCATTATCCAGTTCCCACAACCATCAACGGTAACAATGGAACCCCCAATTTATCTACAGGAGATGAATTAGTCATCGCTGGCCGTAAGTTTAACTCGCGGTTGATGACAGGAACCGGTAAATATCCTAGCATTCCCATTATGCAGGAAAGCGTGTCGGCTAGTAACTGTCAAATTGTCACCGTAGCAGTGAGAAGGGTGCAAACCAACGCCCCTGGCCATGAAGGGTTGGCGGAAGCCTTAGATTGGAGTAAAATCTGGATGCTGCCCAATACGGCCGGTTGTAAGACGGCAGAGGAAGCCATTAGAGTGGCGCGTTTAGGCCGAGAAATGGCTCGATTATTAGGACAGGAAGAGAATAATTTTGTCAAGTTGGAAGTCATTCCCGATAGCAAATATTTATTACCCGATCCCATCGGAACCCTAGAAGCGGCCGAAGTATTGGTTAAGGAAGGGTTTGCGGTTTTGCCTTACATCAACGCCGATCCCATCTTAGCTAAACGGTTAGAAGAGTTGGGTTGTGCCACGGTGATGCCCTTGGGTTCTCCCATAGGTTCCGGTCAAGGGATTCGTACTGAGGCTAATATTAAAATTATTATTGAAGAGGCCAAGATTCCCGTAGTAGTAGATGCAGGGATCGGAACCCCCAGCGAAGCCTCCCAAGCAATGGAAATGGGTGCCGATGCAGTGTTAATTAATAGTGCGATCGCTTTGGCTAAAAATCCTGTTTTAATGGCTCAAGCTATGGGAATGGCAACGGTTGCCGGAAGATTGGCCTATTTAAGTGGGCGTATACCTGTCAAAGAATATGCGATCGCCAGTTCTCCTTTGACTGGAACGGTTATATGAATTATCTATTTGCCCCAGTGAATCAAGGCTTGATTATTATGGCCATAGTCGGATTATTGTTGATGCTCCTGGCTATTGTCACTGGTTTGGCCCCCGATTTAATGCAGGGAGAGTCAGGTACTGTTCCCCCTTTATTAAGAATCCCCATTTTAGGGTTCTTTTTAAGCTTTTTGGGGGTAGGCTCGGTTCCCCTGCTCTTTCTTTTGGGGGTTTATCCTTTTATGATCGGTGTGGTGGGCTGGAGTGGTAACTTATGGTGGTATTGGCATCAAGGGGTTTATCCCAACACCACAGAAGCTTTATGAATTAAAGGGGTGGGGTTAATCCTCGCACGACTTTTGATCAGTCTTTTTGCCAGCATTAAACCCATACTCAAAACCCAAACCACCGCCCAACACCTAATTCCAGAACGCTTTATCGGTTCAAAAGGGAAAGTTTTGTGCGTTTTGGCCGATGAACTGATGGAGGTTAATGTTTATGACATTGTTGGACAATATTATGTACAGATTTATGCCCTACCTTGGGAACAAGCAAGCGATCGCACCTTTGAAGTCGGAGAGCAAGTCTATATTCTCGGCTTAGTTGCGCCACGACGCTATGCGGTGGTTAAAGCCGATAGTTAAGATGAATTGAAAGCCATTAGCCATCATCCACAGACGTGATTTTTTTTTCACAAAAGTTGAGTCAATGTTAAATGTTGATAATTTGAGTTCAGAGTTCAATAATTTTCATTTGGAGGCTAGAATTGCATGAATCCTAAACTAGAATTACAATTAATTCAAACTTTTACAGCTAAACAACCTAAAACCCATTATATTGAGGTAGCGGCTACCCCAGAAACCCCTTATATTGCTCAAATCCCTGTTAATGATGACTGGGGATGGTTAGTACCTGCAGGAATCATTGGGGGCAGTATCATCGCTGTCTTGACATACTCCACTGCCCTTATGGCGAGTGGATTCTTATTCAACAATTACTTGTTGAAACCTACTCTCAAATGAGGTTTACTAGGCTGAGGAGGTACTTACCTTACTAGGTCATACATCCATCTGTTTCCAGACACCCTGCCGATTCAGGGTTAGTCGTCACTTTCTGGGGGACTCCCAGTAGGTAGCTGAAAATTGCCACACTGCAATTCTAACACAATTACGCCCTGAAGGGCGGGGTTTTAGACCCATTATTTTTCGATAATGGCTAGTTATTTGATGTTCACTCGTTTTTATCGGGTTTGTAACACTAATGAAGCGTTTGTTATTTCAGGTCCCACTCGCGATAAACAGGTAATTACTCGCTCAACGCTCTTTTTTCCAGGCTTTGAAACCATTACTATTGTCTCATTAAATCAGGTGACGGTGACGGTGGTAAGGGGTAATACGGTAGAAAAACCATTGAGAACTAAAGACTTTTTAAACAAACAGAAAGAACCACACAAGAATTAATTAAAGTGCGGAAACAACAAGAAATAGATGAAGGGATAATTTTATCTGAACAAGAAGTAAAAGAAAGGCAAATTCAACAGAAAGAAGCAGTTGAATCGGCGGAAATTGATAAAGGTATTAGACTAAAGCAGAAAAATAAAGAATTAGAAGTAGCTGAAATTGAACAGAAAGAAGCAGTTGAATCGGCAGAAATTGACAAAGGTATTAGAATTAAACAAAAAACTAAAGAATTAGAAGTGGCTGAAATTCAAGAGAAGGAAGCGGTTGAATCGGCAGAAATTGACAAAGGTATTAGAATTAAACAAAAAAATCAAGAATTATCTGTTGCTCAAAAAGACTTAATTGAGTCTGAAACAGCAGTCGAGTTAGCTAAAATAGAACAAGATGATGCCATCAAAAAAGCAGAAGAAGAAACCCAGAAAGAAATTGCTCTAATTAAGGCCAAACAGGAGAAAGAAACCGCTTTAATTGCTAAAGAAGGGGAATTGGAGCAAGAAAAATTAAAAGCAGAAAATGAGAAAAGTATCGCTTTTCAAATAGCCGAAGCGATTCAAGTAAAAGCAGCCGTAGAATTAGATAAATCTCTCAAAGAAGCAGAAGGAGAAAAAGCAAAAATTGCTGCACAAAATACTGTTTCTATCAAGGCTTTAACCATACAACTTGCAGAAAATAACTTAGAACAATTGATTACAGTTTTGCCAGAAATTATGTCTGCTTTAGCACCTCAACCTGGTGTCTTGGGCAATAACCCCATCATTTTAGCCGGAAGTCAAGATGGAGAAAATGGCGATCCCACCAAGTTATTACTCGCAACCAGTGGGTTAACTATTTTAACCAAACTATTACAAAATCCCAAGGTGATGAGTTGGGGAGAAAAATTAGTAAACAGTCTCGACTCAGACACCCCAATTGATCAAAATGCAGTGTCCAAGTTTTTAGATAATAATCCTCAATTGTTACAAGAATTAAGTCATTCTCATGCTCAGGAAAATAAGGCTTAGGCTTGCTCATCAAAGTGAGGCTCACATCACTTTGACAATAAAACAATTTCGACCATTATCTTTAGCTTCATAAAGACATTTGTCGGCCATATTAACTAACATCAAAGGAGAACATCCCCTAATAGGAATTACAGATGCGATACCCATACTAATGGTAACGTAATCACTCACTTGAGAACGAAGATGAGGAATTTTTAATAGGGCAATTTCTGCTTGTATTTTTTCTGCGACTTTCACTGCACCTTCTGGGGTGGTATTGGGTAAAACAATGACTAATTCTTCTCCTCCATAGCGCGCAGCAATATCAGCCGGTCTTCTTAAGCTTCTTTCGATGGTTTTAGCAATGGCAATTAAACAATGATCTCCGGCTTGGTGTTGATATTCATCGTTGTATTGTTTGAAGTAATCTACATCGGCTAAAATTAGGGACAAGTAACGTCTTTCTCTAGACAATCTTTCCCATTCTTGTTGTAAATATTCATCGAAACGACGACGGTTGGCAATTTGTAATAAGGGATCTAAAATCGCTAGTTGTTGTAATTCTTGGTTGGCTTGTTCTAGTTTTGCATTAGCTTTTTCTAGCTTGGCAGTTTTTTCAGCAATAATTTTAGCTTGCTCATGAATTAATTTTTCTAACTGTTGATTGAGTTCTTTTAATTGTACTCTTTGTTCCACTAATTTTTGATCTTGTAAATAACTATGCAAGGCTTCCACAACCGTTAATTTTAAGTCTTCTGACTGCCAAGGTTTAGAGACATAACGATAGAGTCTGGCGTGTTTAATAGCATTACTGACTGCCTCTAGATTAGCATGACCGGTTAACATAATTTTTAAGGTATTGGGGGACATTTCATGAATACGTTTTAAAACTTCATCTCCTTTAATATCGGGCATTATATAATCAGATAAAACTAAGGCAACTTGACAACCATCTGCAATTAAATCTTCCATTAATTCTAAGGCATCTTCTCCTCCTTCTGCCGTTTCAATAAGATATTCATCACCCAAGGCTTTTTTAAGTTCAATTTTTAAACTATCTAAGACAGTAACTTCATCATCAATACAAATGACGATAGGTTTATTTTCATCAATTTTTATCACTTCATTGAGGTTGGGAGACATACGCAATAATAATAATGGTTAGAAACAAATAATCTCAGAGAATTACACATGAGATAAACCAGATTTTATATTGTTAATTAAATCCTCACTATTCCAAGGTTTATGTAAACAACTGTGTAAGTTAGCATATTTTTTGGCTTGTTCTACTGCCGTTTCATCCGCTTGTCCGGTCAACATAATTTTAACTATTTTTGGAAAACGTTTATGAACTTCAATTAAGAATTCATCTCCTTTCATTCCTGGCATTAACCAATCAGATACAATGACTAGAATAGTAATCTCATCTTCTTGTAATTCTTCGATAATTTCTAAGGCTTCATCAGCACTTTCAGCAGCTTCATAAAGGTAAGTATTTTGGAATTCTTTTTTGAGTTGAATTTTGAGACTATCTAAAATAACCTTCTCATCATCAACACATAAAATAACTGGTTTAGACATAATTAATAGCTCCTAAGTATTGATCATTGTAAGATTTGTAGTTCCTTCACTTGAGACGTATGAAAATCATTTTCTTCCATTATTAAAGGAATAGATACGATAAATTTCGTTTCTCCTGGGACAGAATTAACACTTATTTTGCCGTCGTGTTTTTCGACAATTCTTTTAACAATATCCAAGCCTAAACCACTGCCTTCTCCTGCAACTTTGGTGGTAAAAAAAGGCTCAAAAATACGAGGTAAAACACTACTAGAAATGCCTTGACCACTATCGGTAACTTCTACATCAATTAGATCATTTTTTTGCTCGACAGTAATTTGTAATCTACCTTCATAATTCATTGCTTGTAAGGCATTATGGATCAAATTTGTCCAGACTTGGGTTAATTCATCGGGGTAACACAAAATTAGGGGTAATTCTTGATAATTTTTAATCACTTCAACCCCTTTTTTAATTTGATTATGGTACAAAGTTAAGACGGTTTCAATGCCATGAATTAAGTCTCCTTTTGTCTTTTGTGTTCCAAAATCATAACGAGCATAAGATTTCAAAGCAAAGACAATTTTAGCAGCCCTTTCTGTGGCAGTTTGAATGGTTTGAGTGCTTTTTCTGAGAGTAAAAAATTGATAGGCTTTATCGAGAATATCTAAACCGTTTGCTTGTTGAAATAAGGGTAAAATAGAGGGTAATTCTTGTTCCGAAATACCTAAATCTACTAAGGTGTCTGCAATGCGATCGCTTTCTTGAATATTAGCCGTGTCTAAACTATTTCGTAGTTTTCGTTTTAACTGTCTTTTCTCCCGACTTGATAACCCTTCAAATGAGGGATATCTTAATAATTCTAAGAAGTAATGTTGTTGTTTATCATCAATGCCTTGCCAGAATTTCAACTGGATTTCAATATCTTGTCCCAAGAATTCTGCTAAGTTTTCTACAGAGGAGCGTATCGCACCTAATGGAGTATTAATTTCATGAGAAATTCCAGCAACTAATTGTCCCAAAGCTGCCATCTTTTCTGATTGAACTAATTGACTTTGTGCCTGTTTTAACTGTTTAAAAGCTGTGGCCAGGTTCTGATTTTTTTCCTGTAAATGTTGTTGCAATCTACGGATTTGTAAGTGAGTTTCTACTCTGGCAAATAGTTCTTTTTCTTGAATCGGTTTACTTACATAATCAACCCCTCCCATTTCAAAAGCCTTAACTTTGTCTAAAATCGCATCTAATGCGCTGACAAAAATAATAGGAATATCTTTCGTTTCGGTATCAGCTTTTAATTTTTCACACACTTGATATCCATCCATGTCTGGCATCATGATATCCAATAAGATTAAATCTGGAGGAAAATTTTTAATCGCAGTCAAGGCTAATTTCCCATTAGGTACAGGGCGTACTTCATAACCTTTCATTTTAAACATATCAACAATTAATCGTAAGTTGATGGGGGAGTCATCAACGACAACTATGTTGCTTTTTGAGTTTTTATTTTTGTTAGTTTCAGTCATGTTTTTTGAATTAACAACAGAGATTTCAAATAGGATTTATCTATAAATATTACTAGATATAATCCATAAATTGCTACCAGGAAAAACTTTTATTTATTCCAGCAATTTTAACAATTTTTCATATTCAAAATTCTCCGTTAAATGATAAATAGCATGGGCAAGATCGGGATAATTTTCTTTTATTTGTGCCAACAAACTATCAATTTTTACCGAATCTATATTAATGATAGCCTGTTTTAATTCCCTTAACCAAGGCTCTGATAAATTAGCAATGGTTTCCGCATTAATTACTTTTTCTGTGTCAATTTCTGGGGCTTCTTTTTCTGTTGTATTATCGCTTTCATAGAGAAATTGTACGCCAATTTGTTTTTCCATAGCATTAAAGATTTCGGCTTCTTTAAACGGTTTACGAATGAAGCCATCACACCCAGCAGATAAGACCACAGCTTTCTCTTCTTCAAACACACTAGCTGTTAAAGCAATAATAGCAGTAGCTTGTCCTTTTATTGTGGCTTTAATGCGCTTAGTAGCCTCATATCCATCCATAATAGGCATTCTCATGTCCATCCAAATTAGATGAGGTTCCCATTCTTCCCATAGCTGTATTGCTTCTTCTCCATTATTTGCTGGTTTTACTTCAAAGCCTAATGGTGTTAGTAACTTAATCACCAATTCCCGATTACTCCAACGATCATCTACCACCAAAATACGGTATTTCGGTTGATTAGCTGCCAAACCAATAACGCGCCGTTTGCGTTGGTTTTGCGTCTCTATTTCCGTAGGTTCAATTTCTTGAGCATGAATATAAAAGCGAAAAATAGTTCCCCTTCCTAGTTCACTATTAACGGTTAAGTCTCCTCCCATTAATTGTACAAATTTACGACTAATGGGCAATCCTAAACCTGTCCCTTCGTGATGTTCTTTGCCACTTTGACTTTGTACAAAAGGTTCAAACAATTGGTCTAATTCCTCTTCAGAAATACCGTGGCCGGTGTCCTCAATTTCTACGACAATTGTTCTATTTGAACTATCTATTTCTTCACTTTTATCTGCGTCAATAAAGTTTAATGTTTCTCCACGAACCCGTACGGAAACCCCTCCTTCTTCGGTGAATTTTAAAGCATTATTGAGTAGGTTGATAAATACTTGTCTTAATTTCACTTGATCGCTGCGAATATATTGAGGAACATCAGGGGCTCGCTCGAATAATAATTGCAAACTTTTTTCGTCGGCTTTAAACTGAAACATATCGTCTAAGTCATCTAAAAGACGATAAAAATCAAAGTCATTTTTGTTAAAGATAATGTGGCCTGCTTCAATTTTGGATAAGTCTAAAACTTGGTTGATCAAGTTTAATAAATGTTCTCCACTACGGGTAATAATGCTCAAGTTTTCTTGATGATCTATTGCTAAAGTTTGAGAACGACGCATAACTTGAGCAAACCCTAAAATAGCATTTAAAGGTGTGCGTAATTCATGACTCATATTGGCTAAAAATTCGCTTTTAGCACGGTTAGCCGTTTCAGATTTTTTTGCGGCTTCTTCCATTGCTGTATGAGAAAATTCCAAGGCCGCTAATAATAAAGCATCTCTTAATTTTTCCGCAGCTTCTTGTTCAAAAATTTGCCAAGGTATGGCGGTTGCTTTTACCGTTTCTTTCCAGATTTCAAAAGACTGACGGGGTGAAAGTTTAATTTTACCAGTCTTATCAAAGGATAAATTTTGGTTGGGATCACCAGCCCAATTCACGGTTTTAACAACTTCAGGGCGAAACCAAAGAATATGATAAGAAATGTTGTTGAGAATAATAGAAATAGCTAAAAGTCCACTAGCTTTTGTTTTAATTGCTTCTCCTTGAGCATATATTTTACTCAAGGTACTGGTGGCAAAACTTTGCTGTCCATGATGGCTTTCTAACCAGATAATCAAGTCTCGTATTGTGGATTTATTTGGCGTTTTTCCTACTAATTGAATACTATCGCCATAACATAAAGCGGCCCCTGTTCCATTAACTAAATTAAGTAAGCTTTCTTCTTCTTGAGCTACTAATCTGCTTAAGAGATTTGTCTCATTTCTGACAGGGGTTTTGAGATAACTTTGTAGCTGTTTAATAATATCTTGTTGTTGCCAATGTTCTGTTTTTTGGGCCGTTAATAAATGATCAATGACTGACTCTGCTATAAATTCACATATTTTGCGCACTTCATAACTAATATATTTGGGGGAATAGTGATGACAAGCAATAATCCCCCAAAGTTTATTCTCTTTAATTAATCCCAAAGACATAGAAGCAGAAACACCCATATTTTTCAGATATTCGATATGACAAGGGGAGAAACTTCTCAGGGAAGATAAACTTAAGTTTAAGGGTTTTTTAGTCAGGGTATTAATATTAGGAATAAGTGGAATCGGTGCTGCATTAACATTAGATAAAATTTGTAATAAATTTTGATGATATAATTCCCTTGCACCAGGAGGAATGTCGGTAAAAGGAAAGTGTAAGTCCAAGAAAGAGTTGAGGTGAGCTTCTTTTTCTTCTGCAATAACCACCCCACTATTATCTTCTTTAAAACGATAAACCATCACCCGATCAAATTTAGTAATATAACGAATTTCTTGGGCTAATTTTTGCGCTAATTCTGTTAATTTTTTCCCTTCCTTTATCCTTCCATAACAAGACCGAAACAGATGATAAAATGATAAATGAGAGGTTTGATAGGGATAACCTGCAACTTCTAACTCTAATATTAATCCCTCTGCTTGTCGTCTTAAAACTCCTTCAAAAACTTCAGACTTTTCATCAAAATAGAGTAATAATTTAATAGGATTATACCATTCCAAATTATCTTTCTCTAGGCGATCTCGGATAATATCTATTTCTGATTGACGCAATAGTTTAGCAATATTTTGATTTAATAATTGACTCCCAGAAAAACCAAAAAATTGCTCTGTATTATCGCTCACTTGTATAATTTCTAACTCCGGCTCTTTGAGTACAAAAATAATCCCTTGTTTTTGAATCCCATTGGAAAAAACTAGACAATCCTTGCTAACTTCCGTTATGGTACGTTCGGATATATTTTGCCAACTTTGTATCATCATTAACCTTCCTAACCCATTAAAAGGGTAAAAAACTAATATAAAAAGCGTTTATTCAATTTGATAACTGCTCAATAAAAAACCAAAGGTTTTCTTAAACCTTAGTTCGATCTAAGGAAATTAATAGACAACTCACTCAAATCAGCAGTATCAAATCCTCATTTTCTCCCCGAAAAAATCACAATTCCGAACTCAAGTTTCAAGGTTATTCTTGAAATTACGCTCTAAAATCTAGCCTTAATTATAAAGGGGTTTAAAAAGACAATTCCTAATCTGAAATGATTGTTATTATATTTTAATAAATCTTTTTTAATTGAAGTAAAAAGCAATATTTAATTTATACAAAAAAAGAGGACAACTATTATGATTATAGTTGTCCCATCTCGACTACACTTTCCGAGAATAATATTCAACCACCAGTAGTTCATTAATTTGCAATGCTATCCATTCCCGTTTAATAACATCATTGACTTTACCAGTTAAGGTATTTTTATCAAATTCTAAATGATCAGGAAGGTTAGCCAATCCTGGATACTGCATATTGTTTTCTACCAAACGGCGAGAGTTGTCTTTATTTCTCACAGAAATGACATCTCCAGGACGACATTGATAACTCGCAATATTGACAATACGCCCATTGACCATGACATGACCATGATTAACAAGTTGACGAGCCCCTGGAATGGTCCCTGCCATCCCTAAACGGAACACCGTATTATCTAAGCGCATTTCTAGCAGTTCTAATAACTTCTGTCCCGTAGAACCAGTGGCACGACGGGCTTTTTTCATGTAACTAACCAGTTGCTTTTCGGTAACACCATAGTTGTACAATAATTTCTGCTTTTCTTCGAGTCGGATGGCATATTCTGAGCGTTTGCGGCGGCCTTGACCATGTTGACCTGGGGGATAAGCTCTACGAGGGGTTTTTCTGCTTAACCCTGGTAGTTCTCCCAGTCTTCGTACAACTCTCAGACGAGGTCCTCTATAACGAGACATATAAGCAATTTTCTCCTAAAACACAATATACTCCAAAATGGCCATTGTAGCAGTTTTTTGGTGATATTGTACAGTCCTTTCTATTGCTTATTAGTAGCAAGTTCAATTAAATTCTCGATTTTCTGTATTTTTTTGGAACTAATATCCCCTGCTAGATAACCAATTCCTCTGTGTAAGTGTAGTTTAAATTGAGTTACTAAGGTTTCTTTCTCTGTTCCTAAATTGTCTTTATAGCAGCGTTGTTTTAAGGCAATTAATAATAAATCAGCCATTTCTCCTCCGAATACTCTCCAGGTCATTTCTAGATTACTATCGAGGATAATAGGTACAGGAGAAGGAATACTAGGTTCAGCTAAAGAACGACAAAAACCCCAACGACATAAGATATTCCACTGTTCTATTTTTGTATATCTTTTAATGGTGATTAGCTGATCTTTTTTTTCCTGAGATAAACGGATTTGTTTAATGGGAGATTCCATAGTAATTAATAATTCAACTTAGCAAATAATTACCAAAAATAGCGTTCGCAGTGAACAGTGGTTTGACGGTTACTTGCATCATATTCTAGCAAATATTGATGAGCAATCGTCTCTTGTTGTTGAAGCCTTTCCAACTCTTGTTGTCGTATTTCGGTGTCAGTAGAAAGTAAGATAACTTGATGGGAAGCAGTGGGAAAATAACGTTCAACTAAGTTATTACGATGAGAGGAGTCGAGTCTTCCTAAGGGAGTATCAATAGCGATGGGTAAGTTACGGCCAGAAACCCTGGCCAATCCCCATAAAAATGCAATCGATAATAGTTGTTTTTCTCCCGCAGATAGGCGATGTTTGGGGACAGTTTCTCCTTGTGGATTGTATAGAGATAAACTAAAATCATCGGTATGAATAGAAACCCGATGAACCAAATCAGACTTATGTAATAAATAACGGAAGCATTCAGTTACTTCTCCTTCTAGTTTATTGAGTTTTTTGAGAGTCAATTTTTCTTTGAATAACTGTAAAGTATGTTGAACTTTAGCCGCAGATTTAATCAGATGTTCATTATTGTGTTTATCTAAGGCTTGATCTGTATAAGTTTTCAAGTCTTTTATTGTCATTTTTACTGCCTTGTCTGCATCTCTAATCTGTTTTTCTGCTAGGTTGTATGCGGTTTGATATTTAGTCGCTTCTTTTTGTGCATTAATCAGTGCATCACTTAGTTTTTGATAATCTTCAGGAGAGGCAGAAACTTGCAATTTTCTCTCGTTTTCATCTAAGTCTATTTCTAAACTTTGTAAAGTTTCCAGATATTTTTTAGCCGTATTTAGTTCGAGGGGAAGTTTATAATCTAACAAGCTATTAAGTTGGTTTAACTCATCTTCTGTTATTCCTAAACAATGCTCAAGATGGCTTTGAGAAGTTTGATTAATAATTTCATATTCTTTGTCTAAAAATGTTTTAATTTTTAGTAATTTTTCTTGAGTTATTTTGAGTTTTCCTAAATAATCAAGTAGCTTTTTATCCCGTTGTTGTAAAACACTTTTAGCTATGATAGCTTGTTGTTGTTTAACTTCAGTTTCTCCTTGTTCTTTTGCTTCAGTCAGTAACGGAGTAATTAAAGTTAAGGGTAAACTGGTTGCTGCTAGGTTTACCATTTCGTTGCGTTGCTGTTGCAATTTCTCTTTCAACTCATCGATAGTCTTTTTTAAGGTGCTACTTTCTGCTGCTATTTTTCCCCCTTCTATTCTAAATCTTTCTGATGCTTTTTGTACTTTTTTATTAGCCTGTTTTAGTTGCTTTTCTATAGATATTTTATGTTTTTTAGCATCTGCTAATTCTTGCTGATAATGATTTAACTTCGATTCAATTTCTTCTATGGTTTTTCGTTGAGATTGAGTTGCCAATTTTTTATGTTTACGATTGACTAAAACTTCTAAATCAAGCGCCAACCTTGCTACTAATTCTAATCCTAATAAAGACTGTATTGCTGCAATAACACTGGTAGGAGGTTTTTCTTGTTCTGCTAATTCTTTAACCTGTTCACCATCAAATAAAAATAGATTAGAAATTCCTAAAGGTAATAATGTTTCGATATATTCATCCCAGGTTTCAGCTAATGCTTTATCTGGCCAATTGTTTTCAAGAATACCTAAACTATCTTTGCCTTCTTTGAGTTGTTTATTCCAGCGTCTAACAATGCGTAATTCTTTCCATTGATCATCAATAAAATGCTCAAAAGCTAATTCTATTCTGGTTTCTTCTCCTAATGTAGTTTGGTTATTAATTGCTTGAATTAAAAAGTCACTATAACTCAGATTATTCCGTGTAGAACATTGCGCCCTTTGTCCGTATAATGCGAGACGTATCGCATCCATAAGAGTTGTTTTCCCCCCTCCATTCATCCCTCCAATAAGGATAATAGGACGAGTTTTATTATCTTTTTCTGTGCGCAAATTAATAACATTTTTACCAACATAGGGACCAAAATTTTGTAAAACTAATTCAGTAAATAACATAATTAAACAAATAAAATTATCTAGATGATCTAACCAGACAAAATGAAGTCAGTCTATTTAGCTTAAACTTCTTCATCATCAGTAGGTTGATCAACAGTCGGTGAAGTCGAAGTACCAAATTTAATTTGTCCCCAAGACAGTTGTTTTTGTGGTTCTTTTTCTTCTGGATTGAATGTTTTCTTTAGCTCCTCTTTGACTTGATTAATATCTGGCTGAGAGGAAGTATGTTTTTGCCACGAATCTTGTTGAGAATCTAATACCTTTTTAAGTTCTTTTTTAACTTGTAAGATATCCACTTCATTTTTGCTAATAGCATTTTTGAGGTTCCGTTTTTGGTGTGCATTTTCAATTGCATCATCTTGGGATCTTGAACTGGTATCAAAACATTTCTCTAAGTCACTGTAGATACCTACACGACGGGACTTAGTATAAAATTGTCTTTCCGTATCTAACAGTTTAGCCATCAATTCTAAGTGCATCCCATCATCTCCACACACCTCAGATAAAATGTCCCATTCATCACTACCTAATAAACTATGGCCAACTCCTGGACGACTATCCATAAAAGTTTCTCCTGTTACCTCTTCGTAAATGCGAGGTAAACTATCATCAAATTCATGTTTTTCTTCTAGCCATATTCGTCTAATTTCGCTTAATTCTTCTTGGGTAATTAGGGTAATATCTTTCATATCTTCTGGTGCATTTTTTCTGATTTTAACTTGTGCCTCTAACACCCGTCTTAACCAATGTTCTCGCCAATATTTTGTATAGGGGCCAGGAATAGGTTCAATGTTATCAGAACCAAATAATTCTACTTTTCCATAAATTCGTCTAAAGTCCCTTCTACTACGATCATTTTTAATATCTAATTCATTGCGAATATCTAATAAAGGTTGCAACCATTCTTTTTCTTGATCATTTTGGATCATTGCCTCCATAGATTTATCTTGATTGACCATTGTACAAACCCAACAGCCCAAACGGGAATCCCCACAACTCCGAGTAGAAGTATCCACGACTAAAGGACATTCATTATCAGCCGTTGCCCCTCGATATAAAGTAAACAAATCTTTATTATTTCCGCCCCAAGGATTCTCCCATTGCATTAAATATAACCAGACTTCGTCCGTTTGCCAGTCTTCAATTGGGCTATAGATCAGAGAATTAGGTAAATAGCTATTGGGGCTTAAACGCGCTCTAAGTCTTCCCACTTCGTGTTTTTTCATTGTTTCAGCCCGTTTAATACTTTCGGCCTTACGAGTCCCCAATATGACTATAGTTTCACCGTGCGCCCTAACCATATTACGAATAAAATAATTCACAGGTTGAATTTTCATCCGATCTGTACACCAACGAAACCCAGGCCGAGGGGCGGGATAGCCTTTACCCATTAAACACACCCAAAAAGTGGCTTCTGTCAAAGGATATAACAAATGAGATTCCACAGGCATTTGTTGCTGTTTGGCTGCTTCTGTCAGTTGTCTGGAGCATTTTCTTACCCAAGCTGAAACAATGGGATTTTCGACTAAAGTATCCGTGGTAATAACATGAATTGTCTTATGACGCTTTTCCACAGGTAATGCTGCGATCGCACTCCAAACTAACTGTAAAACTGCGGTACTATCTTTGCCCCCAGAATATCCAATCACAAAAGGAATCTCATCAGCACAATATAACTCCTGAATTTCTGTCGTTAAGTTTTGTATAGCTTCAACTAATTCCGTAACAGTGCGAGGGGGGAATAGGGTTGTCTGTCTATTTGTCATACTCAAACTGAATTCCTAAGAGTTGAGTCTATGATTGTTATGGAAGGTAGGTATTTTCCCGACAATCTAGATTACTATCATATATGTTTGAGTCTATTTCCGACCATAAAGAACTTGTTGACACCAGTGGAGAGGGAAAAAACCCCTTCTGCTCGCCTTGCTCAAACTGAGTTAGGAGTTGAGGTAGTTCACTAGCAAGTTTAGAAGTTAGAATGGGAAAAATCGCCAATATCACCTATTTTGAGCTCTGATTTTTGATTTGTTTGCCAAATTTTGCCAGTTTCGACCTCTAAACAAGTTAACCATCCTTTACCACAAGCCCAAGTATCAATACAAATTTGATGACCCATATTAACAGGACAACCGTCTTTTTGAGATGTATGGCCACAAATCACTGTTTTTCCTGAATAATGGGGTTGACGGGGATAAATTTTCTGCCAAAACAAGTCATGGTTTGATTGTTTTGCAAGAGGTAAATCTGGATCGACATTCGCATGAACAAAAATATGTTCCTCAGTTTCATACCAGTGTAAACAATGATTTTTAACAAAGTTCCAATGATGCTCTGGAATATTATCTAATAGGTTATTATCACTGACTTGGGCATAAGAATTTAAAGTTGCTTTCCCGCCCACTGCGAGCCAAAAATCTTTGTGCTGTCTTCCCTGAGACGCATCTAACATCATTAGTTCATGATTACCTTTAAGGGGTATTAACTGATGATTTTGATAGAGGTTGATTAACTTATCTAAGACTTCTTTAGAGTTGGGACCTTTATCAACGTAGTCCCCTAAGACAATTAATTTATCTTCTGGGCGCAGGTTAATGACATCTAATAGTTTCTCAAATGCTATTGCACACCCGTGAATATCTCCCACGGCTAAAGTTCGCATGATTCAACCTCTCTTGAGCATCCTGTAGTACAATGCTATGAATTTTAGATTAAGTTTGGGTTAAGTTTTGAGGTCATCAATCTATGCCATACTGGTACGATGGTCAACTATGGAAAACGGACACCATTAATTTACCTATCAACGATCCTGGGTTACTTTATGGTGCAACCGTCTTTACGACTTTAAGAGTTTATCAGCGATCGCTTAAACACCCTTTAACTCAATGGGATGCTCATTGTCATCGTCTTGAAACAACCTTAAAACAGTTTGATTGGCCTTTACCCCATTGGGAAAAAGTCTATCAAGGCGCACAACATCTTGTCTCTATTTATCCCGTTTTAAGAGTGACTATATTTCCTAACGGAAGAGAATGGATTACAGGTCGTTTTTTGCCAGAGAATTTAGCTTTATATCGACAAAAAGGAAGTCGAGGATGGTTAGGGGAACATCCCTTGTTTCAAAGAACCTTAAGCCCTTATAAAACAGGAAATTATTTAGGAGCATGGTTAGCAAGACAGCAGGGCATAAATTTAGGTTTTCAAGAAACTATTTTAGTCAATGAAAAAGGGAACTGGTTAGAGACAACAACCGGAAACCTATGGGGATGGAAAGCAGGAAAGTGGTACACACCAAAGTTAGACCTTGGCATTCTACCAGGAATTGGGCGATCGCAGTTAATTGCTTGGTTAACTACACAAAACATGGCAGTAGAGGAAAATATCTGGACTACATCATGGGCTAAATCTCTAAACATTATTGCTTATAGTAATAGTGTTGTAGAAGTCGTTCCTTTTAAGTTGATTGATTTAAACGGAGAGAGATTAACCTTTGATGTAACCCATGAAGCCTTACAAGAATTGTATGATTATTTTGAGCGATTATGTTGAGAGTAGTTATCCCTTTTTGTGTTGTTTGCATAAAAGGCAGACACCCATTGTTAATAAACCCAATAACGAACTTGGCTCAGGGATCTTTTCAGTATCGAAAGTAGGATTAACTGGAGGCTCGTTCCCTGGGGCTCCTGAGTCTTGGGCTGGAGGACCATTCCCTGGTGCTCCTGAGTCTTGGGCTGGAGGCTCGTTCCCTGGGGCTCCTGAGTCTTGGGCTGGTGGTGGTGGAGGCGCAGGCAGAAAACCAATGGTTTCCCTGGCTATCTTTAAACGTAATGCGTCTTCTAGAGTTTGTTCACCGTCAGCATAATCAAGCATCAAAAAGGCAGGTACTTCCTCATTAAAGTTTTTACTTTGAATTCCGAAAGCATTATAATAAGGCTCAACCAGTATTCTTAAAAAATCTTCATCATAGGGTTGTCCACTGTTATTTTTTTCAGCTAACCCATCCTCACCAGGGATGGCGAGTACATTAACGGTGACACCATCCCTATAAACCTCTCTAGCGGCTCGAAGGGGATTAATTGTGGATGAGTTATCAAATCCATCACTAAATAAATTAACTTCTTTATGCCCATCATACTCATTTTCCGATAACTCCTTACTAACCTGTTTAAGTATATTAGCTATAGGAGTAAACCCACCCAGTTTTTCAACATTATTTAGGTCAACACCTGATTGGTTGTCTTTATTATAGAGCGTCCAATCAGCCATTTCTCTTAGGGTGATCTCGTGAAGGCCTAGACTGTTTTCAACGGTTCCAAATTGATAAAAGCCAACCGCTATACTAGGCTCTTCTCGACTTGGTTCTTTTCTTAAATTTGGCAACGGCTTGACAAAATCTTCATAAAAACTAGAAGTATTGAATAAATCAGATATGGCATCGACATGTTCATAAAAAACTTCCTCTGAAACACTATCAGAGCCGTCTAATAGCAGAACTAATTCAATATCAACTAAAGTAGCAGCTTTCGTTGATAGATGGCTACCTAAAATAGATAAAAAAGAAGCAGATGCGAGTAAATACTTATAAATTAAAGTTGTTTTTTTCATAATAAATCAGCATTTTTACTTAAGTTATTTTCAATCATCAATTCGTAAAACTATGACTAATTATCTTAACTTTAAATAGACAACTTCAATTATTACATATCAACCAATAAAACCGCCAGGTCACCAAAAAAATTAACAAAAAAAATACACTACATTAAATTTTTCATAAAGTTGATAATTCAAATCTAAAAAATCAACAAGACTTTACGAAAAATCACATAGTTTTTATTGCTTTTACCTAATTATCTAAGTGAAATCCATCAATAATTCAATCAACTATTCAGAGTTTTCAACACTATTAAGATTCTCTTTTTCTTCACAAGCTCCAATACTAACCCAGGTACTTGAACCATCAGCCCAAAATTCCTTTTTCCAGATAGGCGCATTATGCTTTAAGGTATCGATTCCATAGCGACAAGCAGCAAACGCTTCAGCCCTATGTGGACAGCCCACGGCAATTAAAACACTAATTTCGCCAATCTTTAACTTGCCAATACGATGATGAATAACCACTCTATTCGTTTGAGGCCATTGTTGACGAATATGAGTCGCAATTTGATAAAAAATCTGTAAAGCCATTGGTTCATAGGCTTGGTAATCCAGGCAAAGAACAGCTTTACCCTCTGTTTGTTGCCTGACAGTACCACTCATGACGATGATCGCCCCATTGGCTGCATCATCTGCCAAATCATAGACTTCTTGAAGAGAAAGGGGGGCAAAACTAATCCGAAAATTATCATTTGGATGAGTGCCACTCAAAGCAGAAACAGGTTTAATCGGAGGAATCATTACCATTGATTGAAAATGAACAGTTGTTTAATATGTTATCCTAGTAAAGTTGTTACAATCTCGCACATTCAGGGCTTCGGGTGTTTCTCGAACGGCAAGAAATACACCTGAATGGAGGATTAACCCGAAACAGGAGAAAAATTAATCATGGCAGTGGTATCCCTTGAAGACCTGCTAAATGCTGGGGTTCACTTCGGACATCAAACCCGTCGTTGGAACCCTAAAATGTCTCAGTACATTTACACAGCCCGAAATGGGGTTCATATCATTGATTTGGTGCAAACCGCCCAATTGATGGAAGATGCTTATCAATACGTTCGGAATAATGCGGATAAGGGCAAACGTTTTCTCTTTGTGGGGACAAAACGCCAAGCCGCAGGCATTATTGCTCAAGAGGCATCTCGTTGTGGGGCAAATTATGTAAATCAACGCTGGTTGGGGGGAATGTTAACCAACTGGGAAACCATCAAAACCAGAGTTGAACGCCTTAAAGAATTAGAGGCAATGGAAGACAGTGGACAAATGGCTCGTCGTCCTAAAAAAGAAGCCTCTATGTTGCGTCGAGAGTTAGGCAAGCTACAGAAATACCTTGGCGGGATTAAAAGTATGCGTCGTCCCCCCGATGTGGTGGTGATTGTCGATCAACGTAGGGAATATAATGCTATCCAAGAATGCCAAAAATTGGGTATTCCGATGATTTCTCTTTTGGATACCAACTGTGATCCCGACTACGCTGATATTCCTATTCCCGCCAACGATGATGCCATTCGTTCCATCAAGTTAATTTTAGGAAAATTGGCTGATGCGATTTATGAAGGTCGTCATGGTCAGTTAGACTCCGAGGATGATTACGAAGAGTTTGACGAAAGCCTAGCAGAATACGAGGAGTTTGACGAGGGAGAAGAGGAGGTCGAGGAAACCTCATCGCAACAGGGGGAAGAAGAATAAGCCTGTTGGCCTAATTCAAGGAGATGGAGAATGAAGAATTAATTAGATTACCTAATTATACATTCGCGCATTCTACATTCTCCTCTGACCCCCTCTCATGTCATCATAGTTTTTAGTGTAAACACAGAAATCAAAATGGCCGAAATCTCAGCAAAACTGGTTAAAGAACTCCGTGAAAAAACTGGCGCGGGGATGATGGACTGCAAAAAAGCCCTCAAAGAAAATGAAGGGGATATGGAAAAGTCCATCGAATGGCTACGGCAAAAGGGTATTACCTCTGCCGAGAAAAAATCAGGCCGGCAAACAGCAGAAGGTTTAGTTCATAGTTATATTCATACCGGTGGGCGTATTGGTGTACTGGTAGAGGTGAACTGTGAAACTGATTTTGTCGCTCGCCGAGATGAGTTTAAAGAACTTGTCCAAAACGTTGCGATGCAGATCGCTGCCTGTCCTAATGTGGAGTATGTTGCCCAAAGCGATATTCCTGAAGCGATCATTGCTAAGGAAAAAGAGATTGAAATGGGACGAGATGATTTAGGGAATAAACCCGATAACATCAAAGAGAAGATTGTTCAAGGACGGATTGAAAAGCGGCAAAAAGAAATGTCTTTGTTGGATCAACCCTTCATTAAAGACCCCAACATTAATGTTGAGGAGTTACTAAAACAAACCATTTCTCAACTGGGAGAGAATATTCAAGTCCGCCGTTTTACTCGTTTTGTTTTGGGAGAAGGTATGGAAAAAATAGAAGTGAGTTTTGCCGATGAGGTAGCTGCTCAAACCGGACAAAATAGCTAGGAATTATCAGGAATCACTTCATAAAAAAGTTCCCAAAATTTAGACAACACAGATAAGGAATCTGTTAGGTTGTCTCCCTGATGGTTACTGATAATAAGGCAAAAGTTAGGAAGATAACTCCCGCTCTTGCCTTTTTTGTTTCCAACCTGACTTCTATATAAGGAAATTTGGAGACCACTTACTACAATCAGCAGTCTTAAACCCTCATTGTCTCGTTTAAAAAATCATAACTCCGAACCCCTAACTCCCAACACAGAACTCACATTTCCAGGTTTTCTCTTGATTGATATCGATATTAATAGAGTTTAATTATGGCTAAATCTCTTCAAAAAATAAGACAGGAAATAGAGAAATTAGAAAAACAGTCTAGGGATTTTTTTACAGAGTTAAATAAAATTTATAAAGATTATTTACAAGCCCTACATCTGTCAGTTAAAAAACAATTGATTTTAGCAGTTTATCAAGTTTGTACTCAAATTTATCCCGAAGCATTTTTAAAATTATCCTATAGCAAAAGAGAAAAATTACAAGCTAAAATTAGAGAATTATGTCAACCGCTTGAATCTCAATTATTAACTTATATTACTTTTCCTCAACCTTCTCCAACCGCTACCATTACTGAACAAATATTAACTCAGTTAGCGATTCTTGAAAATACAGAATTGACACTGCAAAGCGAAGATGATGATGATTCTATTGCTGAAATCAAAAATCCTGAAGACTTGGTTTTATGGTGTAAACGAGTAGAAGAGGGTGTGAGAATTATCCTTCATAATCTATCACAAGATGTTAACAGTGAGCTACAGAAAAATAAGATTATTGCTAGTCAGTTTCCTCCTCAACTATGGGAAATGGCTTTACAAGCAGAAGAAGGAGGAATGTCATCAGGAAATTCTCCAAATCTAATTAATTTACTGATAGAAACTAACAAGAAAAAAGAAAAAAAAGATGATGACGATGAGGAAGATGAAAATAAAGAGTCACAAATTACTAAAGTTTCTGCTGTTAATTTGCGATTATCTGATATTGAATTTTCTGATCCTCAATTAAGTATTCAACGTCAACAAATTCGTCAACAATTAGAAATGGTCAAAAAAATGCACCAAGCTTATCAAAAAATACAACGAGAAAATGCCCGCGCCGAAGCAGAAGCAGCATGGCGTTCCAGTTGGCACGAATGATGGAACTGATAACTTTTGCGGAGGAAAATAAAAGAAGAAACTTGCTTAACCGCCCTGGCAAGAAATACCCGATTGAGGAACGAAAATCTAGGAATGAAAACTAGGGAACCTGGGTTTTGTGGTAGACTGAGAACGAAAACGCCTGATTAGTCGTTCTGTCAGGGAATCAACAGTGGGAGATGTACTCATCGTTCGTACCAGTGTTTTCTAGATAAGTGGCGAAATCTCGCATAAAAGAGAATAACCAGGAATGCCCTATCGTGAGTTAGGGAAGCCCCGCACAAAGCGTAGCGGCGTGTGTGGTAATATGTCACATGGTTAAGGATAGGCAATTCTAACAACTATGCAAAGTGACGAAGACCTCAGCGTAATTGAGAGTGTAGAGCAATTTGATGACCCTTTGGATCGCCTAGAATCCTTAGATGCCAAAGTTGCGCCCCCCGATCCAGAGGAGATGTTAGCTAAACTAAGTGATGAAGACCCATCACAAAGGATGCTGGCAGCGAGATCGTTTTGTGAACTACAAGATTCTCGATCGATAAACCCACTGATCAAGCTTTTAGACGATATTTGCCCCTTGGTGCGGGTTAGTGCCGCTTATGCTTTGGGACGGAACACCAGTCCTGAAGCCGTAGCCGCTTTAATTGGCCTCTTGGCAAGAGATTGGAACGGATATGTCAGAAAAGGCATTGTCTGGGCATTGGGCAATGGAAGCGATCGCTCTAGCGTACAACCTTTGATCCATGCTTTGAGAACAGACATTTCTGCTGTACGTTTATGGGCTGCGAGTAGTTTAGCGCAAATCGCTAAATTAGAATATGAAGATGCGATCGTTGCCATAGCTCCTTTAATTGAGGGATTACGACGAGATTCAGTGGCCGCAGTTCGGGGCAACTGTGCTTGGGCGATTGGTCAACTGTGTCGAGAACTGCCTTCTAATGTGGTTTATGCGACGGCTATTGACGCTTTAATTGAGTCTTTAGTGGAGGATGAAGACTATAGTGTTAAGGAAGATGCTAAAAGTGCTTTATTGCGGGTTGGTGATCCCAGAGGAATGCAAATGATTGAGGATCTTGAACTCGAAGGCTTAATATAGGCGCAAATTACCCCTCCTCTGCTCCCTCTCCCCCCTCGGCTCCCCCTGCTTACCTCACTAGAAAGTGTAGTCTTCACACGGATTTGATATTAGTCTGAATATGATGCCAACATTTTGTCTCATTCTTCAAATTCCCAGACGGTTTTGTAAAAATTGAGTCAATAATTGAGTTTTGGGGGAAAGATGACGATTTATTGGGTAAATAATCCATAATGTTAACGGAAGAACTTGATAATTGGGAAAAATAGTTTCTAATGTTCCCTTTTTTAAGGCTTCTTCGACAATAAACCTGGGTAACATAACAATACCTAATCCTTGTATCGCAGCATCTCTTAAAACTTCCCCATTGTTGGAACACAAAACCCCTTCAACAGATACTTGTTCTTGTTTTTGTTGATCAATCAATTGCCATTGACAGCCGCTTGTTAAATAGCCATAGTGTAAACAACAATGGTGTTTTAAGTCTTCAATTCTCTTGGGAGTTCCTTTGGCACTCAAGTAACTCGGAGCAGCACAAATAACACGAGGAATTATGGTGATAGGATGAACTACTAAACTAGGAGAGTTGGGTGGGGGACCAATGCGAATGATAACATCGTACCCTTCACTGATGGGATCAACAAAACGGTCTTCTAATGTTAACTGAATTTTAATCTGTTCATAATTAGTCATAAACTCAGCTATTGTTGACCCTAAAATGGAAATACCAAAAGACATGGGCGCATTAATTTTCAGGGTTCCTTTGGGTTGAGTCTGTTGCTGTGCAACGGCTAACTCTGCTTCTTCTAAGTCAGTGAGAATATCAAGACAGCGTTGATAAAATGCTCTGCCGGTATCTGTAGGTGCTACTTGACGAGTGGTGCGATAGAGCAATTGAACCCCTAAATGATTTTCTAACTGAATAACCAGCTTATTCACCGATGAACGAGATAACCCCATTTTTCTAGCAGCAGCAGCAAAACTACCTGCCTCTACCACCTTAGTAAAGGCACGCATACTTTCCAATTTATCCATAAGAAATTAATTGTCAACGAAATGGATACAATATGTCTTCTAAAAAGAATATTGTCTTTTTTTAGAAAACAATCCATAATAAAAACAATAATTCTTAACACAGAAGAGCGGTCAAAATTATGATTACTGTTCGTCCTAGTCAAGCTAGGGGTAACGCTGACTTCGGTTGGCTCAATAGTAAACATACGTTTTCCTTTGGTAGCTACTACGACCCAAATTATATGGGTTTGAGTCATCTACGGGTGATTAATGAAGATCAAGTTAAACCTGGTCGGGGGTTTGGTCCTCATAGTCATAGAGACATGGAAATTATTTCTTATGTCCTAGAAGGAGAATTAGCCCATAGGGATAGTATGGGCAACACTTCCATTATTCGGCCAGGGGACATACAACGAATATCTGCCGGGACAGGTATGATCCATAGTGAGTTTAATGTCTCTAGCACCGAACCAGTTCATTTTCTGCAAATTTGGATTATTCCTAACCAAAGAGGCATTGAACCAGGCTATGAACAAAAACATATTTCTGTGTCCCAAAAACAGGGAAAATTCTCCTTGATAGCTTCTGCTGATGGTAGAGATAATGCCGTCAAAATTCATCAGGATGCTGCTTTGTATGTTGCCGTGTTGAATCAAAGCGATCGCATTAACCACAGTAGTCATATTGATCGCTCCTTATGGCTTCAAGTTGTTAAAGGTTCAATACAGATCAAAGATCAGATTCTTGAGCAGGGCGATGGTGCTGCCATTACTCAAGAATCATCCATTGAAATTATGGCCACTCGCCATGATACCGAGATTTTACTGTTTGATTTAGCTTAACTCCATTTAACCCAATTCAGAGGATTATCAATGAATACTTTTGAGGCAATTTATCAACGTCGTTCTGTTAAAAACTATGATCCTAATCATCAACTAACCCCTGAAGAAGAACAAAAACTTCTCGAAGCAGCTATTCAATCTCCCACCAGTTTTAATATTCAACATTGGCGTTTTGTTATCCTTCGAGATCCAGAATTAAGACAAAAGATTCGCAAAGAGTTTGGTAAAGATCAGGCACAAATGACCGATGCTTCTTTACTGATTCTTTTCACAGCCGATACAAAGGCTTGGCAAAAAGAACCAGAACGTTATTGGCGAAATGCACCCGAACAGGTGGCAGAATTATTAGTTAATTGGATGGGACCTTTTCATGAAGGACGAGAATGGTTACAACGAGATGAAGCACAACGATCAATTGGTATGGCCATGCAAACTTTGATGTTAGCAGCTAAAGCAATGGGTTATGATTCTTGCCCCATGATTGGGTTTGATATTGATGAAGTAGGAAAACTAATTAACTTACCTGAAGATCATGTTATTGGCCCAATGGTTGCTATTGGAAAAAAGGTCAAAGATGCTTGGCCAAAACCTGGACAACTCCCTTTAAATGAGTTAGTCGTTGAAAATCAGTTTTAATTGGTTTATAGGGGTCAAGACAATTTATTGGCCCCTAGATGTTAATACTTGTTCTGAGCATTAATAAACGTGAGTTCGGTGTTAGGAGTGATGATTTTTTAAACGAGATAATTAGGGTTTGAGACTGCTTATTTGAGTGAATTGTATACAAATCACCTTATATAGAACTCAGTTTAATAAACACAATGATGATGATTAGAAGATGAATATAAAAGATATGGAAGGATAATTTTAATTCAAAAATAACCTTAAAAATATTGTCATTAGTATCACAATAGGGTTCGATTTAATAGAATAAGTTACAATAAAAACGAACTACAAGACTTAATTACCCATGTTCTCAAAGATATTTTAGCCTTAATTTGGGAAGAAAGAATGGACTGGTATTTTGGTGTGGATATGGGTATCTATTATGATCCTGAAAAACCAACAGATGTGATAGTTCCTGATGGTTTTTTAAGTCTAGGAGTTCCTCGTATCATTGATTAATATTTAAGGTTATCTTATGTGTTATGGGATGAACTTGTGATTCCTAAAATGGTTTTAGAAGTGGTATCTTAAACCATACGGGTAGAATATACTGAAAAAAAAAGAAGATTATGCAAAAATGGGAGTATTATATTATGTTATTTATAACCCTTTAAGAAAAAGAAAACCCCGTTT
>JASJEA010000129.1 GCA_030064935.1 Crocosphaera sp. | reverse complement strand
GTGTTTCTGGTTTTTCTTTTATTGGGATAAATCAAACTGAGGATAATTTACAGGTGGAATGTATCAACCCATAGCGTGAAATTAGGTGATATTATTGTCATCCAATTAGGGTATTCTTAAATGGTAAGCTTTTAAAGAGATTTTTTATGAAAGTCGCTATTTTGGCTGGGGGGCTAGGAACTAGACTGGCCCCGGAAACTGAAACCAAACCAAAACCGATGGTAGAAATTGGGGGTCGTCCCATTCTCTGGCATATTATGATGCACTATCATCACTATGGATTTAATGAGTTTGTCATTGCTTTAGGGTATAAAGCGGAAATTATTAAGAAATATATGGTTGATTACGCCTCCTTAAATAGTAATTTGACCGTGAATTTAGAATCGGGCAATGTCATTCAACATGGGGCAGACCAACCTAATTGGACAATAGAACTTATTGATACGGGGGTACCTACGAATACTGGGGGTCGAATCAAAAAACTTGCACCCTATATTGGCAACGAACCCTTTTTATTAACCTGGGGAGATGGAGTGTCAGATGTGAATATCAAAGATTTAATCAGCTTTCATCGTTCTCATGGTAAACTGGCCACCTTAACTGCTGTTCGTCCCCCTGCTCGTTTTGGACATTTAGAATTAGAAGGGCAGAAAATTGTGGAGTTTTCTGAGAAAATTCAAACCAAAGAAGGATGGATTAATGGTGCATTCTTTGTCTTAGAACCGGATGTTTTTAATTACATCGAAGGGGATAAAACCCAATTTGAAAAAGAACCTCTAGAAACCTTAGCCAAAGAGGGTGAACTCATGGCTTATCGTCATAATTCATTTTGGCAATGTATGGATACAGTCCGAGATAAAAAACGCTTAGAAAAACTTTGGGAGAGTGGACAAGCTCCCTGGAAAACTTGGTAAGGGCAATTAAAAAATTATGAAAGTATTAGTAACAGGACACAAAGGCTATATCGGAACCATTTTAGTTCCCATGTTATTAGCCAAAGGATACGAGGTTTTTGGCATTGATAGTGACCTCTTTGAGAAGTGTACGTTTGGTCAAGGATTTACGCAAATTCCAGACTTAAGAAAAGACGTTAGGGACATAGAAATATCTGATATTGAAGGCTGTGATGCAGCCATTCATTTGGCAGCGTTATCTAATGATCCTTTAGGTAATTTTAATCCTAATCTTACCTATGAAATTAATCATCAAGCGTCTGTTAATTTAGCCAAATTATGTAAAGAAGTGGGAATTAATCGCTATATTTTTTCTTCTTCTTGTAGTAATTATGGGGCAGGAGGAGATGACTGGTTAACAGAAGACTCTCCTTTTAATCCAGTGACTCCCTATGGGATTTCTAAAGTAAAGGTTGAACAAGAAGTAGCTCAATTAGCGGATGATAATTTTAGTCCGACTTTTTTAAGAAATGCCACAGCCTACGGGGTATCTCCTCGTCTCAGGTTTGATTTAGTGCTTAATAATTTAGTAGCTTGGGCGTTTACAACCGGTCGTATTTATATTAAAAGCGATGGTACTCCTTGGCGGCCAATTGTTCATATTGAGGATATTTCCCGTGCTTTTATTGCCGTTTTAGAAGCTCCTAATGAACTGATACATAATCAGGCTTTTAATGTAGGTCGAAATGAAGATAACTATCAAATTCGACAATTAGCTGAAATTGTGGGAGAAGTGGTTCCCAACTGTAAGATTGAATATGCGAAAGATGGGGGCCCTGATAAGCGTTGTTATCGAGTTGATTGTAGTAAAATTACTAAAGTAATCCCTGAGTTTAAGCCTCAATGGAATGCCAGAAAAGGAGCGCAAGAACTTTATGATGTTTATCAAAAGGTTGGTTTAACCCTAGAAGAATTTGAAGGGGAAAAATATCAACGCATTGCTCATCTTAAATCTTTGATTAGTGCTCAGAGTTTAGACTCAAATTTACGTTGGAAAAACTAGAGTAATTTTTCAGAAAAATTAGCAAAAAATGTCTTATTCTATGCCTGATTGTATCTCCTGTGGAAGCTCAAATTTAACGCCAATTATTTCTTTTGGAAATACCCCTTTAGCTGATCGTCTTCTAACTAAAGAACAACTAAATAAACCCGAATATACAGCACCTTTAGACTTGGCTTTTTGTCCTGATTGTAAACTGGTACAAATCACAGAAAAGGTTTCACCAGAAATTCTCTTTTGTGAAGATTATCCTTACTTTTCTTCTGTTTCTCCCTCATTATTAAAACACTTTGCTGAGAGTGCTAAAGCTTTAATTAAATCAAGAAGTCTCGATAAAAATAGTCTTGTTATTGAAGCAGCGAGTAATGATGGTTATATGCTTAAAAACTTCACAGCAGAGGGCATTTCTGTCTTAGGGATTGATCCTGCTTCAGGTCCGGCTGAAGCGGCTCAAAAAGCAGGAATTCCCACAATGTGTACATTTTTTACGGAAGCATTAGCCCAACAATTAAAAGCAGAAGGTAAACAGGCTGATCTATTTTTAGGTAATAATGTGCTGGCTCATGTTCCGGATCTTAATGGTTTTGTAGAAGGAATTGCTATCCTTTTAAAAGAAACAGGGATGGCAGTTATAGAAGCTCCTTATGTAGTAGATTTGGTTGATAAGTGTGAATTTGATACCATTTATCATCAACATTTGTGTTACTTTTCTATCACTGCTTTAGACAAATTATTTCGCCGACATTCTTTGTACTTAAATGATATTCAAAGGACGAAAATTCATGGAGGCTCATTACGTTTATTTATTGAACCACAAGAAAAGGTTAAAGCCTCGGTTACATCTCTTCTAAAGATGGAAATGGAAAGAAAAGTCGATAAAATTGACTATTATTATGAATTCGCAGAAAGAGTTAATAAAATAAAAAAGGATTTACAAATAATCCTGAGAGATTTAAAAGAAACAGGTAAGACAATTGTCGGTTATGGTGCAGCAGCTAAAGCAACAACAATGCTTAGTTATGTAGGAATTGATCAGCAAATATTAGACTATATTGTTGATCTAAATACCTTCAAACAAGGTCGTTATATGGGAGGGAATCATTTGCCTATTTTACCACCGAAAAAATTGTTAGAAAATCCGCCAGATTATGTGTTAATTTTAGCCTGGAACTTTGCTGAGGAAATCATGAACCAACAACAAGCTTATAGAGAAAAAGGAGGTAAATTTATTATTCCTATTCCTGAACCAAAAATTGTTTAATAATCATCAAAAATAACCATGCCATCAACTAATTTATTCTCAAAATTACCGAGTTTTACCCGTTCCGTTGAACATACTTGCCCTAACTGTGGTCATCAAGAAATTCAGCTATTTTATGAAGTCAAAAATGTACCCGTTCACAGTTGTTTAATGATACCTACAAAAGAAGAAGCTTTGAACTTTCCTTGTGGAGATGTTAACTTAGGATTCTGTGAAAAATGTGGGTTTATTACTAACGTTGATTTTGATACTAAGTGGTCAGCTTATGCACCCAATTATGAAGATCAACAAAGTTTTTCGCCTACTTTTAATAAATTTGCCTTAGAGCTAGCTAAAGGGTTAATTGATAAATATAATTTACATGAAAAAAATATTGTAGAAATTGGCTGTAGTAAAGGTGATTTTTTGGTTCTTTTGTGTGAATTAGGAAATAATTATGGAACGGGAATTGATCCTAGTTCAGTGGTAGGAAGGGTGAAAAGTAAAGCAACTGAACGCATTACTTTTATTCAAGATTATTACTCAGAAAAATACGCTAACTATTATGGTGATTTAATTTGTTGTCGTCATACTCTAGAACATATTTATCTCACAGCAGAGTTAGTTAAAACTGTAAGGAATTCCATAGGAGATCGCCTGAACACTGCTGTATTTTTTGAAATTCCTGATATGGGAAGAGTATTAAGGGAATTAGCTTTTGAGGATATTTATTATGAACACTGTTCCTATTTTACCCCAGGAACTTTAGCCCGTTTATTTCGCTTGTGTGGGTTTGAAGTGAAAGATTTATCCTTAGCTTATGGCGAGCAATATTTGCTCATTGAAGCTAACCCAGTTACCACCCCTAGTCAGAAAATCCATACCCTAGAAGAAACTCCTGAACAGGTAGCAAAAGATGTTTATTATTTTGCTACCCATATTCAACAAAAACTACAACAGTGGAAAGATTATTTAAGCAACATTCAAGCCACTAATAAGCGGGTAGTGGTTTGGGGATCAGGCTCTAAATGTGTTGCTTTTTTAACTACATTAGGAATGACAGAACAAATTGAATACATTGTGGATATTAATCCTCATCGTCATGGTAAATTTATTCCAGGAGTAGGCAAAGAAATTATGTCTCCTGAGTTCCTTAAAGAGTACCAACCTGATGAAGTGGTGGTGATGAATGCTATCTATTGCCAAGAAATTGAGGAAATGCTTCAAAGACTCGGTGTTACTACCAAAATCATTCATTTATAAGCACAAAAATAATCATGAAACAATATCATATTGCTTTAAGTAGACATTTTGATTTACAAAAAATTGATGAAGAGGCACAGGCAAAAAAACGGCCACGACATACCATGTCTTTGCTAAGTCAAAAACTTGACGCTAAAGTTTATGAACCAGGCGGTCTTCCTCTGTCTTTGAGTGATCGGATTCTTCCCAAACTCACAGGTGGGAGTAATTCAGATCATTTCGCCCTGGGTCGTTTTTTAGGAAAAAAGTTAACCAGCGATGATGTAATTTTTTCCATCGCAGAGGACTCGGGGTTTCCTATTGCCATTAACTGTGGAAATAACAGGCCGAAAAATGTTGTGTTTATTCATAATCCTAATCGGTTACGGGGTCGTCTGACCTTAAAGTTGTTTAATTTAGCTCAGTTGGTTGATTTGTTCATAACCAATACAGCATTTAAAGCTGATTTTCTACGAGATTATTTAAACTTACCCCCTGAAAAAGTCTATTTGGTAGCAGAACAAACGGATACCCAATTTTTTACCCCTGGCCTCTCATCTCCTCAGAAACCCCGTCCTATCATTGGTAGCGGTGGTTTAGAACAACGGGATTACAAAACCTTGGCCAAAGCGATCACAGATTTAGATGTAGATCTCAAAGTTTGTGCAGTATCTCCCAATGCTAAGACAATGAGGGATACTTTTCCCAAGGTTCTCCCGAAAAATATGTCAGTGGGATACTATGATTGGGCAGACCTACTACAACTATATCGAGATTCCGATGTCGTTGTTATTAGTCTCAAAGATCATAATTATCAAGCAGGACTGACTACCCTTTTTGAGTCTTTAGCCTGTAAAAGACCTGTTATTATGACCAGAACGATTGGACTGGTGGAAGAATTTGCTGATGCGGGGTTAATCATGACGGTCCACCCAAATGATCCAAAAGGAATGCGGAGTGCTATATTGGAGCTTCTCAATAACCCAGACAAGGCACAAGCAATGGCAACCAGAGGGTATGAAAGGGTGAGAAAAAACCATAACAGTGAATGCTATGTTGAGGATCTTGCCCAAAAGATTCTCAACTGTTAATGATCAGTAGTAGGCTGATGCACATTAGCCTTATAGCTGAATGCCGCTAAGTTAAGGAGCGATCGCTGATCCCAGGTGGATTTCAAGCGGATTTCATTTTAGCCCATCGAAATCTTCTCTTGATATATCTAATGCTTTACGTTTTGGCTTCTCTCATAAGATTAAGTGAGCCTGTGAATACTTCCTTGTTTTCTTTTTCTTTTTAAAGGGAGGATATAGTTAGTAAAAGTATAGTCAAATATAGACAGACTGAATTTCATTGCAGAAATTCCCTTCCCTTTTACTTTGAGAGATTAATTCTCCTGGGGTGAACTACGCACCTCTCTATCCCATAGCGATTAAACGCATTTGGGAATGCTTTTCTTAAAATGTTGTAGGAGCCAATGACATCTGCTTGGGCAAGTTGGCCTTGATCACTTTTATACAAACCTCGCTTAATTCTCTTCCCTGTAAAGATTGGCTTTTCTCTTGGTGCGCGTTCCCTAGGCGATTGCGAATCGCCGGGGTCGCACCGCTCTGTTTCTTTTCCATAAACTGGAAGGGGATCTAAATTTAAAAAGTTGGAAACGCTGGTGTAAGATTCTTCTTGGATAATTACCTTAATGCCCTCTTTTTGGCATTTATAACTAATCATTTCAATTAGTCTTCCATGAGGAATAGTCACAAATTTTTGATTATTGACTTTTCCTAACTCAATTTCTTGTTTCCAACCTGGATTATAGCCAATTACTAATGTGGTAATCTCTTCAGAAATCAAAAGATTCACGAGATAACGACTAGCTTTATGAAGATAATCATCAACTTTTTGCTTTCGACATCTAGTAAGACGACGAATTCTTTGAGAGTTTTGTCGATTACCTTGAAGTAGGGATTGTAGTTTTGAGCGACGTTGGTTATAAAATTGATTTAAGCTTTTTAACGGTCTGCCATTAATCAACAAAGGGACAAAACCCGGTTGAGTTGAAGTTACAGCCATCAAATTATCTACACCTAAATCCATAGCACCTATATGGTCATTAGGGTTTAAGAACTGTTCAGTTCCTTCATAGATTACCTCTATTACATAACAATCACATTTGGGGACAATTCTCACTTCTGCTATTGATTTACCTACCTTAGTAGAAAATTCAATCTTTGTTTTTGAAAGTTTAATCAATCCTTTCTTTAGAGATACTTTACTAATGGCTTGAATGGTACAAACTAATAAATTTCTGCCCTTTTTTGTATCTTTATAACCTGGGATTTTGGGTTTTCCTAGAAACCTCTCTGGCTTCTCTTTATATTCTAATAATCCTCTAAAAAATGACTGCCAGTTTTTTTCTAATCCTCTTAATACTTGCTGTGAAACTTTAGCAGGTAAGGCTTTATATTCTGGAGTCTGTTTCATCAGAGAATCCATCTGATTATAAGTTAATTTGCATAGTCTGAGAGCTTCATGTCTATATATTAACATGAATGACTATATTTGACTATATTTTTGTTGAAAGTTTACGATCCTATAATTTACTCCCCGCAAACCTGTCAACCTCAATACAATATGTCGTGAAGCATCGACCTAATAACTCTGTTTTATGTACTTTTTTGGCTACTCTTTTCAAGACTTTGTATTCAGGTCTACTTTCGAGCAAGTGGCATAGTATTTCTTTGTGTCCTAACTCTTTAACCCAACCGATCATAGTTTTGAATATAGAAACCCCTACGCCCCAAAACTGTTGAGATATAACAATTGCGAGTTCAACGCCCTTGTCGTCGGGCTGAATCCCACACCACCCAGCTAATACCCCACCGATATAGATCAATCGAACACGGCAGCCAGGAAGAGAGTCTGTTTTCACCTTAATTTTGAGCCATTCATTAAGACTCCGGGAATCAAAATATTCGTGATCGATTAAATGCTCTCTAAGTAAATCCTCATTGAGTAGCTCTAGCAACTCATCTCGGTTTACTTGAGTTAATTCCCTAAATTCAATTTTACTCATACCGAAATACTTCGTGCCTTATAATTGTGCCGCATTTGCGGTACAACATACTATATTTTGTAACAATACCACAGCACTTACGGACACTATCATAAAATAAAATTACATCGCTCATCCCAATAAATTATTCAATCTTTGCTTAACTCATCGCTACTAAATCTACTTATTATCTTCCTATTAACTAATCCTCTCATGGCACTTTCACAAGATCAAAAAGAGGTCATTAATAATCAAGAACAATTAAGCAATAATACTAATATGGACGAATTATTTCCCTACTGTAACAAATATTGACGGGATTATTGACTCCTTCGCTTGGATACAAAACCTTGCTGGTGGTGGGGATATGCAATGAGATAGATTAGCGATCGCTGATTTAGAAGTGAAAGCGGCCACTTTAGAAGCTGCTAAAGCAGAATTAGAAAGACAACGAGAACAAGAAAAGGTTAATTTAGGGTAGAATAAGCTAAATGAACAGTTAATGATAGTGAAGACGAAACAGGAAGAAACTGTTAGGGAGTTGGGGCAGTTGGTGGGGATAAATTAATTAATACACAATTTATGAACTTACAACAAATTAAGCAAGAGATTATAGAAGAAAGAATTGGAGCTATAACTCTAGATACTTCAATTTTTATGCGATATCAATTTAATTTTGAATCAGGTTTACTTTTCCAATTAGAGCAATTTTTCGATAGCTCTACTAAATTAATCATTTCTGAAGTTGTTAAAGAAGAAATTTATCTAAAATTAATAGAAAGAACTAAACAAAGCAAAGCAAATATAAAAAAAGAATTACAACAATCTAAATTGAACTGGTGTATTAGTGATTCGGTGATTGAACAAATTAATCAATTAGTGTTTAATCAATGTCAACCTGATAATATTGTAGAACAACGATTTAATAAGTTTGTCGAATTGACTAATCTATATGTCGTTAAAGCTCAAGGTAATGTTAATCTTGATTCTTTATTACAAAAATACTTTAATGCAGAGCCTCCATTTGAAAAAACTGGTAAAAAGAAAAGTGAATTTCCTGATGCAATTGCTTTAATATCTCTAGAAAAATGGGCTAAGGATAATCAAACAAGGGTTATTGTCGTAACATCTGATAACGACTGGATGAACTTTTGTAATAATTCTGAACAACTTATTTGTACTAATGATTTGAAGACAGTGTTAGGTTTATTTCAAGCTCCCAGTGCTTATGATTTTTGTGAATATTTATCAGAACAATATAAAAAGAATAAATTTATTGATTTAAAAATTACTAATTTCTATGATAAGCTTGTTAATATTTTGGAGCGTTATCTAAATAGCCTATATCTTGATTATGAGGCTGCCTCTTCCTTTCGCTATGAAGAAGATTTAATTGAAATAGTTGTGAAAGAAATTGAGTTTAATACTTTTGACGATGAAAGACCTGAGTTGATATTTAGTCCATTAAATTTTGAGAATAACTCTTTAGTAGTTGAAGCTAATATAAATGTTACTGTAGAAGTTTATGCTGATTTTTCATTATTTGTTTATGATAGCGTCGATTCAGAAGATATTTATATAGGAAGTAATCATCAACATACTCAAACTAATTGTGATGGAAATATTTTGATTTCATTCACTGGTCATTTTGATGAGAAAAAAGTAAAAATAGATAATATTAAATTGGATAATATTGAATTTGATTCATATTTTTATCCTTTTATATTCCTTGATTTTGGCGAACTTGAGCCAAATGAATAAAATATAATTTAGATTTAGGTAGTGTATCATAAGTAGTTTAGATAAAAATAGAAACATCAGAATCTTTAACCATAAACACCCGAAGCTATAGAATCATAAACAGAATTAGCAACCCGAATAAACAGAATAAAAACTATTAGCTTAAAAGTCCAATAAATGATCTAAAAATATAGATGATTTCCGTAATTATTCCTATATTATTTTCTTTTGAATTCAAGTGCAATGAAAGAAGAAGATAATTATCGAACTCAGGTAAGTGAGGAACTTATGACTTCATTAAGAGGGGGGGAAGAGGTGGGTAACGCCCACCTTGCTACTCTAGTATTTGGCCTCTGCTAAATCGGCATTGAATTTATCGCACCAAAGTGTCACTTCATCGTATTGAGCCGGGTTAAAATCAAATGGCAAACGATAAATTTGTTTTCCTTGATCTAAATTCAAACCAGAAAATAAAGTTTCTTCACTAAATTCATCATTTCTAGAAAAGCCTATTTTCGGATCAGGTGCCCCATCAAATTTAAAATTATCTTGAAGAACTAAATAATGAATTTCTCCCTTTTTGATTATTTGAAATCCCCCACTTACTGTATGACCACCTTGCCCAATAAAGCTACCTGTTTCAATTATTTCTCCTCCCCTTAAAATATCTTCTGCTTTTACTAATGTGGGATTCATGGCAATAGTTAATGCTGATAATAACCAAATTACTTGTTTCATCATTTTACTCCTTGATTGTAAGTTTACTCTCATCAATATATCTTTGATTGATTTCATGTTTTTAGTATCTCGGAGTTATCTGAGAACTTCATGATTTAATTGTGAATTAATCCTAAAAGTTGCTTGAGTTTTCTGAGGTGGAAATAGTTAATGCTACGAAATTCCTCTAGTCATCAACAGATTTATCTCACGATCCAGAAAACCTTACTTTTTCTGCCCCTTGAATCATTTGTAATGCAAACTGAGCAGAGGTAAAATGATTAAACGTAATCCCTCGATTATTTAATTTTGTTTTTATTTCATCTATTAAAGCTGTAATTTTAACAACATTTTTAGCTTGATTTTGATAGGGGATAGGATTAATTTCCCAGTCGCTTTGTTCGTTTCCTTGAAAGTCTCGCAGTTGACGAGACAAGTTATTATTTTTATCTTCATTAAGCCCAAAATTAAGCCCTTCAGGTTTCAAATAAATATCGACTGTTTTAATTTCTCCTGCAAATAAACAAAGCAAAACATTATGGGAAAGACGCTCAGATCTTAGCAGTTTTAAACGCTGTTCCAAAGGAATAAATTTATCTCCTGTTTCGAGGGAGTTAGAACCATCTATTTGTATATCTGGCCATCCTGAAACAACTTCTGAACGCAATAAAAACCCTGTAATAGCTTGGTTTTGACGATTTAAAGGATTATTTTTTTTGTCTTGTTCAACATCTGAATTTTGCACTCGACCAACACTAAAGGCTCCATCTAATAAACATTCTACCCAAAACCAATCTAAGCAAAAAAACCTTATTGATTCTAAGGGTAACATTTGTTCATCAGGAACGAGATAATTGAAGGGAATATGATACAGTAACCCCAGTTCTCTAAACCAAGCTTGAATATCTGGAGGAAACTCTAAGTTATGATTAGAATTATTAAGTTTATTGGGGGTAAAAATATGGGGAAATAAAGCTTGTTGATTATTTTGTGCTAGTTTTTGAGCATTGGCCCGTTTCCAATTAAATAAACTAACGGCTAGTTTTTTATTTTTAATAGTTAATAATTGTCCTAGTTGCCAAGCAGCAGCATAAGAGACATCAAACATTCCTTGATTAGCATTATAATAAATCAGTTGATCCCCACTGCGAACAGATAATTGAGAGAGATCAAGGGAAGTGGTATTTTCTCCTGGTATGAGGGGACTACGATACCAGGAAAAAGTTTTGCCTCCTTGACGCAAATAATGGGGTAAGGGGACATTACCTTGAGATAAATAGGTTTCTAGGTTGGGGTTATCTCGTTTCCCTAGTCTTAGGGTTGCTTGACCATTATACTTACTTAAATTGCGGTTTAATGCTTTTAATAAGCCCATAAAGCTGTTTTCTGGGTCAATACAGCTAAAAGACCAATGTTTTAGGGTAATTAAACGAATATAATCTTGCTCTTCTGCTTCTTGATAATTAAATGTACCATTATTATAAGAATTTTCAAGAGAAACTAAATAAACAGTGGTTTTACCCCCTCTTAAGGGTAATCTATGACTCATAATGACTGCTAATGGCTCACTAAGACTATTATCCTCAGCATCTGTCATTTGACGAATATGGGCTAAATATTCTAATTCCTCGATAGTGGGTAAAATAGTTTCTAATAAACTTCGTTTAATATCAATGACGGTAACTTGGTCCGTTAATTGATGGCCTGTCAAGCTTTCAAAATCATCTCTAGGAATATTTAAACCACGAAAATAGTAGTTTCCTAAAACATGATCGGCTTCTAAATCGAGAAGCGTCCCCGAAATTTGCTGATTAGCTGCATTTTGCTGAATGTCTGCGACTGTAATCGGTTGTTTTGTGATGGGGTTTTCTAAGCTTTCTAAGCTGAGGCTTTGTAAAGGCAAGGTATCTGGAGAAGTACCTTGGGTTTCTTGATCATGAATCACTAAAAGTGCTAACCAAGGGGCATTTTCTCGATCTGACTGGGCTAATCTTTCCCAAGGTAAGGTACTACGGGTTAAGACAATATGAGGTAAGTTGCGGGCGTGATCTCCAATACTGTTGGCAGGGGGGAAAACAGTATGAATCTCTTGGGGAGTTAATTCAAAGGGATCACCATTAATTACAAATTCTTGTTGAGCATGGAAACTTTCAGTATTGTCCTTAACTGTAAGGTTTTGTGTAATGGTAATGGTATATTTTCCCGCATTTAATGGGGTTTGGTGACTTTGGATAAATTGGATTTTATCGTTAGTAGTGGTATCACGAACAGTATTAGCCATAGTTTTTGGGTAAAAATAGCAATTTTTACAGTAACTTTTCAAAAAGTTTAAACTTCGAGCAATTGAGGGGAAACAACAAAAGCTTGTTCAACATCGTTTGTCAATGCTTGTAAATCAATCGTGTTAATCTCTTCTTCACTAAACCCTAATTCCGAGAGGAGTTGTCTACGGGTACTGTCTTGGGTGAGCATATTTTCGGCGATCGCTTGTGAACGTTGATCTTCATTGGTTTCGGAATTTAGAGAAAATTCTGTAAAGGATCGCCATTCATAGAAATTCGTCAGGTTTTCTGTATCATAACTTAAGTTACCTTTTGGTATCTCTTGAGTTTCTCCTGGTTTGGGTGGATTTTTCGGTTTGACTTCAAAACCAGATAAAACATTATGGACGAATTTTTCTCCGTTTAAATCCGTTTGTTGTTCTTCTCCCCATAAAGCAATGGGAACATTTTTCCGAACAGGGACATAACTAAATTCCTGTTCAATGTTAGATTGATTATAGGTAATGGTAATCTGACAGTCGGACTGGCTAAATTGATTGTCATTAGCTGCCATGGGTGCAATACCAACGGGTTCTTGTTGTCTGGTGTTGTCAATGAAATCAACACTATCGGCTGTTTTTATGGGAATCACTGAGCCGACAATTAAGGTAAATTCCTTCGGATTAATGATCCAAAGTTCAGAACTGTCTTTTTCTATGGCTTTTAGTATTCCTTGCTTGACTCTAATCGTACATACTTCCTCTGACGCTGGTAAAAATGAGGTTTTAAATTCACTCCAAGAAATAGGGGGCCGAACCCTTGACATTCGGTTGCCAAACTTCACAGTAAAGGAGATGACAGAAATATCGATTTTTGCTGTTCCAGAAAATTCGGGTCCCCAAATGTGCAAAGATGCGCTAACATCCACAGAAATACGTTTACGAAAGCCAAAGATTTTAAAGGTATAAGAAACCCCTATTTTCACAGAGAGACGAATATCATAAAAATAAGGCTTCCATGAGATCAAAAAGTGCGCTTCAGCAATAAACCAAGCTTTCAATCTACCTGACTGCCAAACCGCTTCGAGTCTTCCCCCTGCCATAAAAGCAGAAGCAGTGATGGCAAAATAAATCCCCCCTTTAATGGATAATTTATCACTAATGCGCCAATTTAACCCTAAACGGTCAACTTTCGGATAATGTGCTGGAACTTGATAGTCGGGATGATATCCCCCCACCGTCAGGACAAAGTCTCCTTGATATTGTCCTGCAAACCAACAATAAAAGGCAAATCCCCCTGATAATTGGCAATCCCGCGCAAATAAATAAGAATCTGGCATTACCTTTCCTTCTACCTGTAAAATGCCTTCAGAGGGAATAAAACGGGCTAAGAGGGCAATTCTAACTTCTGCTAATGGAGGAATCCCTGGATTAGTTTCTGCTGAAGGAGCGATAATAGTAGAGAGGCCGATAACACTAATTTCTAGGCGATCGCCTAAACTCACTACCAATAAGGCAAAAGATTCAATTATTTTAAAGGAAGTGAACTTAATCCCTACGGCAAAGGCTATTTGTCCCACTTGTGGCGGAATATAGGGCAATAAGTTCCTTTGCATCTCAATTAACCCTGTTGTTCCCTTGGTTGCGCCGGATAAAGCTGCTTGGACGAGGGGATATTGAGGAACTTGATCGAGGGTGGGTAAAATTAAAGAACGGTTATAGGCAAACCCTAAAGCTAGTCCGGTGACAAAGAAGAAGGAAGGACCTCCAAGGGGATAGTCTAATATTCCATAGATGAATAAGGAAGGGTGTCCTTCACTGGTTTGACTGTAAGAACCAATGGCTGATAAGGTTAATTCAGAGGTACTAATAATAACGCTTCCGGCATATTCATTACCCAGTTTTAAGAATGCACCGGCAATGGTTAAGTTACTACCACTACGATAGTCGATACCCAATCCTTGTAAGCGAAATTGAGGACTAAAGGGTTTGAGGGGGGAACCCACTGCTAACCCATCAAGAGAAAGAGTTAGTCCTGTAAAGGAAAGGTTAGCATCTAACAGGAACCAGATGGCTGCGTCTTGGTATTGTATGCCAATTCTTTCAAAATAGACAGGGCCAAAGGTTTTTTGTAGTGAGAACCAAGTCGCTTCGTCAGGGGGAGGGGTATTAGAATTATCGGATATGGGGGTAGGAGACTCTTCTAGGGTGGTATCTGGTTCTGTTTCGGAGGAGATAGGAAGGGCTAAAATTTCTGTTGTTTCCCCAAATTGTAGATTAGCGGAAAGGTTAAACCCTTTTTTGATAGCGGGTGTTGTTTCTGTTGGTTTTTCGCTGGTTTGTAGGGGAAGTTTACTAATATTTTCAGGGATAAGATTATTAAAGGTTTCTGCTTCCTCCAGATTCAGGTTTTGGGAAGCAATAATAAATTGTAAGTCATCAACACTAATAGTTTGTTCTGGGGGAAATTGTTTTCCCACTAATGGAAGGTTAGATAGATTAATTTGGGAACCGAGATTAAGTCCAAAGAGAAAGCTGGTTTTTTCTTGGTTTTTACTGTAAGCAAATAAAGCATTTTGTAAAGTAATTTGTAAGCTTTCAGGGATATAAGTAGCAATATTATTAGAAACGTCAGCAACTAAGTTTTTAATAACTAGAGAATCACCATTAGGGTTGTTATAAGCAGCAATGAAGGTTTTAGTTGTATTATCTTTACTAAAGATGAGGTTAAATTGTAAGTCACCAACAACAATGTAACCTGTAAATTCTTTGTTAAAGGAATTATCTTCTTGACGGGTAATGGCAATGGTAACAGTAATATCAACTTCTTGCTCATCAACAGGAAATTTAGATTGACAGGTAAAGTTAAAGTCTTTCGTTTTCGTGTTAAAAGAAATGCCTAAATTTTGAATAATTAATTCTTCTATTGATGAGGGAAGAGTAACATCACCAAATAAGTTGGCAATATCTTCTATGAGTTGTCCAATGGGAATTTCTTGTCCCTCTCCTGTACTTCCTTCAAAGTCCCAACCCTCATCACTAGATTGTTCTGCAAAAAGAACAATTTCAACACCAGCAATTTCAAAATAACCTGAGAAAGATCCTGTAAAATCTTTATCTAAACGTTCTAATCTGAGCCAAGTATTTTCAATAACTAAATTATTATTTCCTTGTAAGGGAATTTCCCAATTTTGCTGTAATGAACCTTCTAAGAGAAAATAACCAGAAGAATCAGCATTCAAATAAAGCTCATCTATATCAATTGTAGGTAAATTTGACAAACTTGTAAAGGATTCAACAACATCAGAAACACTAATAATATCTCCTTCTCGAAGGTTTGCAGTAACGCTAAAATCATCTAAATAATCGGCTTCAACATCGAGATGAACGGGGTTATTTTTGCCTAAAACAAAAGTGCCGGTAAGATAAGGATGAACAATTTGATATTTAGGATTAAAAGGTAATAAAATATAAATACCAACGGCAGGTTCAGCAATTTCAACCACTCCTTCTATTAATTTCCAAGTTTCCCCTAAACCCACTTCAAATAATAGATTATTAATACTAGGTTTAAATGGATTAAGTTGAATACTAATAAATTTAAGATAAATGCTTTCTAATATTTTATTAATAGTATCAGGAAGTGCTATATCTAAGTCAAAACCCGCGACAGAAGATAAAGCAGAAAATCCTCTTCCTAAAGAAACACTGTTATCAACTGCTTCAAAGGAAAAACTCCAAGCATCATCCAATTCTGACATGATTGCTATCAGAGTAAATTCTATAGGGTTTTCCCCATCAGTAGTAACATTACTGCCTAATAAAACTTTAGATTCTGCTAAACCAAAATCGTCATCTTCTGGATATTCTGTAAATAAATTAAGATATAAATTATGTAAGTTAAAGTGCAGAAATTTGAGGTACTTATCACTTGGTATATCAGCAAAAAGTTTAATGATTGGAGATTGTTCTTCTCTAATTTCGACTGAACCATAGAGAGAAAGTGTTGCTTCTACATTTAGCAATTTTTGTAAAGGTTCTAATCCTTGAGAAACTTTTAACTGTCCATAAAAATTAATGCCTTCAATAATTTTATTTTCTTTATCAATATAATTAGCCACAATAAATGATTGATTTGTGATAACTAAATCGTTAAATAAAGAATCTCCGTAATAAGTTGCTCCAGCAAAATTAGGGGATTTTCTAAAAGAACGGGGTAATGTTCCAAATCCTTCTGAAAGTTTCCAGCCATCATCAAAATTTCCTGTTAATTTAAGTTTTAGATTTGCACCGTCTTGCTGGACTAATAATATGATTGGAATTGGCTGATTGCTTTGGAAAATTGCAAGATTTCCTGTGATTGTTAAACTATCTTCGCTAGATGTTAAAACAGTATTATTTATCGTCCAATTTTCTGAGTTTAGATATTGACAAAAATCCCCTAGCTCTGATATCTCATGCAGTGGTAATTGCTGATCAGAGTTAAGATAAGGAAGAAATAAATTCGATAAATTTGTATTAGTCATTCAAAATACTCTTTTTTTTACTACTCGCATTTCATATCTTTATAGGCGGTGTCATCTATTTTTGCTATAGGATCTCCAAATTTATATTTTTTTGCAGATCGAGCTTTTTCTATACGTCCATCTCTCTTACGTTTGTTCCTTCGGTTTTTTGCTAGATTCTTCTGATCTTCTGGAATGTAATAGAATTCTGTTCCTTTTGTGGGTTTCCACTCTCTGTTTATATCTAGAGGACTCGAAGTTGAAGAAAAAATTTTATGACCATTGTCGTCTATCATTAGAAGATAAGATTCACCTTGATCTGCCATCCCATGATCTGTTAGTGCAAAATCTAATTTACAAAGGGAAGTAAAAATTTGCTTATTGGTTTTTATTTCATAGTAAGAATTGTAAGGTAGGGGATCATCAATTCCCTTAAATGTTTGATCTTCAAGTCGCCCTAGAGCAGAAAATTTTGGATTTCGATTGAACTTATCCTTATTGCGTAATTGCCCAAAATGTGAGTAATCCTTTTTGGGATAGTATGCTACATAGCAATGAGGGTCCGTGCATTGTAAAGAATCATTACCATGCTCATCTTTGCTGTATTGTAAAATGCTATCAATAGCATCTTGATGAGGATGAGCATGACCACTTTTTTTCCCCCTAGCACCCTCATGAGTTCCAGTTCTATCTGCACTGATAAATAAACAAATAGGTTTTACTGCTTCTACCCATTCTTTTGAAGTAGATGTCAGCGCACTACCATGATGTCCAAGTTTTAAAATACTGTTCGTTAGATGTAAATTTAGACTATTTACGTTATTTAAAATTTGTGCTTCAGTTAAATAAGTAGCATCCGCAGCAAGGATTACGTTAGTTTCTTTATATTCAATCATGAGGACAATACTACCTGTGTTTGATAGTGTTGCATTGCGTCCATGTCCATTATAGTTAGCAGATAAAATATGAACCTTTGCGTCTCCAAAAGTCAACCATTCCTTTTCCCCAGAAGGACGACAGAGTTGCTGTGGCTTTATTTTGTTTGTTTGCCAATAGGGATTCAAAGAACCATATTTTTCTTGTTTACCTGTTAAAAATATCTTGGAAAAAGTATATTTTTTTGTTTTATCCTTTAAAAAAATTGGATGAATTAAATTGTAATGATCCCTATCAGGATGGGTTAATATTAAGTAATTAATTATTCTTTTTCTATAATCAGATTTTGAATGAAAAAACTGAGTTATCCCTTTTGCATCCATGAAGAATTTTTTTAGACCATTCCTTAATTCTCCATACTCTTTTGGTCTCCTTGATTTGCTGCCAAATTTTGTACTTCCTAAATCAACTAACATAGTAGTTTCATCAGGAAATTTAATAAAAGTACCATCCCCTTGTCCCACATCTATAAACCAAATACATAACTTCCCTTCAAGGGAGTTGTCATGCTCCACTTCCATTTTCTCGTCATCACTAGCCATTGTCTGAGTCCTCATTTACTAATAATGTTATATAACCAATAAAATTAATTCAAAATCACTATAAATTAAACAACTTAACTGCTATCCAAATTAACTTCAAAATTGTTCCTATTTTTACTTTTAATAATATCTTGTTTTAACCTATTAGCTTCTTCCATATCAGGAAAAAGTCTTAACACCTCTTCCGTTTCTCTTAAAGCTTCTTCCATTTCTTCTAAATAAAAATAACAAATCGCTTTATTATAAGAAACAAAAGGATGTTCTCCATAATGTTCTGTAGAATAATGGAAATAGGGCAACGCTTCCTGATAAATACGCATTTTTGCCAGTAAACTGCCTAAAGCAAAAGCTAGATCATCATCTTCTTCAACATGGAAATATTGCTCCCATATTTTAGTTATCCCATTAACCAAATTTTTCTTGAGATATGAATTAGCTAATGGTAAAAGTTCTAGTAAATATTTATAGCATCCTAATAACACTTTGCTATCCCACCGACTTAAACGCAAAAATGCTATGATCTGTTCTAATTTTAGTTCTTGATGGTTTTTGTCAAACCCTTTTTTGAGAGTAGCAAAATCATCTGGACTAAATTCTCTCACCCTTTGTTGATAAACTCGCTTTGTGTGCTTAAACTTTCCAGATTCATTACCCAATAAAAAAGCCTGAATATTAATACTATTATGAACATGAGGAATTTGTAACACTTCACCTCCCAATTGTTTAAAATATTCAGCCAAAGCGTGATAGTTAACGCTAAAAGAAACACACCCCCCATGCTTCACTAATTTAGGTTTATTATCCCTAATGACAGACTCTAGGTGATGGTGTCCCTTATCTGCTGATAATACCATAAATTGACCATTGGAAATCACTGATAAATTTTGTAAACAATGAAACCCACCCACAGGTAGTAAAAATACTCCCTCCTTAATATTCGACTGATAAAAATCTAAGATATTATTCCATTTTTCATCTTCATAGTATTCACTTTTACAAAATCGATTATGATAATTCAACTTAATACTTTCTACCCTTAAACTCTCCTCATTCGTTACCCTTTTTCCATGCTGATGCAAAGAAACCAAACATTCTGATAATTCCCCTTTATTCAATTCAAAAATATCATGAGGAAGACTATCAAAAAGATAATTAGCAATAGCTATAATGGCTTTATTCTGAGTCTGAGAACTAATAATATTATTTGATACCAATAACTTTAAAGACTGCTCATTACAAACATCAAACAGCGCAAAATCCAAAACACCTTGTTCTACAAAAGAGTTTAATTGTTCATGAGATTGCCAAAAATCAATATTAGCTTGACTAATATCCACCATCACATAACAAAACTTACCTCTATCAGCAAATCTGTCCTCATATTCAGGCAAAAAATGTCTTAAAAAATGAAAAGCAAATTTTCCCGAACCTGCTCCCAAATCCAGAATATAAAAAGGCTGTTCTCTGTCAAACTCTTCGCTATTTTCTACTTGATAATCTTCTAAATAAGCTAATATTAACTCAGCATAAGTATGAGCAATAAAAGGATTTGTTGTTACATAACTTGGTACAATATTTTGTCGCCAGGCTTCAATTCCAGTCTTGACAAAATAATCTTTTTGTGCTTCCCATAAAAGAGACTCAGACAAAGGAACTGCCTGAATTTCTAGAGTGTTTTCTATTACAGTTTCTTGATTCAAAATGATCCCTCAATCTACCTTAAATAAGAGAAGAATTTAGCCATTCAACCCTAATTTTTAGCTTTAAAAACTTGTTCAGCCGTCAAATTTAAGTCAGGAAAAATCAGTGATTTATTAATTAAATCCTTTCCCTTAAACTGTTGCACTTGATACTCCCCTTCTATCAATTGATAAATAGAAAGCGTCGGTTGTTTTGGCTGTCCAATAAAACCCACTCCTCCTATTCCTAAATAATCCACAATCCAATATTCTTGAATACCCATCGCCTCATAGTCAACTAACTTGTAACCATAATCATCTCTCCAATTGGTGCTAACAACTTCAATCACTAAAGGAATAGATTCCCCATGAATAAGCGTTGATTTTTTCTCCCACGAAGGTTCATTAATGAGATTGTGGCGGTTAATAATTAATAAATCAGGATTATAGCCAGTTTCTTTATCCTTTAACTTAACCAAAGTTTTAGGAGGAATACGATAAGGTAAATTCATCCTTACATATTCTAAGGTTAATTCTTGGGTAAGAAATGCAGTAATCTCTTCATGTTTTCCAGTGGGTTGCGTTCCGATAATTATACCTTCATGTAATTCATATCTTCTACTTTCTGGTAGCCAATCAATAAATTCATTAAAGGTTATCGTTCTGGTTCATCGCACAAAATCGCTATCAGTGCTGAAGAGTCGATTACCATTACTGGGGCAATCCCTGTTCATCATAACCGATTAATTCTTCTGGTGAACGTGAATCTTGTAGGGTTAGAGAAGCACAACGCTGGGCAATGGCATCTAGTTCTTGAGCCAAAGAATAGGGGGAATTTTTGGGTTTCAGACGCTCTAGCCTTTCTTTAACCGAAATGAAAACTGCTTCAGTGATGGATTCACCCGTTAATGCTGCAAGCTGGCGGACAAGGGCATCGGTTTGGCTATCTTTGATACTAAGCGACATTTTTCTACCTTATACCTCAATTTCTAGAATATTGAAAAGCTTTCGGAAAGTCAAGGGTAACATAAAGAAAGATATCAAATTGAGGTAGGAACTAATTTTCTGATTTTTCCTCTAACTGAAAATCAACTCTTTCATATAAATCTTGAAACGAAATTTCAAAGTCATCTGAAGCCAATTTTAAAACTGCTTCTTCTCCTTGATAATCATTAAAAAGCCATTTTTCATCCTCCTGCTTAACATATTGAGCCACATAAAATCGGTATTGATCAATTAAAATATATTCTTGAAATTCAGGAATAGAACGATAATAAGTGAACTTATCTGTTCGATCATAATCTTGTGTAGATTTAGACAAAATTTCGACAATAATTAAAGGATTGGTGACGTTTATTGTCCCCGTTCCTTCATAGATTGGTTTTCCTTTAATTACCATGACATCAGGATAGGTATAGACACGATATTGCGCTATCCACAAGCGAACATCATTGATATAGATATAATAATCCTGATTCTTAATTGTCAAAGGAAATTTACGACAGAAATTGAGCGCAATTTGATTGTGATTAGTGGTTCCTCCTGTCATGAATACAATTTCTCCATCTCGATATTCATGTTTTTCTGTTGCTTTTTCCTCTAAGGTCAAGTATTCGTCGGTGGTATAGTGTTTTTTTTCGGTTTGACTAATCATCTTAATTATCTTAATAAACTTTACTATTTTGTTACTAATTTTAGTAACCAATTCTCTTTACTAACTCATTGCGTATAAACATAACATCAACGTACCAGTTTTCGTTATTTTTATGGGTACGAAAGTCAGCACGAATATACCATCTGCCACTATTAATATACATATAAACTTGCATTATATCTCCTGTATCACTTTCTTGAATATCTCCATTGAGAGCGCGAAAACCTACTATTGCAGCAGTATAGGTACTAGAAGAATAATTGGTATTATAATTAATATTGTCTCCTAGATTATTATATCTACGCATAATAATGGGTTCCGTTCCTTGAATTTTCAAGTCTCCATCAACTCTTAAACTTCCTTCTATATGTAGTTTATCCGTAGGGTTTCCTGTTCCAATTCCAATATTTCCACCTTTTTCAATAAATAATCGAAAATCTTTTACACCGCTTTCAACAAAGTTTAATCCCGGTCTATTTCCCCCATGATTTTGTTCAATATGCCATTTTTTTCTCCCTTGGGGATCTTCAAAAGCAATTAAACTTTCTTGTCTTTGTCTTGCTCGAATGACTAAAGGTTCTCTAGAAAAGTCTGAAGATCCAATACCCACTAAACCATTAGTAACTGATAAATTACCATTAAGATGTAGAGTTGCTTGGGGGTTTGTGGTTCCTATTCCCACATTTCCTCCCTCAAAAATTGCAGCATGATTATTTCCTTTTTGTTTAATATGTAATTTCGCTTTTGGTTCGTCAGTTCCAATACCTACACTACCAATTTGATTACTCATTTCTCGATAGACTAAAGGCCCTTTATGAATGGGAATTGTAATTTGTCCATCCCAATATCCAGGGACATTTTCATAACGTAAATAAAGGTTAGCAAATCCAGCTTTTAGTAAGGTTTTTAAGTTACTAATTTTTATTCTTAATATCTCTTTTGTATTAACAGCTTGCCAGGCATTTTTACAGATAAAATACCATTGAGGTGTAAGCCCCAGATCATGACGACCATCAAATAACCAATTGTCTTGACCTGCAATGATTGAAATGTTAACATCATCAGCATTATTTGCTTCAATTAATGCCCAGTTTGCGGACTCATTATCTTCGTGAGCAATATCAAAAGAAATAGTTAATCTTGTTGCTTGATCAAGGAAACCTTCGTTGATACCTTTTAACTTTAAATTCCCTTCAATGGGTTTATCTTTGTCTGTGGTAACGACTAATAAATCGCTACTCATACTGTCTAAGTTTTCTTGACTAATTTCTTTTATTTCATGGAGAGACATAATATTGTTTTCTCCATTGGTTTCTGCCATCTTTTCTAAGGAAGTTAGCTTTACCTGATCAGTTTGATTGAGGTTGGTTAAAGTCTTTTGAATATCTTGTTGAGAGGCAATTTTTAAGGGTAAACGAGCATTAGATAAATACTTAATGGTGAGAGTTAATTCGTTCTCAGTTCCATCATTAAGAATGGTATTTGAACCCAAACAACTGACATGAAGAGGAACAGTTTTTTTACCTCTTTGATTAACAATATTGAGATACTGTAAACGGTTGCCGCTTAAGTCTTCGTTTGACCCTTGATAGTTAAGATTATTGTATTTTATTTGGACTCTCGTACCTCGAGAACCCTCTTCCGGTGCTGCACTAATATTCTCTAAGGTTAAGGTTATTTTTGCCCCTGATGCAATGTTTCTGTTTTGAGAAGCACTGGCGGTTAATAAACAATAAAAGGTCTGCTCTTGCTGTTGTAATTTCCAGCCTTCTCTGCTTTCTTTGAGGGTAATTTTATTTAAAGTATCAGGTAAAATGGTGCCAGGACGAAATAGGAAACAGAAATGATACTTATTACTACTAATTTCATCACCAATGGTCTGTAATTCGATGTTTCTCCCGGAAGTATTAACAAGCTCAATGGTTAAACTTTGTCTCAGATTTCCGTCATCAATTCCTAAGACATTTTGCCCATCTTCATCAAGTAAAAATATTTGAAAAACATCAGGGGTGATAATATTTCGATTGAGAATGGTATCGTTGCTTACTATCATTTTAAAGGCTCCTGATTAACGATGATTAAGAATTAGAAATTGGGTTTTGTTCCTCTTGTTGATGCTGTTCTTTTGCTTGTAGCTGTGCTTCTGCTTGAACTTGAATTTTGTTGATGATTTGACACACTTTAATATAAGGTAATTGTGCCAATGATTCTAAGATTTGGTTGACTTCTTCTACGGTTAAATTTAAACTAATTTGTTCCATAAAGTCCTACATTAACTATATTGGTTGCCTGAAAATCTAAGTTAATTACTCAACTTGATTGACCTTTCGTAGCACTAACCAACCTTCTCGAATTTCTTGAGAGTCAGAAAAATTAGCTAAGGTGGTTACGGGGTCAATTTTAATTTTATGAAGATCAATGACTGTCTCAATTATACTATCTAAATTGGACAAATTATCAGTTAATATTTCTCTTTTATCTTTGGCAATTACTTCTGCTTTGTCTGTTTCATTTTCTAAGGGTCTTAACCATCCTTGAGTGATTAAATTTTCCCAAACTGTCTCGCCATTTTCTTCTGGGAAATTAGCAATAAAAATTGACCTTTCTATAACTGCAACAGTAAAAATTTCTGACCATTGTTCCCCTCGTTTTTCTAACCAAGACCAATCATATTCTGGTTCTGTGGGTAAGGGTAAATTCAATTTTTGACGCTCGCTTATAATAGGGGAGGTCAAAAAGGTAACTTCAATGGAGGATAAGACATCTACATATTGTTCTGGGGGAATAGTCAATACTTTGCTGGGTAAAATACCAGAAGTCGCATGAATACACCCCCTGGGATCAACCAATAGGGTTAGCTGTTGTCCAGGACTGGCGATGGATTGCATAATATTAATGGGACTTTCTTCACTCATACCGGGAATATTGTTAGGATTAAAAAATTGTGTCTCAATATAGCGAGATTCGTTACTATCACTCTGTTGGGCATAAAATATCTCGTTCTCATAGCCATATCCTCCCTCGTTCTCTGGTTCTACTGTTTCTTTCCAATAACCAATGACACCATCATTGAGTTGCTGATATTCTCCAATACGAATGGGAAAGTCAACATTGACGAAATTATCGTTATTTCGCTGTGTTAATGGGATTAATTGCTGCATTTCTTGGCGAAAAATATGCCAATCTTGGTTAATAGCTGGAATACCTTCTAATTCTAAGTTTACACTGGCCCTAACCACTGCTATAGGACGACCTAATAATAATGCCAAACTTTGATTTTGGGCGAAACTTTCAGGATCAATATTTTCTAAGGCATTATTAAGGGTAATTAAGAAGTTATCGATAAATTTCTCACTACTATTTTGAGTTACTTCTGATAACCTCAAAATTTGCTTGACCACTTTCCGCAAATGTAAATTTGCAATCTCATTGGGTTCAAATGTATTATTTCCAGGAGCATAATCCCATTCCCCATTGGTATTAATGGCCCCTAATGCCTTTCCTGTATTACTGTGGATATTAAGGCTACCATTAAGATTATTGGGAATAATCCAGCCACAAATAGGTGTATCCTCAAAACTCTCAGTTCCTCCTTGATCTGCCCCTAAAAAGCGAAAATTGAGGCGTATGGGTGGCACCAAACGAGGGGGAAGCAGCAGACGCTCAGGTTCATTGGTTTTCAAGGGTTCAGGGGTAATAATGCGATCATCCCAGTTTAAGCTGCGAACTTGTCCAAAACTATCAATTAAGCTTAACTCAATAATGCCTAACTCACCTGCACGAATAGGACTAAAATCATCTAAAGGTTGAGGTGCGCTACTGTTTTCTCCTGCTACTGCTGTTTTAACTGCTTCTGTAAAGTCTTGATAGTCAGTAAACCCTAGGGGATCATCAATTTCTAATTGTAGCGTCTGCTTGAACATCAGCATCGCTTCATTAAGGCCACCCAAGGACTGGGATAAGCAATTGAGACTTTTTAGACGATTTTGAGCTTCTTTAGCAGTAAATATAGGACTAGGTAAATTAACTAGATTATTTTCCTCAAAAAAAACTTTTAACGTCTGAATATTGCTCAAATTGCTTAAATAGGGATCATCATCAATAGCGATCGCCTCTGAATATTGGGGAAAATTAACAGGAATTTGCTTTCTAATGCTATTTTCTATCTGTCTATCCCTTGGCTCTCTATTTGTTAATCTCTGCTCATAATTACTAATGATTTGATAAACTGGATTCACCATTGTCTCCGATTCATCATTATATTTCTTGAGATAGGTTTCAATTCTTTCTTGCAACAAAAAATTTGCATAGGGGGTTAACAAACTAAAACCACTGTAAATATAAGAATCTCGGTCTGTTTTAATGTGATTCGGGTTTGAAGGGTTTTGTACAACTTCATAAGCTGATTTAGGAGATAAATCAACCCCTTGCTCCTTTAAACTATAATTAGCTGTTAGAAAACCCCTTCCATACTTGCGATTTTCCGTTGTCTTATTATTAAGTTGGGACACAGGAAACAGTTCCACTAACCACTGTAAAATAAACGGGTTCCAAGGTTGCTCTTTCCAGATATTAATACCAATAGATGTATTTTCGGCAGATAAGCTGTCCAAATGCTTAATAATCGTTTCAAATCCTTCATTAATTAAATCTGATCCATTTTTATTAGGAATGGTGACACAAGGGAGTAAACCATCCTCTGTCAAACGACTATCAAACCCGTAGCGTTGTGTTGCTTTCACTTCATCCCCCACCATAAGAAGCACCGGTTCTGTCGGTTGCCAATAACGAGCGTCAGCAATTGTTTCTAAACGATAACTAGGCTTTGAAGGGGAATTATTGTTATTTTCTGCTGCAATCTCTAAATTATAAGCATTGATAGCCGTAATTAACTCATTTACTCCATTGGCGATCGCAAAAGCTAATGTATTGTCAGTCTCTTCTGCCCTCTCTACAATTAACCGTCCTGTTTCGTCCGTTACTAGGCTAAATTCCCCTGTTTGGTCTAAAAGTGATTGTAAAGGCTCTAAACCTTCAGTTTCCACATAATATTTAACCCTATCAATATCAGGATAATCATCCCAACTCTGTTCAGGAGGATAAGCTGATATCATATATTTATACCAGTCGGCAAACAGTTGCTTGCGTCGAGACTTAATTTCCCCTGAATTTTGATTATAGGTGCGCTGTAACTCATTCAAATCCGCCAGTTGATTGAGCAGTCTCTCAGGTAAATGCAAACGACTCTCAGAAGGTGCTTCCCCTGCTTTTCCCCGTTGTGTCTCTAAAACTATTGTCCAACGAATACCAGCAGTTACGGCATCAAAACCTGATTCGTGGCGCATTTGTTGAAATTTTGCCCCAACATCTAGATTTTGACTATCTAATGTCTCTGATAACTGTAAAGCTTCTAATTGTTCTTCAATAATCCCTTTTTGACTTGGGTTAATGGTTTGAGCCAAATAAGCAGACAGGGCCTCGGTTCCGGTATTACCCACTGCTAATGTAATATCTGCTGGGGTTAAGGGAGCTTGTCCTTGATAGTCAGGAGGGGGATTAAAAATTAAACGAGAATAACAAATTATATCAGGTGATTGACCATTATCATCAAAAATAACCCCTTTCCATTGCAACTCATCTTTAATGACTTCTAATAATTCATCTAAACTGGCGGGTTCAGCAAAACTATCAAGATATTCCCTCTTGAAAACTTCCAAAAACTCCTTTAAATAGTCTTGGTTAGGGTTACTATACCAACCAATTACATCATATTGTAATCCCTGAAAAATGGGCTTATTCTCTGCATATTTTTCATCATGAAACCCAAAAACACTACGACAATTTGGATAAAAAGCAGCGAAGGTGGGTTCACCATACCCTACCACAGTTAAACGCTTTAAATACTCAGCAGACGGTTCTACAGTACATACTATGCTAAGCTATCAGCTAGATGCCAAAACAATAAAGCTCTATTTTTGAAGTTATTTACATTCCTAAAACCAAAACCGCAACGTTTTAAAACTTTCAATCGGTTATTAATT
>JASJEA010000128.1 GCA_030064935.1 Crocosphaera sp. | reverse complement strand
GTTGATTAGGTTGAGTTTGGGGTGAAGGAGCAGGTTGATTAGGGGTTTTATTTTCTGGAGGGGTTTTAGGGGTTTGATTAGGTTGAGTTTGGGGTGAAGAAGCCGGTTGGGGCTGTTTTGTGTTTTCTCCTTGACGAAGTCCTTGAGGACAGACGCTAGGATCATACCGAAATGTTACTTTGACCCTCGTAGCTTTGGGAAAAGTAAGAGCTTGTACCTGTTGTAATCCTTGATTATTTAAAAGTCCATAACCTGAACTTTGGGTCATATAAGGCTGTCCAACCACCTGTCCATTACTATTGACCACAACATTATAAACGGCACTTCCTTCTAATTTACGGTTACAAGCAGCTTTGGGATAATTACCTGTAATCGGCACCAACTTTCTGGATATATCAGTAATCCCTGTTTCCCGTATCCATTCTCTGTCTTTCTCTCCTGCTTCTTTTCTTGTAGTTCCGTTAGAGTTATACATTAAAGCATCCACCGCTCTCCTACCATCCGCCATAAGACCTTCGAGAATTTTATCGTCTCGGTTTCCATTGCTATTGGTATTACTAGGTAATGAGGGTGTATTCGGCTTCAGTTCAGTTTGTTCAGGGTTAGGAGGATTATGTGTAAACGGTGAATGGTTCACTGGAGCAACAGTTTGTCCGTCAAAAATTGGGCGTGGGGATGGTTTTTCACTTGTTTGAGGATTCTCAACTGGAGGGTTTTTTGGAATTGGTGGTTGTAAGGAAGGGGGTGGTAGAGGAGAACGACGGATAGAGGAGGGAGGAAAGGGAATTGAGCGCGGTGGAGGGGCAATGGGAATTCTACTGTAATTATTGTAAGGCGTTAGCGGTGGTAAAGGAGGTAAGGGAGGTAAAGCCGGAGGTGCAGGTAAATTAGAAAAAGAGGAACCAAGGGAAGGGGAATCTAGCACAGGAAGATCCCCTAAAGTGGAGTTGGGAAATTCAGGAATATTCGATAAGGCTGAATTTTGCTCAGGAAGACGACTTTGTTCAGTGGGATTCAATTCAATCACCTGAACATTTCTAGGTCTTTGATCACTTATTTCTGGTTCAGCAGGGTTAGACAGATTAGTCAAATGAGGAACAATTAAAAATAAAGCTAGACTATGAAGACCAACAGAAGTCAAGGTAGACAGCAAATTAGAGTTGAAAACTTTAATAGAGGAGGTTTCTATATAGGAGGATGACATAATTTATTATCAGTAAGTGATTAAACGGAGTTCCTATCTTGATTATTTATAACAAAAGTTGTCTGGCTATGGCAGAGTTTTAGGGAGTTTCTGCTCAGGGAAAACTCCCTTCCTGATTTTTATATTACTTTTTGTTAATGTAACGACAAAAAACTTGACTTTCTGTCCTTTTCTATTGTTGCTATAACCCAGAATCCATCAATCATCGGTGTAATTTTAATTATTGTTAAGCTTTCTCAACATAAAAGAGGTCTAAGACTTATCATCTATTACTGATGCACTGCCTGAAACCTAATTAAAACGGGCATATCAAATGCAATCACCAGAGAAGCAAAATATCCTATTTTTGCTAATCTTCTATTACACTGTCCTCAATAGGAAAACCCTAAAGTTTATTGTCGAGAGAGGAGAACCCTCATGGCAGACGTTACTGAGGCAAAAGCTAAGGTAACGGTTGATAACGATCCCGTACCTACTTCGTTTGAGAAGTGGGGTAAGCCTGGACATTTCGACCGTACCTTGGCTAGAGGTCCCAAAACCACCACCTGGATTTGGAATCTTCACGCCGACGCACACGATTTTGATAGTCAAACCAGTGACTTAGAAGATGTTTCGCGAAAAATCTTTAGCGCACACTTCGGTCATTTAGCCGTCATCTTTGTCTGGCTAAGCGGCATGTATTTTCATGGCGCAAAATTTTCTAACTATGAAGCTTGGTTAAGCAACCCAACTGCAATTAAACCCAGCGCCCAAGTTGTTTGGCCCATTGTGGGTCAAGGAATTTTAAACGGCGATGTTGGGGGCGGTTTCCACGGGATTCAGATCACCTCTGGTCTGTTTTACCTGTGGAGAGCATCAGGCTACACCAACAGTTACCAGTTATACTGCACCGCCATCGGTGGGTTAGTCATGGCTGGTTTAATGTTGTTTGCTGGATGGTTCCATTACCACAAGAGAGCTCCTAAATTGGAGTGGTTCCAAAATGTGGAATCCATGATGAACCATCACCTCGCAGGATTGCTGGGATTAGGCTCTTTATCTTGGGCCGGTCACCAGATTCACGTATCCTTGCCAGTAAACAAACTGTTGGATGCTGGAGTTGCCCCTGCGGATATTCCGTTACCCCATGAATTTCTCGATGCCAGTAAGATGGCGGAGTTGTATCCAAGTTTTGCCCAAGGGTTAACCCCCTTCTTCACCTTAAACTGGGGAGTTTATTCAGACTTCTTGACTTTTAAAGGTGGATTAAACCCCGTTACTGGTGGTTTATGGCTGTCGGATCAAGCTCACCATCACTTGGCGATCGCAGTGCTATTCATCATTGCTGGTCATATGTACCGCACCAACTGGGGTATTGGCCACAGCATGAAAGAAATCTTAGATGGTCACAAAGGCGATCCCATCCTTTTTGGGGGAGAAGGTCATAAAGGACTCTATGAAATCCTTACCACCTCTTGGCACGCTCAGTTAGCTGTTAACTTAGCTATGTTGGGCTCTTTAAGCATCATTGTGGCTCACCATATGTATGCCATGCCTCCCTACCCCTATCAGGCCATTGACTACGGAACTCAGTTATCCTTATTTACTCATCATGTTTGGATTGGTGGGTTCTTAATTGTTGGTGCTGGGGCTCACGCAGCTATCTTCATGGTCCGAGATTACGATCCAGCTAAGAATGTTAATAATGCGCTTGATCGTATGCTTCGTTCAAGAGATGCCATTATTTCCCATCTCAATTGGGTTTGTATCTGGTTAGGCTTCCATAGCTTCGGTCTTTATATCCACAACGACACCATGCGGGCGTTAGGTCGTCCCCAGGATATGTTCTCGGATCAGGCCATTCAACTCCAGCCTATCTTTGCTCAGTGGGTACAAAATTTACATACCCTAGCCCCTGGCGCAACTGCACCCCATGCTTTAGGCACAGCAAGTTATGCTTTTGGTGGTGATACCGTAGCGGTTGCGGGCAAAGTTGCTATGATGCCTATTACTCTGGGTACGGCTGATTTCATGGTTCACCATATCCATGCTTTCACCATTCATGTCACCGTCTTAATTCTCTTGAAAGGGGTACTCTACTCCCGTAGTTCTCGCCTTATCCCTGATAAGAGTGAACTGGGCTTCCGTTTCCCCTGTGATGGTCCTGGACGGGGTGGTACTTGTCAAGTGTCCGGTTGGGATCATGTGTTCCTCGGATTATTCTGGATGTACAACTCCTTATCTGTTGTGATTTTCCACTTTAGTTGGAAAATGCAATCGGATGTCTGGGGAAGTGTGTCTCCCGATGGTGCTGTCTCTCATGTGACAGGCGGGAACTTTGCCCAAAGTGCCATTACCATCAATGGTTGGCTACGGGACTTCCTCTGGGCGCAAGCAGCTAACGTGATTAACTCCTACGGCTCTGCTTTATCAGCCTATGGCATCATGTTCTTAGCAGGTCACTTTATCTTCGCCTTTAGCTTAATGTTCCTCTTCAGTGGACGGGGTTACTGGCAAGAACTTATTGAGTCCATTGTTTGGGCTCACAACAAGTTAAAAGTTGCACCGTCGATTCAACCTCGCGCTTTGAGTATTATTCAAGGTCGTGCGGTGGGTGTGGCTCACTACCTGTTGGGAGGAATCGTTACCACTTGGGCATTCTTCCTGGCACGAAGTCTATCAATTGGATAACCTAGGGTAAAAGGACAAGGAAGCATCTCTTCCCCTCTGTCCTTTATCCTCTATCTTTAAGATAAAGACGGGACTAAAACCGTTTTACCCCTCCTGTCGTTTACGACAAGGACTAATGACATCAGGAAATGAGCATCAGCCTCATTTTTTTAGAGAGGAGAATTTCCTAAAAAGCTATGGCAACTAAATTTCCAAAATTTAGCCAGGACCTCGCTCAAGATCCCACCACTCGTCGGATCTGGTACGGGATAGCCACGGCCCACGATTTTGAAACCCATGATGGAATGACCGAGGAGAATCTCTATCAGAAGATTTTTGCCTCCCATTTTGGTCATATCGCTATCATTTTCTTGTGGACCTCCGGCACCCTCTTCCATGTGGCCTGGCAAGGTAACTTCGAGCAGTGGATTACCGATCCCCTCAACATTCGTCCCATCGCCCATGCGATTGCGGACCCTCACTTTGGTCAAGGGGCAATTGATGCCTTCACCCAAGCAGGTGCATCTTATCCCGTAGACATCGCTTATTCTGGGGTGTACCACTGGTTCTACACCATCGGTATGACAACAAATGGTGATCTTTATCAAGGGTCTATTTTTCTCTTGATTTTATCCGCCTTGTTCTTATTCGCTGGTTGGTTGCACCTACAACCTAAGTTCCGTCCCAATTTGGCTTGGTTTAAAAATGCTGAGTCCCGTTTAAATCATCACTTAGCTGGTTTATTTGGGGTTAGCTCCTTAGCTTGGACTGGACACTTAGTTCACGTTGCAATTCCTGAAGCTCGCGGACAGCACGTGGGTTGGGATAACTTCTTATCGACTCCTCCTCATCCGGCTGGGTTATTACCCTTCTTCACCGGTAACTGGGGTGTGTACGCTGAGAACCCCGACACTGCTAGTCATGTGTTCGGAACCGCAGACGGTGCAGGAACAGCGATTTTAACCTTCTTAGGTGGTTTCCATCCCCAAACTGAAGCGTTATGGCTGACAGATATTGCCCATCACCACTTGGCGATCGCCGTAGTCTTCATAGTTGCCGGTCATATGTACCGCACTAACTGGGGTATTGGTCACAGCATCAAGGAAATCCTCAACACCCACAAGCCCCCCAGTGGCAACTTGGGTGAAGGTCATAAGAATATGTATGACACCGTTAATAACTCTCTCCACTTCCAACTCGGTTTAGCGTTGGCTTGTTTAGGGGTTGTTACTTCCTTGGTGGCACAACATATGTATTCTTTACCGTCCTACGCTTTCATCGCTAAGGACTACACCACTCAAGCTGCACTTTATACCCATCACCAGTACATTGCTGGTTTCTTGATGGTTGGTGCTTTTGCTCACGGTGCTATCTTCTTTGTTCGTGACTACGATCCCGAAGCGAATAAGGATAACGTTTTGGCTCGGATGCTAGAACACAAAGAGGCTATTATTTCCCACTTAAGTTGGGTGTCTCTGTTCCTAGGTTTCCACACCCTCGGTTTATATGTTCATAACGACGTTGTGGTTGCTTTTGGAACCCCTGAAAAGCAAATCTTAATTGAGCCTGTGTTTGCTCAGTTTGTTCAAGCCGCTTCTGGTAAAGCACTCTACGGTTTTGATCTCTTGTTATCTAACCCTGATAGCTTGGCTTCTACTGGTGCTGTTTACTTACCTGGTTGGTTAGACGCTATCAACAGTGGTGATAACTCTTTGTTCCTTAATATCGGCCCTGGTGATTTCTTAGTTCACCATGCCATCGCCCTTGGGTTACATACCACCACCTTAATCTTAGTTAAGGGTGCTTTAGATGCACGGGGATCTAAGTTAATGCCCGATAAGAAAGACTTCGGTTACTCCTTCCCTTGTGATGGTCCTGGCCGCGGTGGTACTTGTGACATCTCTGCTTGGGATGCCTTCTACCTCGCTATGTTCTGGATGTTAAACACCTTGGGATGGTTAACTTTCTACTGGCATTGGAAACATTTAGGGGTTTGGTCTGGCAACGTTGCTCAGTTCAACGAAAACTCCACCTACCTCATGGGCTGGTTCCGTGATTATCTCTGGGCGAACTCTGCTCAGTTGATTAACGGTTACAACCCCTACGGTGTCAATAATCTCTCTGTCTGGGCTTGGATGTTCTTATTTGGACACTTAGTTTGGGCAACTGGGTTTATGTTCCTCATCTCTTGGCGTGGATATTGGCAAGAGTTGATTGAAACCATCGTTTGGGCCCATGAACGCACGCCTTTAGCGAACTTAGTTCGTTGGAAAGATAAGCCTGTTGCTCTTTCTATCGTTCAAGCTCGTGTGGTTGGTTTAGCTCACTTTACGGTGGGTTATATCCTGACGTATGCGGCGTTCCTCATTGCTTCTACCGCCGGTAAGTTTGGTTAACAGATTAACTGGATAATTAGCGTGAGATAACTAAAAAAAAGCCCCTGCCTTTTGGTGGGGGCTTTTTAATTGAATATGAAGTTAAAAGTTGAGTCAATATTAATGATAAAAGAAAAGAAGATGATCTAAATAGAGTTGGTAATTTTTATATCGATATCGATCAAAAAAAATGGATTTATTCAGGTGAATCTGATAGATACGATAAAGATAAAAAAACAAAGTTAAAATGGCGTGAATTAATTGCCATTAAATTTGATAAAAATCGTTCTAGAGAAATTTTAACAGAAGATGAAAAAAATCAGACTCAATATGTAAAACATCAAGACTTTCCATCTCTTAAGTATGAGAAAGATTTTAATTCAAGATTAGTAATGTCTAGATATCTTCGTCCTGACTTGGTTTTAAAATCAAAGCAGAGTAACGGAAATATTGAATTAGAGATAATTGATTATAAAGATGTTCCTATTGATGTATATGTTAATCCTTCCTCAGCTAAAGATTATGAAAAACTTAAAACAGATATATATAATTAAGCAGTTATCTTATGAATTTTCTCTTCAACAAACACATAAAATTTCACAAAATAAGTTTTTTATTCCTTATTATTATCAAACACCATCTCCTAATTGTTTGGGAGAAGTTGGAAAAATTTTGCCTAATGGAATTGTGATTTTTAAAGCAAACTTTTTCTATATCCAACATCAATATCTTCAGGAGAATCTATGAACAACATTGGTATTAACTACGAAAGTGACCATTTTATTAGTGATTATCTTCCTTTAATTTCTTTTAGCACAGAAAAACAGAAAAATATCGCAGAATTTTACATTTTAACTAAAGCTAAGATTTTTTTCGACAAGATAATTGGTATTGATATAGATGTAGAAAAATCTCAAATAAAATATACAAAATTAATTACAGAACAAGACTTTAGTTCCATAAAAATTAATTATTTTTATGATAATATTTTATTTGATTTAGGAAAACGTGATTCAAATAATAAATTAGATTTTAATCCTAAATGGGGAGTTACCTTTGACGAAAAATGCGCACCTATTCTGATGAATTATTTATCTCCTAACTATAAGGTACGGCAAAACTCTTATCTTAAGTATAAGGTTTTAAATTACTCACATTTAAACTATAAAATACCTTATTCTAGATATGGAACAATTGACATGAATGGAACTCCTATTTTTTATTATATTTACTTTACCTTACAAGAAATATTGGATGAAGTGAAAAAAGTCAATGTGACAAAATATTGATAAAAGTTCCCACCTATAAACGCAAATTTCATCACACTTTAACAAACAAAGACTAACAATAAAACTTGAATACCAAGAAATCAGGTGAACATTTTTTCACCTGAAAAAGTGGGAAGCCTGACACTTTAAACAAGTTAAGCTTCTGAAATTTTAGACATCAATAATCACTTTTCCTTGAGGATAAGCAATACAAGCTAGAATATAACCTTCTTCTTGATCATTAGGATCTAAACCATCAGGATCACCATCATAACGAATCTCTCCCTCTAATTTCTTAACTTTGCAACTCCCACATCCCCCACTTCGACAACTACAGTCTATATCGATCATTTCCTGTTCAGCTAAGTCTAATAAAGACATTTGTTCATCACACAAAACCTCTTTTCCTGACTTCGCAAAAACCACAGAATAAGACGTATTGTCATTCTCAGATGTAACAGATTTTGGTGTAATAGAATAAGCATTGTTGGTGATATGCTTATCGGTTTTGACAACAGGTAAATTATCATTTTTCTTTCTAGAAGATGATTGTTTTTTCTTAGAACTTCCAAAACTTTCTTGGTAATAGTTTTCCATCGAGAATCCTAAACTATTTACCAAGTTCTTGACTCCTTTCATAAAGCCATCAGGACCACACACATAGATGACTCTATCTTTGAAATCAGGACAAATAGCGGGCAATAAAACCTCATTTAAACGCCCTGTAAATCCCCACCAAGGTTCACTTACCGCATTTCTAGTAATGTTTAATGCTAGATGAAAATTACTATAATTAGCTGCCATTGATTCTAACTCTTTGCGATAAATAATATCCCTAGGGGTTCTTGCACTATGTAAGAAAACAATATCCCGATTCGCTACTGTATCCAATGCCCAACGAGACATGGACATCATGGGTGTAATGCCACTTCCTGCCGAAATAAATAACAGTTTAGACGCATTATTATCTACACAAGTAAACTTACCTGATGGACCAGTTAAAGTAATTTCATCTCCTACTTTAAGATGGTCATGTAACCAATTAGATACTAACCCAGGTGGAGCGTCAGGAATATCTATTGGAGCCGGTACTCTTTTGACGGTAATTTCCAGAGTATGAGGGCGAGAAGGTGTGGAAGAAATAGAATAAGCTCTTTTTATTATCTTATCATTAATATTAAGTTTTAGGGTAACAAATTGTCCTGGTTTATAATTAAATAAGGTGGGAGAATTCGCAACAAAGCGGAAGGTTTTGACATCGCTAGTATCTTGAATAATATTGAGGCAGCGCACTGTTAACTCACCTTTTGCCCACCATTTTATACCGTTCAACATAGGATGGTTAACAGTAGTAAAAGAAGTTTGATTTTCTACAGTGTTAGAAGTATTAGAGGTCGGTTCTTTTGCTTTTTTTACTTCAGGTAATAAAGAAGCAGTAGATGGGGACACAGAGACTGATTGAGAATGATTGACAGTGCTTATAGGCTTAGGAATGCTAGGAGAGGGCTGTTCATTAGACTCTATTTTTTTATCTTGAGAACGGCGATTTCTTCGGGCTAAAGTTTTTATATTTTGTAAGGTTCGCTTATGAGAAGATTGAGAACTTGAATTATTATTTTTCTTTTTTTTGCTAAATTTAGATTTTCTTTTAATAGGTAATCCATCAATAATTAACACAAATTCTCCGATGCGAATAATATCATCAGTTTCTAAGGGATAAGATTGCTTATTTTTGATCGGTTCATCATTATATTGAGTTGTCCCTTGCTCTGTTAAATCCTGAAAATAATATTTTCCTTTTTCGGTAAATAATTTAGCGTGGATTTCTTGAACCTTAATGCTTGGAAGCATCAACCCACAACTGGGAGAATTACCAATTAAACAGCCATCATCTTTAAGGCGATGATCGCTTAATTCTAGTTCCTGATGTTCTAGGGGATGTTGGGGATTAAATAGCTTAATTTTTAGCATAGGATTAACTAAAATGAAGAAGGTGCGAGGGACTTGAACCTTATAACTTGAGAGTACCCACAAGGACAGCTAAAGTTAACACTTCCCAAATCTTTTTTAAAATCTGTTATAATTCGTTGAAATATTAAGGCTTGCTGGGTGTTTTCTTTTCCTCAAAAAGCCAGGCTTTTTTTGTTATTAATTACAATAATGCTTTTATGTTGTTTAATTCCCTCGATTTTGCTATTTTTTTACCCATAGTATTTTGTTTATATTGGTTATTAAAAAATCAAGGCTTAAGAATCCAAAATTTTCTAATTGTTGGAGCTAGTTATATTTTTTATGGAACCTGGGATTATCGTTTCTTAGGATTGATTATTTTTAGTACATTGACGGATTATGTAATTGGTTTGGGGTTAGAAAAATATCACAATAACAAACTCAAAAGCAAATTATTACTTTTCACAAGTATTTTAGTTAATTTGGGGATTTTAGGCTTTTTTAAATACTACAATTTTTTTCTAGAAAATATAAACCACATTTTCTATTTTCTAGGACAAGAAATAAATATAAGCTCCCTCAATATTGTTCTTCCTGTAGGTATTAGTTTTTATACATTCCAAACCTTAAGTTATTCGATAGATGTCTATCAAAGAAAAATAAAACCAACCAAAGATTTCATTGCTTTTGCAGCTTTTGTAAGTTTTTTCCCTCAATTGGTTGCTGGCCCTATTGAGCGTGCGGTTCATCTTTTGCCTCAATTTCATCAAGAAAGAAAGTTTAACTATAATGAGTCGGCTGATGGTTTAAGACAAATGCTTTGGGGGTTGTTTAAAAAGATAGTAATTGCTGATAATTGTGCTGTCTATGCTAATAATATTTTTAATAATTCTTCGGATCATTCTGGTAGCACTTTACTTTTGGGTGCATTTTTCTTTACTTTTCAAATTTATGGAGACTTTTCTGGATATTCTGATATAGCAATCGGAGTTGCTAGACTATTTGGGTTTGACTTGATGCAAAATTTTGCTTTTCCTTATTTTTCAAGAGATATGGCAGAATTTTGGAGACGCTGGCATATTTCTTTATCGACTTGGTTTCGAGACTATCTTTATATTCCCTTGGGAGGAAGTCGTGGGGGGATAGGTATGAAAATAAGAAATACATTTATAATCTTTTTAGTTAGTGGTTTCTGGCATGGTGCTAACTGGACTTTTATCGTTTGGGGAGCTATTAATGCTATTTATTTTCTTCCTCTATTACTATTGAGAAAAAATCGTTATAATATTAAAATTGTTGCTCAAGGTAAACACTTTCCATCCTACCAAGAAGCTTTATCTATGGCAATTAAATTTTCCTTAACCATGTTTGCCTGGATATTTTTTCGAGCAGAAAATTTAGGACACGCCCTGAGTTATATTCAGGGTATATTTCACCCTTCTCTTCTGAGTATACCCGATTTGCCACAACGAAAAAATATTGTTTTTTTATTACTATTAATTATCTATTTTGTATTTATTGAATGGTTAGGAAGAGAAAAAAAATATGCCATTGAAAAATTATTTATTAAACATAATCCTATCTTGAGATGGGCTTATTATTATTCAATTATTTATATGATAATTGTTTTTGCAGGACAAGAACAAGACTTTATTTATTTTCAATTTTGAGGTGTAGTATGCTTAAGTTTTTTGTTTTGAAGGTTTCTGTTTTTTTATCAATTCCTTTAACGTTAATGATCTTAGTTGGAGTAACATTTCCCCCAACACCAAGATCATCTACTTCCCTTTTATTTGCTAAAGTCGATAAAGATGTTTTACTAAAAGAATCTCCTTCCCCTCGTTTAATTATGATTGGCGGTTCTAATTTAAGTTTTGGAATTAATAGTCAAATGCTCAAAGATTCTCTTAACTTAAATCCCATCAATACAGGAATTCATGCGTCAATCGGTTTGCAATATATGATGGATGATGTTCTAGATAATATTCAACCCAAGGATATTATTATTATTGCTCCAGAATATCAACAATTTTATGGAGATGCTGCTTATGGGAGAAATGAATTATTAAGAATTGTCTTCGATATTGATCGAGAGAGTATTACAACATTAAATCTCCAGCAATGGCAAAAAATTATTCCTTATTTTTCTCGATTTTCTATCTCTAAACTTAAACCCAGCGAATACTTTTTTCAACAAAGTAAAAAAATTGGTGTTTATGAGAGAAGAGCATTTAATCAGTATGGAGATGTAGATATTCATTGGAACCATAAACCCAAAAAATTTCCAACCCACAGAAAAATATCAGATGAATTTAATAACCAAATTGTCAAGGAAATGGTTTATTTTAGGAACAAAGCAACTAACAAAGGAGCAATTGTTTATGTAACTTTTCCAGGGTATCAAGATACTTCTTTTGAAAACAATAAAGAAGAGATTACCAAAATTGAAAAGGAACTAATTAAAAATAACTTTATATTATTGGGTTCCCCCGAAAGATATAAAATGCCCAACAGTATGATGTACGACACTCCCTATCATCTAACGAAAGAAGGGACTACCCTGAGAACTCAAAAGCTAATTGAAGACCTGAGAAATGCCTTAACTCAAAGTAACTTTAGTTTAAAATGAAAAAATGATCTTTCGTCAATTATTTGATCCAGAATCATCAACCTACACCTATTTGATTGCTGATACTATCTTAAAAGAAGCGGTACTCGTTGATCCAGTCTTAGAAAAAGTTACACGGGATCGCCAACTGCTTGAAGAATTAGGATTGACCTTAAAATACTGTTTAGAAACCCATATTCATGCTGATCATATTACAGGAAGCGGAAAGTTAAGGGATATGACTGGATGTCTCATGATTGTTCCGGAAAATGCTAATATTCCTTGTGCTGATGGTTTGTTTGAGAATGGAGAAATATTAAGATTAGGAAACGTTATTATAGAAGCGATCGCTACTCCCGGTCATACGGATAGTCATCTCGCTTATTTACTCAACCAGAAAGCTGTTTTAACGGGAGATGCCTTATTTATTCGAGGATGTGGAAGAACTGACTTTCAAAGTGGGGATGCAGGTACATTGTATGATTCAGTAACCCAGCGATTGTTCACCTTACCGAATGAAACCCTAGTCTATCCTGGTCATGATTATCAAGGTCATACAGTTTCTACCATTGGAGAGGAAAAACAATGGAATGCTCGTTTTGTGGGACGTAATCGCAGGGATTTTATCAAGTTTATGAACAATCTTAACTTACCTCATCCTAAAAAGATGATGGAGGCAGTTCCCGCTAATAAAAGATGTGGCAATGTTTAGTTATGGGGTAAAAAAATGAACCGAAAAATATTGAAATTTATCCTAATATTGAGTTTAATTTTTTCCTTGATACAACCGGCTTATGGAGTGGTTCGGGAAAGCAAAATACCCCCTGATACCATACTTTATAAATCCATACAAACCTGGCGAGATACCTCTAATAAACCCTGGGAAGTTATCTTTTTTAAAGAGATAAAAGGTGACTCAAATCCTCAGATAAATCTTCGTTTAGTGGGGTTTCCTGACTTATTTGAATTTGAGCATCCTAGCCCCTTAAGTATTAAAATTAGAGAAGATTTGACCATCAAAGTACCTGATGTTTTTAAGAATGATATCGAAGCATTTTCTCCTAATATGGGTCAATATGACTTTGAACCCATTATGAATCAATTAGAAAGTAACAATTTTTGGTTACTAGAATTACCCTTGAAGTATGGGCAATTAAGTACGATTAAAATTCCTTATTTTATTTTAGAAGAATGGCAAAAAATAAGTCAAAAATCCTCATGATTTGGTAGGGTGGGTATTGCGCACCCTACCTGAACCTATTCTTGTCCTAGATATTTGGCCACCGTTTGCACATCCTTATCTCCTCGTCCGGAACAGTTAATAATTAGACGAGGATTGCCTTCGAGTTGAGGACAAAGGGTTTCTAAATAGGCGATCGCATGGGAGGTTTCCAGGGCCGGAATGATGCCTTCCAATTCTGATAAACGTTGAAAGGCAGCCACTGCTTCGGCATCTGTGACACTATAATATTCCGCACGCTCAGTGTCTTTGAGGTAGCTATGTTCTGGTCCAACCCCAGGATAATCTAACCCTGCACTAATAGAATGAGCTTCAATTACTTGTCCCTCTTCATCTTGCAATAAATAACTCATAGCCCCATGTAAAACCCCAGGACGACCCTTAGTTAAGGTAGCGGCGTGTTTTCCAGAGGCGATACTTTCCCCTGCCGCTTCAACTCCGATGATGCGGATAGAGGGTTCTTTCACAAACTCATAAAACAGTCCCATAGCATTAGAACCACCGCCCACACAAGCTAATAGAATATCGGGTAAACCTCCCCATTTTTCCGTACACTGTTGGCGAGTTTCTTGACCAATAATCTGATGAAAGTCCCTAACAATCATGGGATAAGGATGAGGACCGGCTACAGATCCTAAAATATAGTGGGTAGTTTCTACATTGGTTACCCAGTCCCTGATGGCTTCTGAGGTTGCATCTTTCAGGGTTCCAGTTCCTGCTGAAACGGGTTGAACTTTAGCCCCTAAGAGTTTCATGCGGAAGACGTTTAATTTTTGCCGTTCCATATCATGAACCCCCATGTAGATGACGCATTGTAGGCCGAAACGGGCGCAAACCGTTGCTGTGGCTACTCCGTGTTGTCCAGCACCAGTTTCAGCAATAATACGCTGTTTTCCCATGCGTTTTGCCAATAAAACTTGTCCGAGGGCGTTATTAATTTTGTGGGCTCCTGTATGGTTTAAATCTTCTCTTTTGAGATAAATTTGTGGGCCACTACCATCAGCCCTGGCGTAATATTGGCTTAAACGTTCGGCAAAGTAGAGAGGATTGGGACGGCCGACATAGTCTTTGAGGAGTTGAGAGAGTTCTGTTTGAAAGTCGGGATCATCTTTATAACGATGATAGGCCGTTTCTAATTCACTCAGGGCTGGCATGAGGGTTTCCGGTACATATTTTCCACCGTATTTGCCAAAGCGACCAATTTCATCGGGATATTGAGGAGTTGCTGATGATGGGGAAAGAGGGGTGGTAGTCATTGTTTTGTTTCTCTGGGTGTTGCGATCAAACAAAAGGCTTTGAATTCGATTATGCTCATGTTTAACTATATCCAATTATATTGTTCTACACACTTGTCACAATTGACCTCTTTTCTGAGCCCTTTAAAATGGGCAGTATTAAATTGTCTTTAACGCTTGTATATTGGGACTGCCGCCCTAGTATTCTACCCTGGTCGAAGGTGTGTGAGGTAGCAATACACTTTCAATCAATGAACCATGACTTTTACTTTTGAGCAACGGTAAACTCAGGGAAATTCTGATTCTTCTCAGAGTCTAGCGAACGCTCTATGGGAAATTGACTGGCCGTTTGATTCGCAACATTGGGAGTTCCTGGAGACTGACCAAACTGCAATGAAAAATAGAGTAAGCACGTCACCGTGCTGGCTAATAATAAACGTTCTAACATCTCACACCACCTAGAATAAATGACCTGAAAACCGATTAAACAGACTAGAACGAGTTTTATCACCCAAATTGAGAATATTTAAGCTGTTTTATATGGCTATGTATTTTCCCTTACTATCTATCTGTTTTGTTATCGATTAACATTGTCTTTAGCCTAACATATCAAAGGTAACTTAGACAGAAAGCTTTCTAAAGAATCGGCAAAGCTTGAGTAATTTGGAAAAATTCTCAGGCTATCCCCAAGTCAGTGATAGGGTTATGGAAGAAGTGGATGGTTTGAGATAGTGAATTGATGACATCAACTTCAATGATGGTGAGAACAGAATTAATTCTCAATCATTTAGTAGTGATTTGAAACAACTTGCAAAGTAGGAATCAATGGCCAAATATTTTCTCATTGAATCACAAAGTCCTTTTGATTATCCAGAGGTTAATAATAACTATAACCTGGCCTCTGATCTAGCTGCTGCTGGTAATGATGTTACCTTATTTCTAGTTGAAAATGGAGTCTTAGCTGCTCGTTCGGCCGTTGCTTCTCAAGGGTTAACCAATCTCGGAAGCGTCAAATTATTAGCCGATGAATTTTCTCTCGATGAAAGAGGTATTGATAGGACAGAGTTAGGAGCAACGATTGAAGTCTCTACTGTTACATCTATCGTAGATGCAATGAGTGAAGGACAAAAAATGATGTGGTTATAATTAATAGGAGAAAAAAAGAAAATGAGTAAAACAGTTCTGAATTTTTTGTTGATGGATGGTCCTTTTGAACAAGCTAGAACCACCACTGCTTTTCGTATGATTGATGCGGCTTTAGAGAAGGGATATGATGTTAATGTTTTCGCCTATGAAGGGGGCGTTTCTTTAGCTTTTGCTCATCAAAAACCCCATGCAAATAGTGTTCATGGTCGTACATTTGATGAAGAAAATCATCCCTTAACGAAGGATTGGATTGCGGCTCTTTTTGAGAAAGCAAAAAGTAAAGGTTGTCAATTAGACTGGGTAAATTGTGGTCTTTGCGTCGATGAAAGAGGGGTTAATGACGCAGTAGAAGGATGTCGTCGGGGTGCACCTAAAGACTTTTGGGAATGGGTTAATACACCCAGTGGAACGTTAGTTATTGGCACAAAATAAGGAGTTAATATGAAAGTATTACAAGTCATTCAATCTGCTTATCGTTGTACTATTGAAGAACAAGATGATCCTGTTATTTGGTTTATCCAAGTTCTTGAAACTGTTGGCGGTGATGTTGATATTTTATTGCGGGGCAATGCTGTCAATTATGCGGTTACAGGACAGTTGGTAGAAGGACTTTCTTTTGGAGATTGGAAACAAACTTATCCGGCTAAAGTCGATGAAGATTTACAACAAGCTCTTGACAAAGGCATTAAAGTTTATGCTGTCAGCGAAGATATCTCAAAACGGGGAATTCCTGAAGGTAAATTATTAGGAGGGATTGAAAAATTGTCCTTTAAAGATTTACCTACATTATTTGAGAATTACGATCAAGTTTGGCATTGGTAAATGAATTAGGGTCAATTAATCAATTGGCCCTGTTAGACTATTGATAAGGTTGGGTTCTTGATCAGATAATAATGAAAGGAAAATCTAAAACAACTAAATTAGGGATAGCCCTAGCAACTTTGTTGATAGGTTTAATGGCTTGTCAAAAAAGTCCCCAATCTAATCCAGAATCCACAGATAAGTCGCAAAAGACTTCAGAACAAACAATGCCCGGTAAAGGGGTAAGAGTAAGCTCTAGCTCTAGTGTTTCAACCTATGGAATATTTGTTACAGAGATCGTAAATATTGGTTTGGAAAAGCTTGGTTATCAAACTGAAGCCGTCAAAGAGCTTGACATTCCAGTGGCGCATATTTCCATTGGCAATGGAAACATAGATTTTTACGGTGTTCATTGGCAAAAGCTCCATGAAAAATTCTTTAGCGAAAGTGGTGGGGAAGAAAAAATAGAGCGCATTGGGGTTATCATAGCGGATGCTGTCCAAGGCTATCAGATTGATAAAAATACTGCCGATAAACACAACATCACCAATCTCGAACAGTTGAAAGATCCAAAAATTGCTAAACTCTTCGACTCAGACGGTAATGGGAAAGCCAACTTAACTGGTTGTAATCCTGGTTGGGGTTGTGAGTTGGTTATCGAGCATCATCTTGAAACTTATGGACTGCGCGATACAGTAGAACATGATCAAGGTAATTACGATACCCTGCTAGCAGGTACCATTGCTCGCCAGAGACAAGGAAAACCCGTCTTCTATTATGTCTATACTCCCCACTGGTCAAGTATAGTCTTAGAAGTGGGTAAAGATTCCAGATGGCTAGAAGTTCCCTTTACCTCTCTACCAAAAGAACTGGGGAAAGTCACAGAACAAGAAACTTCAGTAGATGGAAAAAATCTAGGCTTTGCTATTGATAAGATTCGTATTATAGCCAATAAAGACTTTATAACAGCCAATCCAGCTGCCAAAAGCTTGTTTGAGTTGATTAATATTCCCATTGAGGATGTCAATGCGCAACAACAACTTGTACAAGAAGGAGAAAGTCGCCCTGAAGAAATCCGCCGTCATGCTCAACAATGGGTTGAGAACAATCAGGAATTATTCGATAGTTGGGTAGAAGAAGCAAGAAACTCAACCCCTTGAGAAGTTTCGCATTGACAAAAGAAATATCATATAGGGTATTCTTTAGAAGCGATCGCCAAAGAAAAAAATTGACAAAAAAGACAAAAGATGATAGAAAGCAGCGATCACTTTTGGAGAAAAGCTATAAGATTTTCGAGAGAATCTAAACTTAATAGCAGGAATATTAAGCGGAACGGAGTGAGAAGTCCTCACTCCAAAAAGTTTTCGCTTTGAAGAGCCAGGTTTTATACCCTATTATCTCGATAACTATCTTGAACCACTTATGGCTTGGGTAATGCGATCGAGCATAATAGCCAAGAGAACAATTCCTAGTCCTCCTACAGCAGCCAATCCCACATCTAAACGCCCCACCCCTTGTAACACCATCTGTCCAAGTCCTGGGACCGCAATCATGGAGGTAACGACGGACATAGATAAAGCCATGAGAATCCCTTGATTGATACCTGCCAAAATCGTGGGCATGGCTAGGGGAATTTGTGCCTCCCACAAAACTTGCCAAGGGGTTGAACCAAAGGCGATCGCCGCTTCAGTCACTTCTGGGGAAACTTGTCTAATACCTAAATTAGTCAGACGAATCAGAGGAGGAATAGCAAAAATAATCGTGGCAATGACTCCAGGAACTTCCCCAATACCAAACAGCATCACCACAGGGACCAGATAAACAAAGGAAGGGAGAGTTTGCATCACATCGAGAAGAGGACGAATAATTCTTTCTAGGGGATCATTTTTCGCACTGAGAACACCTACAGGAATACCCACCAGTAGACAAAATAACAGGGCCGTCACTACTAGAGCCAAAGATACCATTGCTTGTTCCCAGGCACCGACGAAACCAATTAGGGTTAAAGCAATGATGCTATAGAGAGCAATTTTTCTCCCTGCCAATTGCCATGCCATTAAACCAATTATGATGATAAAAATCATCGGAGGGATGGCACTAAACCCCCATTCTATCTGCTTCAAACCCCAACTAATGGGAAGACTAATGGCCTGAAAAAAGGGACGAAAGTGATCGACAATAAAGTTAATGATTGCGGTAACCCAATCATCAAGAGGAATAGTATAAAGTTGAAAGGGGTTTAAGATAATATCTAACCCTTGTGGATTGTTGGTCGCCATAGGTTAATCATTACGGGCTTTTTCGATCCAACTATTAAATAACCCTTGATTGTTGTCAACCCATTCTTGAGCATGACGGCTTATGTCTTCTGGTTTGTTTTCTCCGTCTTTAATGCGGAGACTTTCTCTATTCATATCTTCAGCCGGAATGCGAACTAATTCAAACGTTAGTTTGACATGGGATGAGCCTCGAAGAATTTCTTGTTAGCAACAATCCTTTGTTGCGTTTTGGGAAAGCCAAGATTTTTTCCTCGAAATAATCTGTGATTTGGTGTGAGAGGATGTCACTACCGCCAACTTGAGGGGTTGGTAATTCGCACATTTTGATTGAGGGTAATCTATCCTAGAATCGCTTTAGAATCGTATATATCTTGAAGAAAAGCCCGAATATAATCATTAGTGGGTTGGCTAATAATTTCCTTTGGTGTGCCTAGTTGAACAATCTTTCCTTCTTTCATGACGGCAATGCGATCGCCAATTTTAAAGGCTTCGTGAATATCATGACTAATAAAAATAATTGTTTTGTGGAGTTCTTTTTGCAGACGAAGTAATTCCTCTTGCATTTCCCTTCTAATCAGGGGATCAAGTGCGCTAAAAGGTTCATCCATCAGTAAAATTTCTGCATCTGTTGCTAGGGCTCTGGCTAAACCAACTCTTTGTTGCATTCCACCACTCAAAGCAGAGGGGAAATAATTAGCCCATTGTTCTAAACCAACTAGGGCTAAGGTTTCTGTTGCTTTCTGACGGCGTAAAAGAGGCTTAATTCCCCGTACTTTTAGACCATATTCTACATTTTCCCCGACTGTTTTATGAGGAAATAGCCCAAATTGTTGAAACACCATTGATATTTTGCTCAGACGAAGCTCTCGCATTCTTTTCTCATTGACATGGGCAATATCTTCTCCATCAATATAAATATGTCCACTGGTGGGTTTAATTAAACGGTTGATACAACGAACTAGGGTCGATTTTCCTGAACCAGATAACCCCATCATCACAAATAATTCCCCTTGATTAATCTTCAGAGAAATATCGGCAATACTTACAACCTGATTGGTTAAGTGTAAAATATCATCTCTAGTTTTTCCTTCTCGAAATAACTGGAGGGCAACATGGGGTCGATCTCCATAAATTTTTATCAGATGTTCAATTTCAATTTTGCTTTCCAACTTTCTCCCCATTTTTTTAAAGATTATAATCAACTGGTATCAATCAATACCATTGCCTAGTCATGATTTATGTACTATCAGTACAAAGTAAGAGAACCAAAGAAAATACAAGGCAGAATAATATAGCGTTTATCACTCTCATGAGGTACACTGATATTTTCTTCCCAAACTCAGAACTCCTAAAACTAAAACATTTTGTACCTCACTAGCTTGGGAAATGCTATATCCCTTATTACAAGAATAAGATAAATTAATGTTAAGGCAATAAACTCAAGTCTATCTTGAAAGTGCAAAAAAACTAACGCGGTAGCGTTTCCATTTGAGGTTGTTTTTTATTCTCAACATATTTTTTGAGTTGCTTAATAGTAACACCTCCACAACTAGCAACAAAATAAGCTCCTGTCCAAAAATGAGGCTTATTATCAAAGTATTTAGCTGGTAAATAAGGAAATTCTTTGAATACTTGATTATCCGAATTATACAACCATGAGTCAAACTTCTAATTCCCCTGGTTTTATCCCTAGTGAAATAGGAACGTCCCATGTTCCCCATCATCATAGATCCCGAAGTCATTGGCAACTTCAAGGAACATCAGAACCCTCATTTTATTATTTCGCCTACGGATCTTGTATGTGTCCCGTAGATTTAAAACGAACGTTTGGGGAAAACACCCATGAGTATGTGGTGGGAACAGGTGTTTTGGAGGGATACAAGTTAGGATTTTATCGTCGTTCCCTGAGGCGTAATTGTGGGGCATTAGATGTGGTACCAGATGCCAATGCTAAAGTGGAAGGGGTACTATATCAACTACCTTGGAGATTTAGCGATCGCCTTGATGAAAGAGAAGAAGTTCCCCGCAATGGTTATCGTTGGGAATATGTGAACGTTCATAGTAAGGGAAAAGTTTATCAAAATGTGAGAACCTATGTAGTTGTAGATAAGTTACCTCAAGAACTAGCTCCCAATGATTGGTATCTTAATGTAGTATTACGAGGTGCCGTTACTTGTGGATTATCAGAAGAATACTGTTGGAATTTATTTAACCATATGCACCAATTACAATCCCAACAAAAAGCATTAATTGCTGTTGATGATTCTGTTTAAATATTTGGATTATAATAAAAAAATCATCTGCAACTAGGTTGGTTTTAACCAGTCCTATTAAGTGGGTTATTATAAGCAATGAAAGTTAATTATGTATTGATAAATTGATTATGTCTAACCCTCAAATACTGTGTGTTGGTGAAATACTTTTTGACTGTCTTGCTGATCAATTAGGTAGAGATTTAAAGCAAGTTAGCTCCTGGACAAATTATCCTGGTGGTGCGCCCGCTAATGTAGCTTCCGCTTTGATGAAACTGGGGCTGTCTGCTGCTTTTATTGGTTGTGTTGGAGAAGATAATATAGGAGATGAATTAGTTAATGTTTTGCAAGAAATTGGTGTTAATACCAGAGGAATACAACGTCATCCTACAGCCCCAACTCGAAAAGTTTATGTCACTCGTTCTTTAACAGGAGAACGACATTTTGCCGGCTTTGGTAATTTTAAAACAGAAGAATTTGCAGATACCAAACTAGAGGCTGAAAAGTTAGAAGAGTCTTTATTTATCAAAGCAAAATATTTAGTCATAGGAACTTTATTACTAGGTCACTCTAGGAGTAAAAAAGCTATTTTTAAAGCTATAGAATTAGCAAAAAAATACAACTTAACTATTGTGGTAGATGTCAACTGGCGACCTGTATTTTGGCAAAATATAGAAATCGCTAAACCATTAATAATGGAAGTCTTAAAAGAGGCTGATTTTATTAAACTTTCTCAAGAAGAAGCTATTTGGTTATTTAATCTAGAAGATGCCCAAAAAATTTACAGCCAATTCTCCAAAATTCAAGGGGTTTTAGTAACCCTAGGAGAGAAAGGCTGTAATTATTATTTAGGAAAAAATAACGGAATAGTAGAAGCTTTTCCAGTTAATGTTATAGATACCACAGGGGCAGGAGATAGTTTTGTAGCAGGATTTTTATCCCAACATTGTCTCCATCCAGAAAAGATATTAACCGATACAGAAACCGCCAAAAAATCCATTATTTATAGTAATGCCGTTGGGGCCTTGACAACCACAAAACCAGGAGCGATAGCAGCCCAACCTAGTAAAAAAACAGTTGAAATGTGGCTAAAAAAACAAGAAAATTAATATAAATTTATCAACAAAAATAAGTCAATTATTTCTAAATTTGCGCATTCTAAATTCTACATTCGCGCATTCTACATTCTAGATTCTGATTGACCATGAGATGTCCCTTTGGCCTTAGAATAGTAATACATCAGCCATCAAACAATTCACTAGGTAAAACATGACCAAAACGGTTGCTCAAGTCATGACCCAAAACCCCATCACCGTTACCCCCCAAACCCCCCTATCAGAAGCGGTGAAGATTATAGCAGAAAAGCGTATTAGTGGTTTACCGGTTGTGGATGATAACGGGAAACTATTGGGCGTTATCTCAGAAACAGATTTAATGTGGCAAGAAACAGGAGTAGAACCTCCTCCCTATATTATGATTCTTGATAGCGTCATTTATCTACAAAATCCTGCCCGTTACGACAAAGAAATACATAAAGCCCTAGGTCAAACCGTTGGGGAAGTCATGACGGCTAAACCCATTAGCATTAAAGCCACACAATCCATAAAAGAAGCGGCTCATCTTATGCACGAAAAGAAGATTAGGCGTTTACCTGTCATTGATGATGAGAATACAAAAGTGATTGGTATTCTCACACAAGGGGACATCATTCGCACCATGGCCCAAGAATAATTGTTACAATTTTAATCAATCATTAGCTGATCTTGGTCTCATGAATTAAATAGATAACAAAAACTTAAGGGGATGGGGAACATGACACAAATGACACAAATGACAAAAAGCGTCTCCAACAATGTCATTGACAATTATATTCAACGAGTGACAGAGTGGAGCCAATCTAGCCAACGGATTCCAACCACCGAGGAATTAGAAAATATTGCCTCTGAATTGGGTATCGAAGCCGAAGAAATACAAGCCGCTCAAAAACAGTCTCACGATCACTATATACGAGCCCAAGGGTATATGCGCTTAAAGCATTGGGACGATGCGATCTCTGAACTACAAGAAGCGGTTGCCTTTAACCCATCTAACTTAGATATGTTAGTGGCTTTAGCCTCAGCACACATGGGAAGATGGCAAGCCTATCATCGTCAGGAAGACGAGGAAAATATCCGTCTGAGAATTCGTCAGTGTTTAGTCATTAAACCAGACTGCGAAGAAGCCCTTAATTTATTGGCCAGACTCTCTAATAATATTAAATGGCGTAACCGTATTCTGACAGCAATTGCTGTTGGCTTGGGAGGAGTTTGTGTGGGTATCGGTGGGGTTTTACTATTAGGAGATGGCTTAAACCCCTGGTTTCAAGGAGAATCGAAGTTTGAACGATTGGAATATAGCATCGATCAAGAATTAAACGCTCTACAAAGACGACAAGATTCATTAATGGCCGAAATGCAAGCCATACAGAGACAAAATTATCAACGAAATCAAAGAAATATATCCCTATTAAACAGTCGTATTCGAGAATTACAAACAGAAGTGACTCAGTTAAAAAAACAAATTGTACAAATAGAAAAAAGAGAACAAAGAAGAGTAAAAGAATTAGATAGATAACAATTGAATTTTGATTGAGTCAACCAGGCACACTGTGTTAAAAGTGGTGCTTGGACTTGTGGTGAAATAAAAAAAGATTAAAATAAAGAAGGAAAGTGAAAGCCTAATTTTTTATTAACAAAAACTTAACCATGACCCTTAAACTTTACTTTCTCAGACATGGAGAAACAACAGCTAGTCAAACCGGAACCTATTGCGGCAGATTAGATATTGAGTTAACCCCTTCGGGAATAAAAATGGCAGAAGACTTTGCTCAGACTTATCAAGATATCCCTTGGAAAGCCATTTATTCAAGTCCCTTGAAACGAGCGATCGCCACAGCTAAACCCCTATGCGAGCGCCTAGAAATGGAAATGCAACTCCGTAATGGCCTCAAAGAAATTTATTATGGAGAATGGGAAGGAAAAACCCCCAAGGAAGTTAACCAAGAATTTCATGATGATTATGTACGCTGGTTAGCCGATCCGGGGTGGAATAGTCCCAACGGAGGAGAAAAAGGCATCGATATTGCCCGTCGCAGTTCAGAAGTCCTCGAAGAGATTGAATCCACCCACCGAACCGGTAATGTCTTAGTGGTATCTCATAAAGCGACTATTCGCATTATGTTATGTTCTCTTTTAGGCATTGATGTAGGGCGATATAGAGATCGTATAGGAATGTCTGTGGCTGCCCTGAGTATTGTGGAAATGGCTGAACATGGCCCCTTAATTCATGTCATGGGCGATCGTTCTCACATTAGAACAGAGTTACGTCAAAGACAGGGGACGTAAATAAAAATGGGTTTAATGCTCTATTTCCTCCGTCATGGACAAACCGCCTACAGTAAAACTGGGGGATACTGCGGTAAACTGGAAAACGACCCAGGATTAACTCCTGAAGGCTACGAGATGGCCAACTCATTTGCCCACGCCTATGCTCATTTATCCTGGAAAGCGATTTATGTCAGTCCTTTGTATCGCACCAGAGAAACCATTAGACCTTTATGTGAAGTGGTTAACCATCCCATGCAGCTACGGGAAGGACTACAAGAGATTGGTTATGGCCAATGGGAAGGAATGCACCCCAGAGACATCGATCGCCAATATCACGATCTTTATGTCAAATGGTTAACAGATCCTGCTTGGAATGCGCCCCCAAAAGGGGAAAGAGGGATCGATATTGCTCGGCGTAGCTCTCAAGTTCTCGAAGAGATTGAGAAAACTCACCATCAGGGCAATATTTTAATTGTTTCCCATAAAGCCACCATTCGCATTATGTTATGTGGACTACTGGGTATTGATATTAAATATTACCGCGATCGCTTTTTAATGCCCGTTGCTGCCCTTAGTTTGGTAGAATTAACGGACAGTGGGCCACTCGTTCATTTTATTGGTGATCGCTCCCACTTAACCGATGATTTACGGGCCTTACCCAGTACCTAAATAGGTTAGTATGATCAAGAAAAATTTACTGTTTCATTAAACAAATCAATATGGAGAATAAAAAACCAGAATTTGCCATTAAAGAACATTCTGTACTATCTATTGCTACGGAAATGCACAATCATTTTCGTGATCTACAGTCTTATTATAAAATTGCTAAGGGTAATGTAGTGACCCAACTAGAATCAACCACCGATGAGGCTACAGTTGACGAGTTACACAAGCAGATGCGTGACATAGAAGAAAAGCTCACTTTCTTTCATGTTCTTAATAACGCCATTTCTACCGTTGATACTGTGTTACATACAGAAAAGATGATCGCTGAGTTTAACCATAAAGAGTAAACTCATCTTTTCTCATTCATCCTCTTCAGGGTGGGCAAAACTCTATAATAATTCTTAACTATTTGGGAATTTTTTAACACTTTGCCCCCCAACTTTAATAGAAGAATCTACCTTAAAATTTAATCACTTTTTACTAGAGTTATCCAGTTCCTATTTTTTATTTTAACCGCAATTTTTTTAGGAATTAAATCCATGTTAAGCCCCGTCGAAACTATTAAAATATTTGAGTCTCAGCCAGAACAAACCTTTGCCCCAGGAGAGGTTATTTTTAATAATGGTGAAAAAGGAACAGTGATGTATGGCATCATTGAGGGAGAGGTGGAAATGTATATTCATAGTAAGGTTATTGAAATTATTAAAAAAGGGGATGTGTTTGGACAGGGGGCGTTAGTTCATTCAGATTATTTAAGAGCTTCCACTGCCAAAGCTAAAACTGACTGTAAACTAGCTATGTTAGATCGGGAACATTTCTTATTTGCCGTGCAACAAACGCCAATGTTTGCCTTAGAAATATTGAGAAGTTATTCGGATCGTCATCGTCGTTTAAAAGAGGTTATGGATGCTTTAGGCAATATTTAGCTTACCACCGAGAAGCTCCACACTGTACCGCAGAGCAGTGTCGCTATGACTGAAGTTCCCCTTTGACAAAATGGCATAACCTATGCTGTTAACTGAGGAACATGATAACTCCTAATTTCTAACTCCTAACTCACGTTGGGGGGAATTGTCCCCAATTGGTGGTAGTTAGAGCGAAAAAGTTTTAGACTAAATTTGAGACTACTTTTGTTGTTTATCGGTAGCATAAAAACTAAGAATTGTCTGATTTTATGGTAAATAATCTCACTATTGCCCTTCTGCTTATTTTAACTACCATACTCTGGGTGGAAATTGTTCGCGACTGTTATCATGTCCTTTCCCACTATTGGCAACCTTTATATCGTCTTCATGGTTGGCATCATCGGGTATTTCGCCCTGACTTGACCCCTGTTAGTGAAGAAATTTATCGTAAAGCTCATTGGTATAATGATGTCCCTGAAGCTCTGGTTATGCTTACCTTAAGCCTTATTCCGGGGGTTTTATGTTATTTCTATCATGTCCCTTCTGGCTGGTTGGCTTGGTCCGGTTCTATTTATACTTTAACTTTTTTGGGTGGTGCGATCGCTAGAGGGGCAGGGTTTCCTTATGTGGACGAGTTGACGGATATTACTCACCGTCCTGGGGATTTTACTACACTTCCGGCTCCTTGGTTGGTGAATCGTCCTTATCATTGGCGACACCATTTTGACAATCAAAAGGCTTATTATTGTGGCACATTGACATTAGTTGATAAGATTATGGGAACAGCTTTATCTCTTAAAGGTAAGACGGTTGCAGTCACTGGTGCATCGGGAACATTAGGGCTGGCTTTATTGAAAGAATTGCAACTAAATGGGGCCAAAGTTGTTGCTTTTACATCTAAAAATCAGCAAATTAGTTTAGATGTTGATCATCAACCGTTACCGATTAAAACATTGACTTGGCAAGTGGGACAAGAGGAAGAGTTGATTGATGAATTCTCAAAAATAGACATTTTAATTATTAATCATGGTATTAATGTTCATGAGAGAAGAGATCAAGAAGCTATCTTACAGTCTTATGAAGTGAATACGTTTTCAGGATGGCGGTTAATGGAAACGTTTTTTGCAACCATTAAAACCAACAAGGATAAGGTTTGTAAAGAGGTTTGGATCAATACCTCAGAAGCAGAGGTTAACCCGGCTATTAGTCCCCTATATGAACTAAGTAAAAGAACTTGGGGAGATTTAATTACTTTACGTCGTTTGGATGCGCCTTGTGTTGTGAGAAAGTTGATTTTAGGTCCTTTTAAAAGTAATTTGAATCCTCTTGGTATTATGTCGGCAGATTGGGTGGCGAAACAAATTATTAAGGGGGCAAAATCAGATATTCGTAATATAATTGTCACAATTAATCCTATTACGTTTATTGCTTTTCCTGTTAAAGAGTTTTGTCAAAGTTTATACTTTAAATTGTTTACCAAATAATTAGAGTGATGAAAAAAGTAGCAATATTTGGAAACACTGGGGGAGGAAAATCTACCTTAAGTCGAAGGTTATCTGAGATTACCCATTTACCACTTTATACCTTAGATAAAATTCAATATCAACCAGGAGGAATTCAAGTTCCTTATGAAGAGTATAAACGCAGTCATGAAGAAATTATGGCTAAAGATGAATGGGT
>JASJEA010000135.1 GCA_030064935.1 Crocosphaera sp. | reverse complement strand
AATACAGGGACACAACCGCCTAGTACCTACTAAAAATAGCGAAAATGGTCAGGGGTCGAAACTAAGCTAACCAAAAAACCCTATTAGCTTCGGCTAAGTCTCTCATAAAAGCGAGTGCGTGATTTGTCGTAGTACGGCAAATGTAGAACGCACTCAAGACAGAGAAGAAAAGAAAGTAAAGCCAAACCCTCTAGGGTGAGGTATTAGAGGCAATTGGATACGCCTTTGCGTTTTCCGCATAAAGAATCCCTACCCGTCTACACGGTAGGGTTATTCAATAATAAGGTTGAGCTTGACATCCTCACGATTTAGATTTCTGTTTCAATTGGTTCAAGTAATAATTTATTGAAGGCCAGAGTTGGGGATAAGCTCATTAAACTGCTGTTGAAGGAACTGATCTGAGCTTATCGAAGACGTAGGGAACAACATCTATAAAAAAGGGGGGGAATTGTCCCCCGTTAATTGGTGGTAGTTAGATCAAAAAAGTCTTAAACTAATGTCAATTAAAGATGATCCATTATCGTGAGGAGTGATTGGACAATAATGAATTCATTGTTAACGAAACATGGCTTAAAGTCTCCCCTAGCCTGGGGTTTGACCCTTGCCTTTAGTAGCAGTATTCTGGTGGGGTGTAATAATCAAACATCCACTAATGGCACATCTAATCCCAGCAGTTCCCCCACAGCCAGTGGGGACGGTTTAAAATTAGGGGCATTACTACCGGTTACCGGTGACTTATCCTCCATTGGTGCGAATATGCCAGAAGCCGTTAAATTAGCTGTAGATGAGATTAATGCTTGCGACGGTGTTAATGGTCAACCAGTCACCCTGATAACAGAAGATAGTCAAACCGATCCCAGTGCAGGAGGAGCGGCTATGACAAAACTCGCAGAAGTTGATCGCGTCGCCGGTGTGGTGGGGGCCTTTGCAAGTAGTGTATCTGGGGCCGCTGTGGGTATTGCGGCCCAAAATAAGGTTATGTTAATTTCTCCAGGCAGTACCAGCCCCGTGTTTACGGATCAAGCCAAAAACGGAGAATTTAACGGTTATTGGGCCAGAACAGCCCCTCCTGATACCTATCAAGCCCAAGCTTTAGCAGCCTTAGCCCAAAAACAAGGCTTTAAAAATGTTTCCACTGTGGTCATTAATAATGACTATGGGGTTGGCTTTGAACAACAGTTTGTGAATGCCTTTGAGAATTCAGGGGGTAAAATACTAAATAAAAGCCAATCAGTTCGCTACGATCCCAAAGCTCCCACCCTTGATAGTGAAGCATCTGCAGCTTTTGCCAATCAACCAGATGCTGTAGCCGCCGTGCTTTATGCCGAGACTGGAAGTATTTTGTTACAAGCTGCCTATAAACAAGGGTTAAGCGAAGGGGTTACTGTCTTATTAACCGATGGGGTTTATTCCGAAGACTTTGTCAAACAGGTGGGTAAAACACAGGAGGGTAAATTTATCTTAGAAGGGGCTTTAGGAACGGTTCCTGGGGCTGACGGTGAGGCGTTGCAAGCCTTCAGCACCAAATGGAATGAAAAGACTGGGAAAGATGTAACTGCCTTTGTTCCCCATAGTTGGGACGCAACGGTACTGTTGATGTTGGCAGCAGAAGCAGCTAAAGCCAACACAGGGGAAGCCATTCAAAGTAAAATTCGTGAGGTAGCTAATGCTCCAGGAACGGAAGTGAATGATCCCTGTGAAGCGATCGCTTTAATTCGTAATGGGGAAGACATTAATTATCAAGGTGCCAGTGGCAATGTAGATATTGATGACAATGGAGATGTTGTCGGCAGTTATGATGTCTGGACTGTTAAAGGAGATGGTAAAACCGAAGTCATTGATAAAGTTAGTCCTGGGCAATAGTTTTCTCTAATCATGCTCGAAAAAGATAGCCCGCTACTGCGGGTTATCTTTTATATTAAGGAGGACGCAGATTTGTTCATTATAGAGCGGGCATCAGTGCCGTTTTGCGCTTCATATACCACTTTCCCAAACTCGGCGATCTGTAATCGCCGAGGAAATTGGCAAGGGTGGTTTCTGCACTCCCGTGTTTTTTTAGAGAAGATTTTCTTCCTGATGAGTATAGATAGTGCAATCTTTTTTAGCATAGGCAACACAAGTCAACACATATCCCTCTTTAATTTGATCCTCATCTAAAAAAGAGCCTTCACTTTGATCGACAAACTCATCTGCATCACCGTCTATCTTTCCAGCGCAACTAGAGCAAGCACCCGCACGACAGGAATAGGGTAAGTCAAGCCCTGCCTCTTCAGCAACATCTAGAATAAATTCATCATCGGGACAATCAAGAGTTTGGTTAATTCCCTCAGCTTCATTGATTAGAGTGACTTTATATGTAGCCATGTAATTTTCCTCTCAAAATCGACAAATAAACATTGTTAAGTGTTGACACAACTAGGTGCAAACTGTTCCACCCTATCCTGACTTATAGTAAGAAGATGATAAGGTTAACGGCATTAGTATATCAACTTTTGGAAGTTATTTGACATCTACTATTGATAGGCAACGGGATTGTTAGATCGACAGACTCCCCTACTACAATACCTAATTTAGTAGGGTATTTTTTCCCCATCACTGTTAAAAATTCCTTGCTCAACTAGATGACATAAGTAATTATCGAATAATTAATTCTTCCAAAGCATCTTGTAGGGTTTGGGTTAAATTGGTGACAGCTTGGCGACGGCCTTTTTTATACTCATCAAAACGATCAGAAACGGATATGGTATCGCCGACAGTAATAATGGCTTTTTGTTGTCCTAACTGAGGACGAAAGAAACCATTTTCTCCTTTAATTCTTGCTACCACATCCCATAATAATAGGACAGTATCGGCAAACCTTTCTGCTGTAGCTTTCTCTTTGACATAAGAGCCTGTCACAGCGACGAAAGATTCAACTAAACGCATATGCCACATTCTTAAACTCGCTTCTTCTGCGAGGCGATCGCCTAAGCCTTGTTCCACTAAGGACAATTTATCGATTTCTTTAAAATCATCACGGTAAATATAATCCCATCCGGCCTGTTCTAAACGACGACAACGCTCAATCACGGTTCCTTTTGGTTTAAGATTAAAGTAAGTTTCTGCTACTTCTAAGGCTATGTTCAATAATTTTTGTAGTCTATCTACTAAATGTTCTTGGGAATCATTGGAGAGTTTACGGTGATAAAATTTTTCGTAGAATGCCTCCATTATGCCTAGAAGATGTTCCCCAATTTTTAATAATCTTTGATATAATTCTGAGGTTTCTAAAGAATGATTTTGATTTGCAATACCAATATCTTTTTCTAACTCAGTTAATAATTTTTCTATGTTTTTCCAAGGGGGAGAGATATAAAAATATTGAATGCCAATAGGAACAATTAAAACGGTTTCATTCCTATTTTCTTTATGTACATCTTCAGCACACCAAAACCCTAATTGAGAGATGCCTGGTTCTAAGGGACTAATAATCTCATTATGACCATTGGTTGCTCCTTCTGGTGCTGCTGCTATAGGAAATTGACTATGAATAAATAGGTCTCTAGCTGATCTTAATCCAGGAATATCTAACTTACCCCTTTGAATTGATGTTCCCCCTAATTGTGAGTATAACCAACCCACGGCTGAACCTGCCCATAAAGGAATACCTCGATCATACATAAAATGGGAATGAACGGGAAAATCAAGATTAATCTTTTGCTGTTTAGCCATTTCTGGAAGCAGTTTCCAGATTAAATATCCCATACAATAAGGATCATTAATACTGGGATGACGAAAAGCCATTAAAAAACGATTTTCTTCTGACTGAAACTGTTTATAAATATCGACTAACTTGCCAATATTTCTGCCTTCAATATCTACAATTTCTGTCTGCAATTTCAGCCAAAATGGTAATATTTTTTTTACTCCACCTAAAAGCAAGGGATTAAAATTAGGAGGGATAAATTCTAGAGGTGGTTGAGCATTAATAGAGGATTGATTCATCTTATAAATTATCTAATTTTGATTGTAATTCTTCGATTTCTCCTTGAGATTGTTTATGCTTTAATTTGGCTAATTCGTTTTCAACTTTTTTACCGCTTTCTAACTCAGCAAATTTTTTTTCTACGGGATCAGCCAAGTGGGTTATGGTAGCCGATTGTGTTTCTAATTCTATAATATAATTATCAATTCTTTCAAAGAGATTATCGGAGCCATAAGTATCAAATCCCCCTAAGACTTCATGGAGCTTTTGAGAAGCCATAGCCGATCGTAAACGAGCGAGATAAAGACTCTTTTTGGCCTTTGCTTCGCGTTCTTTATGCTCTACTTGTCGTAATTCATTTTTAAGTTTTTGAATAATTTCATTTTGTTGAGTGAGTTGGCTTTGGAGACTATCAGCTTGTTGTTGATAAGATTGACGATTTACTAATGCTTCTCTGGCTAAAGATTCATTGCCTTTAGTGATGGCCAGTTCTGCCCTTTCGTACCATTTAGCGGCGGCATTTTCGTAACGAAATAATTGACGTTCTGCGCTTTTATGAGTGGCGATCGCTTCAGCCAATGCCCGCCGCATGGCAATTAATTCCTGTTCTATTTTAGCGAGTGCCTCTTCTAAGAGTTTCTCCGGGTCTTCTGCTTCACTTACTAAGCTATCGAGATGACCTCGTACGATGCGACTGACTCTCTCGAACCATCCCATGATTGATTCTCCTAACTTTTATCTTGTTGCTACTCTCCTGATTTTAGCGTAGCGGAATCAGGAGATTCTTCTCTCAAAGGCTCTTGTCTAACCAATGAAACATTGACCCCAACAGAACGCCTCCAGAAGCATTTTTATTCACGGGCTGTCCGACCGCGTTTTGGTGCAGCCGCTCATGGGAAAACACCCAAGACTTCGCTGCACCGTTACTAATTCACGATTTCTTATTATTTGACTGGCTGCTACATCACGATTTGTTTGATACCCACAATTAGGGCAATGATGAACTCTATGAGATAAGCTTTTTTTGCCTGTTTGAGTATTACATTTAGGACAAATATAGTCTTTATTTACTTTCAAAACATAGTTATTAAGAAATATTCTCAAGTTGGAGGGTTGAAATAAGGAAAATTATTCTTCTATTGGTTTATTGGATCTGGCGAGGAAACCTCGCCATCCCTCAACCGCTTTTCATCCCCTTGAAAGAGGAGGCTTGTAACCCTTTTTTTCGGTCAATTGGCAAGGTTGTTGTGTTGCAGGTTAGGGTTCAACATCTCTGTTTGTTGAAGTTGTTCAATCTGTTGGATTTGTTGAGGCAATAAGTCGGGAGATTGTCGGTTAAACTGATTTTGCAACTCTAAACGAGTTTTATGGTTAAACCCTAGAGGAAGATTGCCTTGATGATTTTCCCCCATTTGTAACTGTTGTTGAATGGTTTGACGTATTTGTTCATCCTGGGAAAGAGATTCTTGATTGATAGTGGGAAGCGACATAGACTGAGGCGCAAGGTTAAGTTGTGTTTGGTTTCCCTGTTGCTGCAACTGATCTAAGGAAGCCTTCTGGGATGGAGGTGAGGGGGGAATAGTCATCGAAGAAACGGGACGAGGAATGTTCGCTATCGGAATCGACTCTGGTTGGCTCTTTCTAGGCGTTTGAGGCACTTTTAAAGGGGTTAGATTAACTGAAGTTTGAGGTTGCAGTGAAGGGGGTAAAATTGCGTTGGTAAGACTGGGAGGTTGATTAATATGAACCACGGTTTGAGTTGGGGTTTGAGATCTAGGCAAAGCCTGAACTCTCTTCGGGGGAGCAGGTGGAGAAGGCTCAGGGTTTGAAACTGTACTCAAGGCATCTACCATAACAGTATTAGGGGATTTTCTCGCTAGGTTAAGACTTTTCGGGATAGATAAACTTACAGAGGAAGAATCAGGGATTTTCCTTGTTGATAGTTGAGGTTGAGGGGGTTGATTGATTTCCCATAACTGTAATCCAACTATAGTTAGATTGGCACCTAAAACCAAACATAACGATGCCAGTCCCCAAGGGGTGCTTAAAGAAATCACGGTTTGTTTGAACCATTGGGGTAATAGTTCTAAGGATTCATCAGGCTCCTGATAGTTTTCTGTAGAGGTATAGGAACTTGAGTTAATGGCCGTTTTTTCTGTTTCATCCATCTCGAACGCATCACCTCCAAGTTCTGCCTCAATGGGAACTTCAAACCCTTGGGAGGGTTCGGGGTTTATGTTGTTATCGTTATCGGGTGTCATTTTTTTGTTATAAAAGCATTTTTCACTTGAGTGTATCAAAATTTTAGTCAAGTGAGTGTACGGAGTTTTGCTGCCCTAGAAACCATCAAATTCTCAATTCTGCATTCTCTATTCTTTGTGCATTTGATTAAGATATATAAAGAATATATCAAGCAATGTAAGGGTTTTCATGGCGGATCAACTTATACGGGCAACAGCAGCCAATGGAGGTATTCGAGCAGTTAGTCTCATCTCCACTCGACTAACAGAAGAAGCAAGACAAAGACATCAACTTTCTTATGTGGCTACGGCTGCTTTGGGGCGGGCAATGTCAGCAGGTCTATTATTGGCTTCTAGCATGAAAAAAGAGGGTTCTCGTGTCAATATTCGCATCAAAGGCAATGGTCCATTGGGTGGCATATTGATTGATGCGGGTTTAGATGGGACAGTACGGGGTTATGTCGCCAACCCTACCATAGAACTTCCCCCCAATTCCCTCGGTAAGTTAGATGTCGGTGGAGCCGTTGGCCGAGAGGGTTTCCTTTATGTGGTTAGAGATATGGGCTATGGTTATCCCTATTCCAGTACAGTTGAGTTGGTTTCGGGAGAAGTGGGAGATGATGTTACTCATTATTTAGTCGCCTCTGAACAAACCCCCTCAGCCCTGTTATTAGGGGTGTTTGTGGGAGCCAACGGTGTGAGTGCGGCTGGAGGGTTATTGTTACAAGTGATGCCCAAGGCAGCCAGGGATGAGGCCCTAGTGACTACTTTAGAGTCTCGCGTGGCTAAACTGTCTGGATTTACTCCTTTATTGCGGGCCGGGAAGACTTTACCTGAGATTTTAGAGGAATTATTAGGCGATATGGGCCTTGTTATTTTTCCTGAAGTTCAGATGTTGCGCTTTGATTGTCGTTGCTCGTTTAGTCGAGTTTTAAGGGCTTTAAAGTTATTGGGTGAAGCAGAGTTACAAGATATGATTGAAAAGGATGATGGTGCAGAGGCCACTTGTGAGTTTTGTGGGGAAGTCTATCAGGCTAATAGTGAGCATTTAGCTCAATTAATTGATGATTTACGTACTGACTCGGTTTGATTTTTGGTTTCACAAAGACAATCTTAAGATGGCAGGGTGGGCCCATCAGAGACTATTTATAATGGGGAAGGCTTGGCCCACCTTAGAAAACTCTCTCAAAGGCGATCGCCAAAAATCAATGATGCAAAATTCTATCATTATCCTCCAAAGTGCGGAAAATCAGCAAACTTTGACGATAACGCCTCCCAATACAGGATTATCTTTACAAGGAACCCTAAACATACCTGGAGATAAGTCTATCTCTCATCGTGCTTTGATGTTAGGGGCGATCGCTGAAGGAGAAACAGTCATCGAAGGTTTATTATTAGGAGAAGATCCCCGCAGTACGGCCGCGTGTTTTCGTGCGATGGGAGCGAAAATATCACCTTTGAACAGTGAAAGCGTGACGGTGCAAGGTATCGGTTTAGGAAAGTTACAAGAACCTTTAGATGTTCTAAATGCGGGTAATTCTGGCACAACGATGCGCTTGATGTTAGGGTTATTAGCTTCTCACCCCGATCGCCTCTTTTGTGTAACAGGGGATGCTTCTCTACGCTCTCGTCCTATGTCCCGTGTAATTAAACCTTTACAAGAGATGGGAGCTAACATTTGGGGACGTAATGACAATAGTTTAGCTCCCTTAGCGATTCAAGGACAAAACCTTAAACCCATTCATTATCATTCCCCTATTGCTTCGGCACAAGTGAAGTCTTGTATTTTATTAGCGGGTTTGATGACAGATGGGAAAACAACGGTAACAGAACCGGCGTTATCCCGTGATCACAGTGAAAGAATGTTACAAGCTTTTGGGGCTAACTTAGAAGTTGATTCTGCAACCCATAGTGTGACTATTAATGGTCATCCCAAATTAACAGGTCAAAAGGTCATTGTTCCAGGAGATATTAGTTCGGCAGCTTTTTGGTTGGTGGCTGCTTCTATTGTTGAGGGGTCAGAATTATTAATTGAAAATGTGGGTATTAATCCCACCAGAATCGGTGTTTTAGAAGCTCTAAAAATGATGGATGCTGATATTACTTTAGAAAATGAACGGCTGATAACTGGAGAACCTGTGGCTGATTTACGGGTTAAATCTTGTCAGTTAAAAGGTTGTACTATTGAAGGAGATATTATTCCTCGTCTCATTGATGAAATTCCTATCTTAGCTGTTGCAGCGATTTTTGCCGAGGGGAAAACTATTATTAAAGATGCCGCAGAATTACGAGTTAAAGAAAGCGATCGCTTGGCGGTTATGGCTTCAGAATTAAGCAAGATGGGGGCAAATATTACCGAGTTACCTGACGGGTTAGAAATTACCGGTGGCACTCCTTTAAATGGGGCTGAAGTTGATAGTTATACCGATCATCGTATTGCCATGAGTTTAGCGATCGCTGCTTTGACAGCTAAGGGAAAAACGATGATTAATCGCGCCGAAGCTGCCGCTATTTCTTATCCTGAATTTGTGACAACTTTACAAGAGGTTTGTGGGGATAAGGGTTAACTCATATCTTCTAGCAACCAATTTTCGAGTCGAGACAGGGTGTGGGCTGTGGGAATTATTAGTCGTGACTTCTGACTTGGTTAACTTTTGCTTTCTAGTTGAGAATTTTGCACTAACTCGATCAACGAGCGCACTTCTTGAGTCCCTTGAGATGGTTCAAAAGAGAGGGGAAATTTTCCACTACTTAACATCCGTAACCCCAAGGGTGTAAGAGATAGTAAACCTTGTAAGTCTCTCAAATAATTGCCCACGACAAAAACCCCAAACTTGCGTTCATCGATCCATCCCCCTTGCTTAACTAGATCGATTAATACTTTACGGTGACGAATCGAGCGACTACTTTGAGCATCTTTGCGATCTAGAATTTCTTGTTTAAGATGACTAATCTGATCCATGGGGGCAACTTCCATGGGGCAAACTGCATTACAATAATAACAGCGTGTGCAGCCCCAAACCCCTTGGGTTCCTTGATTATAGCTTTCTAGACGCTCTTCTATGGTCGTGTCACGAGAATCAGCCACCATCCGTTGAGCTTTGGCTAAAGCATGGGGTCCCACAAAATCCGAATTAACCGTTAAGGCATTACATTCAGAATAACAGGCTCCACACATAATACAATTGCCTGTTTGATCTAACTGAGATCGCTCTTCGGGTGTTTGTAAAAATTCCCGTTCCGGAATTTTTCGTCCTTGGGTACTAACGTAGGGATCAACTTCTTCCAACTTGTCCCAAAACCCTGACATATCGACAACTAAATCTTTAATAACTGGCATATTACCCAGAGGAGCAATGGTAATGGTTGGCAAGTCTCCATGTTCAAGAGGTGGCGACATTTCTAATTCTTGCCCTACATTTTGCTTACAAGCCAAAGCTGAGCGACCATTAATTCTCATACTACAACTGCCGCAGATGGTATTACGACAATTTTTTCGGAAAGCGAGACTCCCATCTTGTTCCCATTTGATCAGATTTAAACATTCTAAAATTGTGTTACCCGCTTGAACCTCTAAGGTGTAAGTTTTTAGCTGAGGACTTTGATGGGGCTTTTGTCGCCAAACCTTAAACAATACTTTCATGGGAACAAGGATAGTTATTTTATAGTGACATTCTCCCACGCACACCGCTTAGCTTTGTGCGGGGAACCTCCCTAACTCACGATAGGGCATTCCTGGTTATTCCCGTTTACACGAGGTTTCGCCACTTATCTAGAACACACTGGTACAAACGATGAGTAAATCTCCCACTGTTGGTTCCCTGACAGAACGACTAATCAGGCGTTTTCGTTTCCCAGAGCCCCTGGGTACTTTGTCTTATTTATGCAATTTTTCTAGTATTCCCCAAGCTCTGGAGGTCCCGTCATCTGACTGCCTTTGACTCCCATCTTGGATGGATACACTCCAACTCTGGCTACCATTCAGGTTCTCACCCTACGGCAAGTCCTAGTCTATCACAAAACCGAGTTTCCCTGGCTCTCGTCCCTCTATTTTCATTTCCCAATCGGAGACTTCTCCCTAGGGGGGTTCAAGGCATTTGGTTTTTCTGTTCTATCTTGTTCTTGATGATTATGCTCTCTTCTCCAAAATAATTGCCCCCTTCTTAAACCGTGTTTAGTTTGAGGGTGGGCTGTTCCCTTTTCTATGGTGTGAATAATCCCTAACAAGTCTATCTCAGTGACAGTTGTAGCTTGGTTGTGTGTGGACTTCTCCCCTTTTCTTTTGCGACTGAATGACTTAAACACCAGAGGATGTAGAGGCTTAATTTATCTGGTTTTGGGGAGTGTTACCAAAATTTTATCCCTTAAACTACCCGGTATCAACTTCATAATTCTTGAAATTTTTTTGATTTAGTTTAAGGATTTAACGCTATATTTTTGATATCATTAATAATGATCTAAAAAAACAAGTCACCATTGAGATAGAATTCAAGGACATTGATAAAATCATGACTAACTCGAATCCTACTCCCTTAACGGGAAAAGCCTTGCTTCAAAAAGTAAAAGAGTTGTCCAAAAAGCCCAGACGAGAAACAGCTAAAGAATGCGGGTACTACTCAATAACAAAAGAGGGGCAGACTCGTGTTAACTTAACAGACTTTTATGATGCAGTTCTGGCAGCTAAAGGGGTTCCTTTAGATCCCGGTACTGCTAAAGATGGTCGGGGGCGTGAACCTACGTTCCGTGTTAGTGTTCATAAAAATGGTCAAATCGTCATTGGTTCAACCTATACAGAACAAATGGGATTGAAACCAGGAGATGAATTTGAGATTAAATTAGGTTACAAACATATTCACCTCAAGCAGATCGGGGTTGATGAAGAGGAGGATGATTAAACCCTGTTTGTTCAAGGATAAACATGGAAAGTATACGGCTAAAACTCACTTAAAACAGAAGGCTCACTTTTGTGTTTTGTGGTTCTGATGAGATAAGGTTAAACCCCCAATTTCTATCCGATAAATCTAGGGAAGATTAGGGGGTGAACACCGAGAAACCTAGGGATTATCCTCAGATAAGAAGTTAGACACAAGCCGATCTCTATCATGGCAGTGATCATCAGCAAAAATTGTTTTGGGATAGCCTCCTTTCTAGGGGAATGGAAAGTAATTCAGTCTTCTGATTTTGGGAGTTGGTTAATTTTTCTGAGACACTTTCCTAGTGGGAGTAAAATCGCACTTTTCCTATTAATTTGGTGGCTGCTGTGGCTACCAATAGGGTTGGTATTAGGTAAAAAACTTAACTGGCAACCGTTTCAACCCCTTAGTTCAGGGCAAAAGATTCCCTTACTAATTCCTTTGTACTTATTGGTTCCCTTATTGACTTGGTTCACCCTCGCAGTTGAGGGCACATCCATAAAGGAATATGGCTTAGGGTTTGATGGTGGTGTCTTGATATCTTTGTGTCAAGGCATCTTTTTAGGGTTGAGCGGGTTGACCGTCGTTTTTGTTCTGGAAGGGGGGTTAGGATGGCTAAAATGGCATCCTGAGAACCTAATTGAATTAGTTAAGATAGCCTTCCCCATCTTGGCATTGGCTTTATGGATCGCCTTAACAGAAGAATTTGTTTTTCGAGGGATTTTTCAAACAATTCTGGAGTCTGACTACGGCCGATGGATAAGTGCGATAACCATCAGTCTTATTTTCGCCCTATTGCATCTCCTGTGGGAACGCAAAGAAACCCTGGCTCAACTACCGGGACTTTGGTTAATGGGAATGGTTTTGGTGATGGCTCGATGGGTAGATGGAGGTAGTATTGGGTTAGCCTGGGGACTTCATGCGGGTTGGATCTGGGGTTTATCATCCCTAGACGCTGCCCAACTGATTTCTTACACAGGGAAAGGAAAAGACTGGATAATTGGTATCTATCAACAACCCTTAGCGGGAATTATGGGAATTTTGTGTTTATTAGGGACTAGCATCCTATTATGCTATTGGCCCTATTGGGGAATCTCTGCAATTAATTGACCTTAGCAAGTGATATAGTTAAGGATGACCTCAAACAACAAATGAATATTCTATAATCATGGCCAATAAAGTTAAACCGGACTGGACTGGTGATGATCTGCTCTCGCGCTTTGTCAATGTAATGATCCAAACAAAGCCCATTTATCGCCTCATGAAAAATCAAGCGAGACAGGTTATCATCAAGACAGCCGAAAAAAATGGCATTTTTTGGGATGAAACTTGTCAAACATTGGAAAATTCTCCTGCTAAAAGCTTATTAGGGCAAATGACGAACCCTGATATTGTCTATCCTGACTATTATTTGGTTCCCTTCCATGCTTATGACGAAGGTAACTTATGTTGGAAAGCAGCGTTTGAAGCCATTCCCGCTACACAGTCTTTGGGGCTTCGGGTTTGGAAAAATGAGGGTTTAACTTGGCAAGAAGCCCAACAACGTTTAAAGTCAAGCTTTCATGCTGTTTTAGAACCCTATAGCCCCCCTCAAGTTAGGGATATCTTAGATATTGGTTGTTCTGTGGGTATTTCCACCAAAGAAACTCACCGTTACTATAGTAAACGACAAGATACCCCCATTAATACCATTGGACTGGATTTGTCTCCCTATATGTTAGCGGTGGCCAAAGTCACTGATGAACAAAATGAAATCAGTCGATGGGTACATGGTTTAGCGGAAAAAACTGACTTTGCAGATAACTCTTTTGATGTGATTACGATTCAGTTTGTTCTACATGAGTTACCCCGTCATGCTGCAACGGCTATTTTTAAGGAAGTGTTGCGTATTTTGCGTCCCGGTGGGGTTCTTGGTATTACTGATAATAACCCAGGTTCAAAAGTGATTCAAAACTTACCACCTGTTTTATTTACTTTGATGAAAAGTACCGAACCCCATAGCGATGATTACTATACTTTTAATGTGGAAGAGACGTTAAAAGAATTAGGATTTGATTATAAAACCACTGTTCCAAGTGATCATCGTCATCGGACTATTGTTGCTACTAAACCATTGTAGTTTGTCATTAATATTGAATGATTATTGTAGGGTGGGTAAAGTTGTCTGCATTATGAGTAATGCAGATAAGTATCTAATTTGCTCACCCTATCGTCTTGAGATTTCGTTCATAAATCCACTTTATGATAAATATCATTAAATTCTAAAGATAGATTTCCTAATTGTATTTCTATCGCTTTATCCTCTGCGTAAAATTCCTGAAATAACCATTTTTTTTCGTCAGTCTTCGTAAACTTCTCTCCATAGATTTGTGTTTGACTCACTAATACATATTCAGAAAAACCTGAAATGGTTCGATAAGCAGAGAACTTACCTTCTTTATCATAATTTTCTGTAGAAGGGGATAATACTTCAATAATTAAACTGGGATTTAAAATAGTATCCTTACGGTTTTCATAATAAATAGGATCTCCTTCAATTACCATGATATCTGGATAAGTAAAACTATTTTTATCAGGTATCCACAGACGAACATCTCCCATATAAACTCGATAATCTTGCTTCTTGAAAGCATAATTAAGTTCTGTGGTAATATTTACTGCAATTTGATTGTGATTTACTGTTCCACCTGCCATTGGAATAATTTTTCCATTAATGTATTCACTTTTAAAATTGGCTTTTTCTTCTTGTTTTAAGTAATCTTCAATTGATATTTTTTTGGGGATAGTTGCTTGCATAACTCTTACATAAATGATACATTATCAATCTTAGCAAACTTCATCAAAAAAGATGATATATTCTTGCAATGTTATAAGATAGTTTGATTTTAAATTATGCTTCATTTTCAATAACTTTAGCTTTAAATTTTATTATTATATGGTTATAAGTATCTGTATTTATTGTTAGATACAAAGTTTTGAGTTAATCTCGTTGATCTGGGTTAGAATAATGGGAAAAATCAAAAAGTGTTCCTTGACAAGTAGTTTCATCAATTCTTTGTTGTGCCATTTATTGATATTTTTTAATTACTTTAATACCAATAAATTTCCTAATAATTATTTTTTTTTGATAGATATCTCCTAAATTGATTGAACCAAGTTATTAGGTATATGATGAAAGACATCTCCTGGCATCTTCCAATAACACTTTATTGATTAATTTCTTCATTAGTTAAAATATTATGTATATACTTATTATTCAATTTTTGTTATTTTCAAAGAAGCATCTAGGGATTTTTCCTGAATCAATTTAATAAGCTCATCTAACATTTCTTGGTTGAATTCGTCAATGTTCGCTTCTAGAGATATACGGATTCTAGATTTTCCCTTAGAAATCAGTTCTTATTGAGTGAATCTGTTGGTTTTTTCTGGAGCTTTATCAGAACTTAAGGATGAAATTTTTTCCCATAAAAATTTTCGTAAAAATGAAAAACTTGTCACTCGAAAATCACAAATTCTTTATCAGTCAACTATAAGTGGTTATGTGACTTATGATGAAGCAAAAAAAGCAGGAAAATATTTAACCTTGGAGTTAATTAGTGATATTAATTAAACTTTAAAATTACCAGAAAAAATTGATGATTATGAAGAAAATGAGGAGTAAAATATCAGATGATTTTCAGAATTATGATTTTAGGCTTAGATAAATAGTGCAGGAGACATCTGAAACATAGTAGATATACTATCTTTTAACAACTAAAGTCCCAGCTATTATATCATGAAGAGCTTGATTCTTCTCTGTAAAAGCAGCCATTATATAACCAATTAATAGGGTTAAATTGGATAGCCATTTAGAGAAATATCTTGCCGTTGCTTGACCAAAAGATAACCTATTTCCTGTCAAGTCAGTGACAACAATACCTAGTGCTTGTTTACCTAGTGTTGCTTGTTTAGAAGAACTATGGGAAAGAGCAAAATATAACCATGAAACTATTATACCTATAATAAAACCTAAGACTGATGCAGCTCCATCACTAAAATTTCCTCCCATAAGTATCCCCAGAAAAAGTCCCATAACAAAACCGGCCAAAGCAGATATTATGTTAACTATAATTCCATCAAGTAAAGCCGCTAAAAATCTTGACCAAAAACTTGCATAATTCATTTTCAGATTTCCTTAAATGTACTAAATTTATGATTAAGCTTTATTGAAAACGAAATAATCTCAAAGCTTACCCTTAACTAATATAGTTTAGAATTGCTTTTAGATGCAACATTAAGGTGGGCATTGCCCACCACAAACTGTTAAAAATCGCTATGATTCGTGATAGCATCGGTTAACTTTTCTATCACCTCATCAACGGCCATTGTGCCTAACTCTCCTGATGCACGAGTGCGAATACTTAAGGCATTTTCTTCGATTTCTTTTGCTCCAACAATAGCCATAACAGGAATCTTTTGTTTCTCCCCATTACGAATCATTTTACCGAGTCTTTCTCCTGATGTATCAGCTTCGGCACGAATGCCTAAACTTTGCATTTTTTGAGCAACATTTTTGGCATAGTCTAACTGGACATCACTAACGGGTAAAAGACGTACTTGAATGGGTGCTAACCACAAGGGAAAATCACCTGCATACTCCTCAATTAAAATGCCAATTAAACGCTCTAATGAGCCAAAAGGTGCGCGGTGAATCATAACGGGGCGTTCACGGTTCCCCTCTTCTCCTACATATTCTAACTCAAATCTTTCGGGGAGATTATAGTCAACTTGTACCGTTCCCAGTTGCCATTCTCTTTCTAAAGCATCTTGGAAAATAAAGTCTAATTTTGGACCATAAAAAGCTGCTTCTCCTTCTGCTTCAAAATAGTCCATTTCCAAAGTTTGAACCGCGCGACGGATGGCATTTTGTGCTTTTTCCCAAGCTTCATTTGAGCCAATATATTTATCAGAATTAGGATCTCGAAAACTCAATCTTGCTTTAAAATTCTTCAGTTGTAAACTTCTAAATACTGTCAGAATTAAATCCACAACATTGAGAAATTCATCGTCTAATTGATCGGTAGTAACAAACAAATGGGAATCATCCACGGTAAACCCACGAACACGGGTTAAACCCCCCAATTCTCCTGATTGTTCATAACGATAAACCGTTCCAAATTCTGCTAATCTCATCGGTAAATCACGATAAGATCGTAACTCACTCTTATAAATTTGGATGTGAAACGGACAGTTCATGGGTTTAAGAACAAACCCCATTTCTGAAGTTTTTGCTTCCTCATTTTCAGCCATCATGGGAAACATATCTTCTTTATAATTTTGCCAGTGACCGGAAATTTTGAACAAGTCAACTCTTCCAATATGAGGTGTTACCACAGGAAGATAACCCCGTTTTAGTTGTTCTTGTTTCAAAAAGTCTTCCAACGTTGAGCGGATAATGGTTCCTTTGGGGGTCCACAGGGGTAAACCAGGGCCTACGGGGTCCGAAAAGATAAATAACCCCAACTCTTTCCCCAACCGACGATGATCTCGTTTTAATGCTTCTTCCTTGCGTCGTTTATACTCAGCCAACTGTTCAGGGGTTTCCCATGCGGTTCCATAGATGCGTTGCAGTTGCGCTTTGGTTTCATCCCCTCGCCAGTATGCACCAGCTACAGATTCGATGTCAAACGCTTTGGGGTTCAAGTCTCCCGTGGTTTCCACGTGGGGACCTGCGCAAAGATCCCACCATTGATCCCCTAAATGATAAAGGCTGATAGGGGGTTCTAAACCTTCTAGGATTTCCAGTTTATAGGGTTCCTGAAGCTCCGTAATGCGTTTTTTAGCTTCTTCTGCGGAAACTTCTTCACGGACGACAGGATACTTCTTTTTGATGATTTTGATCATCTCTTTTTTAATCGCTTTTAAGTCTTTGTCCGTGAAGGGTTCGGGAACGTCGAAGTCGTAGTAAAAGCCGGTTTCTGTCCAAGGACCAATGGTTACTTGGGCTTTCGGGAACAATTTTTGCACGGCCATGGCCATCACATGGGAGGTGGTGTGACGGATACGCTTTAGTTTATCAGATTCGCTGGTGCGCGGTAGTTTGATGGGTTGTTGTTCTGATACTTCGGGTGATGCAGATTGATTAACCATTCAGATTCATACAATAACTCTTTATATAGTTTATTGTGTCTGAGGGAATAGGGAATATAATTAAAGTACACACAATTAATTATTGAGTTGCTTTATCTAATTTGTCCTCAACAAAACGTTTAACATCACGGATCATATCTTCAACATCTCGTTTAGAAAACTGATTGTCTAACCCATGTGCTGCTGAATTTCTAATATCATAAAGAGCAATTAACCGTTTTTGGTCTAACTTATTATAGATACCCACTTTAACTAAATCACTATTCATTTTATCAAAAGAATCATGAGGAATTGAGTTTTTATCACATAACTTTCTTATTGTTGTTTCTAGAACAACCCCTGCAATCACAGCCGATGCTGTTAAATATCCTTTTTTGAATAAAATTTCAGCTTGTTCTAATTCAGAATCAAAAACATCTGCCTGAATTAGAGCTTCAAAAGAGATAAGATAGCCAGACTCAAAATCTTCTTTGAAAGCATAAAAAATATGTTTCCAATCTTTAAACCTGGAACTATCTTCACCCCATCTATGCTCATCTTTAATGGATATAAATTCTTGATAATAAGAACTATTTTTTCCAGCAATTTTTAGAATTAAATCTTGAATTTGTACTTTCCATCTAATCAATAAGCCTTGATTTATATCTTCAGAATTGATTGAGTTTTCTATTGGAATGATATTTTTTTCTAGGTCTTGTAAACGTTGCTTGATAATTTGATTCATAATTTATATTTAGTATTAAAATCAAAATATTAACTGTATACACCAGATAATTTGATCTTGGTTCGTTACGGCATTATTAAAAAATAGCTTACTTCAAAAATTTTTGGTTAGCCCAACGAACCCTAATGGAGTGTTTCAGCTAAAATGAGGTAATAGGAATGTGAGCATCTTGCTAACTTACTCCAAAAATAGCAAGCAGGATGATTGCACTACATTAAATACAATTTAGCACAATAAAGCAGGGTGAGTTAGATGACTATAATTAAGACTATGACAGGAATCTAAAAATACTTCGGAACCCACCATTTTAGTTGAAATATTTCACTACTTACTTCTGTTTTTGTAGGTTAACTTGATATTGCATATTCCTTTAAGGTTCGATTATTCTACAGTATTATGATAACCTGTTTAGTTGATTCTCAAAATTTGCTATTATGATAGCAGTGCTTAATGGTTAATAAAAATCATGAATGAACCAGTAACAGTTACCTACTCAATAGAAGAAGTCCTTAAAGGTATTGAAGATAAATTTAAGAAAATAGATGATAAACTAGATACCATTCAAAAAGACCTTACGGATCTAAAAGTAGGACAAGCAAGATTAGAAGAAAAAGTCGATGGTTTAGGAAAAAGACTAGATTATCAAGAGTTTATTAATCGTGGCGTTATAATTGGTTTAATTGTCGCCTTATTAGGTGGTTTGGCCAAGATGTTTGGCTGGATTGGCAACCCTTAGATAATCTTGTCCGTTACGGCATAATAAAAATTATAGCTAATCTAGAAAAGTTTTAATTAGCCTAAAGCACCCTACTGGATTGATTATAAAAGCTTCTTAAACTCTATAAAAACCTCTACAAAGCTAGAAAAGTTTGCTGTTCAATTCCGGCTTTAACTTTGACTATACAAATAAACGTTTAGATAAAATAACGGGAACACCACCAGCAGGAGAAATTGTGAAACCTCGACGCTGTGGTTTAACAGGTTTTTGGGTTGTTAAATCGAGTGAATAGTTAGAGATGATGGAAGCTAAAACCAGTTTCATTTCTAATTCTGCTAAAGCATATCCTAAACAACGACGAGTACCTCCACCAAAGGGTAAATATTCATAATTAGCAAACTTTTTTTCTAAAAAACGTTCAGGTTTAAATTTTTCTGGTTCAGGATATAAATCTTCTCGATAATGTACTAAATAAATGCTGGGGGTTAGCCAAGTTTCAGGAGCAAATTCATGTCCCATTATGGTCATTTTAGTTTTTGTAATGCGAGGAAAAATAATAGGAAGAATAGGATACATTCGTAAAACTTCTTGACATACTGCACTAAGATAGGGAAGTTTAGCTGTTTCTAAAGGGGTGAGATGGTTGGTATTTTCTTCTAATTCTTGACGCATTTTTTCTAAGATAGAAGGATGACTAAGAATTTGATAAAAAGCCCAACTCATAGTAGTAGCAGTGGTTTCATGACCGGCAAATAGTAAAGTCATTAACTCGTCTTTTAATTCGTCATCTGTCAATGATTGTCCTTTTTCATCTTTAGCTGCCATCATCAAACTAAGAACATCACTATGACTGTGTTTTTTATGTCTACGTCTTTCCTCAATTTCTTCTTGTAATAGATGATAAATTTGTCTTCTTGTATATTGAATTCTTCCCCAAGGACTCCATTTTCCCCAATCTTTTTGTAAAAATTTAAAAAATAGAAAGCTGGAGGTGGATGGAGAATCCGTAACATCCAACATTTGAGCAATTAAGGGTTTTATAGCTTGATATCTTTCTCCTTCTGAAATACCAAAGACTACTTTTAAAATGACTTCTAAACTAATGGTTTGCATTACCTCACGGATAATGACGGGTTTATTTTCTGGACACTGACTTGCAACTTCAACAGCAATATCACAGATCGATTGTGCATAATTTTGCAAACTTTGTCCATGAAAAGAAGGCATTAATAATTTTCTTTCTCTTTGGTGACGCTGCCCATCATAGAAAAATAAAGAATTAGTACCAAAAAGGGGCTCAGCAATTTCATTTCCACGGCCAACATCAAAATTATCAGGATTTTGACTAAAAATTTCCTGTACTCCTAAGGGGTTTCCAATGATAACAAAAGGGGCAAAACCTTTCATATTAAGAGTAAAGATATCTCCGTAATGCTGGAGACATTCTTGTTGATAACTTAAAGGCTCTTTTATCCAGCGAATTAATTGCCATAAGGCAGAATGCGTCGGACCTTTTGGTAGTGGATTAGTCATTGTTTTAGAATTGAGCTATTGATTAACAAAAAATATAAAGAAGGCTGAATTATCAACCTTCTTTATATTAACGGTATCTTCTGCTAAGATTAATCAATTTCGGGAGCAGCAAACACGGTTGAAGCTAACTCTTCAGCAATTTTGTTTTGATGAGACATTTCTTGCTGTTGCGCAATGGTTGGTAAAGCAGAGCGCGCCTTAGAAGCAACTTCCACCGTTTTAACATCATAAGTTGTCGTCGCTAACTTAGGATACAAACCAATGCCGATGATAGGAAGTAATAAACAAGCAGTGATAAATACTTCACGGGGTTTGGCATCCACATTAAATTTAGGCAACTTTAAGCCTTCATTTTGTTGTCCATAGAAAACAACCCGTAACATGGAGAGCAGATAAATAGGAGTCAAAATTAAGCCCACTGCGGTTAAAAAGATAACCACTGTCTTAAAGGTTGAACTGTAAACATCGCTATTTGCTACACCCAAGAATACCGTTAATTCTGCTACAAAGCCACTCATTCCAGGTAAAGCTAAAGAAGCCATAGAAACTGCGGTGAATAAAGCAAAGGTTTTGGGCATTTTCTGCGCTAATCCGCCCATTTCATCCATCATTAATGTATGGGTACGCTCATAAGCACTACCACAGAGGAAGAATAACGCTGCAGCAATTAAACCATGAGATACCATCTGTAAAACAGCCCCATTCATTCCTAACTCGGTAAAGGAAGCAATGCCGATGATGACAAAGCCCATGTGAGAGATGGAAGAAGAAGCGAGACGACGTTTGAGGTTAGTTTGACCAAAAGCTGTAAATGCGCCATAAACTACATTAACTACCCCTAAAATAATCAGTAAGGGAGCAAACTTAATATGAGCATCTGGTAACATTTCAATGTTGAAGCGAATCAAACCGTAACCGCCCATTTTTAATAAAACACCTGCTAAAATCATGGAAACAGGGGCGGAAGCTTGGCTATGGGCATCGGGTAGCCATGTATGTAAGGGAAAGATAGGAAGTTTGACACCGAAAGCAATTAAGAAGCCAGCATAAGCTAATACTTCTAAAGCCATGGGGAAATCTTTCATCCCTAACTGTGCCATATCGAATGTTACGGTATCACCATAAAAGGCCATGGCGAGGGCTGCAACTAAAATAAAGATGGAAGCGAGGGCTGTATATAAAATAAATTTTGTGGCTGCATAGAGACGTTTTTCGCCACCCCAAATAGAAATTAATATATAGACGGGGACTAACTCTAGTTCCCACATAAAGAAGAACAATAGTAAGTCTTGTGCGGCAAATACGCCCATTTGTGCGCTATATAGCACTAACATTAGGAAATAGAATAAACGAGGCTTTTTCTCGACTTTCCAGGATGCGAGTAAAGCTAACGTAGTGATTAAGCCAGATAAAACTATTAAAGGCATTGATAAGCCATCGATGCCTACTGACCAGTTTAAACCTAGTTGGGGAACCCAAGCATAGGTTTCTTCAAGTTGAAAATTGCTGTTATTGAAGTCGTATGCGTTAGAAACAGCAAAGATAGTTAGAGCAAAGTTTAATAATCCTACCCATAATGCGTACCAACGTACGGTTTTTCCTTCTTTATCAGGAATTAAAGGAATCGCAAGGGCGGCAATTAGGGGAAAAAGAATGATAGTTGTGAGCCAGGGAATTTCGGTAATAACCATAAGCTAGGAATAAATACTCAGGTTTGCTTATTGTCATTATATAAAGTTTTGTAACATTTTGAAAAGAGGTGTAACAAAAAAATTCTCTAGGGCTTTCATTGATTAAAATCAATGCTTTTAAAGATATTCATTTACTAAATACAATGTGTAGTCTAACACTTCCTGAATTTTTTTTGGGCGAACTGCTGTTCTTACCTAGAGGTAAATAGATTCAAACATGGTAATTTGTTCTAGGAGACAAATTCACTATCTAAACACCGGAGAGTTATATCTTGGGCGTTGAACTAAGAAGTTACGTTTATCTAGATCGTTTACAATCTCAACACGCTGCCTATATTGGTACAGTTGCATTGGGGTTTTTACCGTTACCAGGAGATGCTTCTTTGTGGATCGAAATTTCTCCAGGCATAGAAATTAATCGCATTACGGATGTTGCTCTCAAATCGGCTGTCGTTCGCCCTGGGGTGCAATTTGTAGAACGACTGTACGGCCTTCTGGAAATTCATTCAACCAACCAAGGAGAAACCAAAGCAGCCGGACAAGCTATTTTGGCAGCATTAGGAGTAAAACGGCATGACTGTCTCAAACCGAGAGTGGTTTCCAGTCAAATTATTCGTAATATTGATGCTTATCAAGCACAGTTGATTAATCGTAACCGACGGGGACAAATGTTACTTGCAGGACAAACTTTATATGTCTTGGAAGTGCAACCGGCGGCTTATGCAGCTTTAGCAGCCAATGAAGCGGAAAAGGCAGCGTTAATCAATATTTTGCAAGTTTCGGCTATTGGTAGTTTTGGACGACTGTATTTAGGGGGGGAAGAAAGAGATATTATTGCCGGTTCTCAAGCGATTTTAGCCTCTTTAGAGAGTGTTCGAGGCAGAGAACATGGTAAAGGAGCAAATGAATAGTTAAATTGTCAAGTCGTTCAAGATAGTCTGACTCCTATTTGTGTTGCTTTTATTGATTTTTTCTGTCCTATGTCTGGTTTCGTACAGACAAATGACATTGATTTCATGTTTTTTATTGAGTTTTGTGTCTAAAATAAGACATTTTGCAATGATTCGAGTTGAGTAAGTATGAAACTTTGTAAAATAATTGAACTTTAATTTTAAGAATTAAAAACGCTTATCAAGCTTTTATAGGGCGTATAAGGAGTAATTTGGGTAAATATGGGTCAAAACATTGATATAATCAAATTATTTAACCCTAACGAGTTCAGACTTTTAAACAGAGGTTACAATCAGTTTTTTATTGGTGTTGCGACTTATTAAGAGTAATCTGGAAGACTTGCAAAATTTTTGCAGATCGTTTTAGAATGGCGAGCGAAAATGTTTTTTTGAGAAGTTGTTCCATGAATAAACTCAATTTATTATCCAAATTTGCGATCGCTGGTGTCGTTGGTGCGATCGGATTAACTGGTATTCAGTCTGAAGCTCAAGCTAGTCCATTTTACGACACTGTAGCTCCAGGAACATTTGCCCCTGACTTTTTCAGTGTTTTCGGTGATGTTGGACCCAAAGGTGGCGGACAACCGTGTCCATTGTGCGATAGTACCGTAAGTACCACTGCCTACAGAACTTTGGGTGATGGTGATTGGACAGATGATCAAGCACTAATGGATAGAGGGCTTATTGATCCTACTTTCTTGAAGCAGGATGAGATGGGTGATATTGCTATCGATTTAGATGCAGAGTGGGTATTGTTCTATCAAGTGTATAACACTGATCCAATACCAGATGGTGAGGAGCCACTTCAAGAATTTAGTGTTACGACAACAGACAAGAATGGTCATCCAGTTGATCACAAACCCTATACTTCTGGTGGGTTCTATGATCAGCTTGTGTTTGCAAATGCTAGTACAGCTATCGATCCTCTAGATGAGCCCAATGATTGGGAAGCTCAGCCAACGGATTTGGGACTTGCAGTTTTAGATCTTGAGGCAATCAATCCTGCAAGTGCATTTCACTCTCAGATTTCTAACAATACTATTGCAGAGTTCCCCGACGGTACCGCCAAAGTTTTTGAGGGTGTTGAGTTTCTCTTTCCCAATGTACCTGGGGCTGGCCTAGAAAACATTCCAGTAGGCGGTACTTCTAGCATTCTATTTCTAACTGCTAATGGACATCTAGATCTAGTTCCCGCAGAAACAGAGTCTCCTGGTGGTGAGGGTGCTGCTGGTGATGTCTATGGTATTAAGAAAGCTCCTGAACCCGGTACTATTCTTGGACTTCTTGCTATCAGTGGTTTAGGGTTAGGTTTAAAGCGCAAAAAGCAATCATAAACTAGTTTTGCACACAACCGTCTAGTGTTAAATAGGCATTCTAGGCGGTTTCATTTTTCTTCTAGGGTGAATCTAATTTTTCTGTGAATCCCCTACTACCAGAAAAAGACGGGAGGGTGAGAGCCTCCTTTTTATAAAGGGGGGATGAAACCCGACTCGACAGGTTTTAACCTGTCGTATTCTATTTCCCTTTCTGATTCTCAATATATTTCTTGATAATCTC
>JASJEA010000134.1 GCA_030064935.1 Crocosphaera sp. | reverse complement strand
ATGCAGGAAATGACGCGCTCTCTGGAGGGGATGGGGATGATCGTCTCAGTGGAGGAGATGGGGATGATGCTATCTCTGGAGACACAGGAAACGATAAGCTTTGGGGAAATGCAGGAAATGACGCGCTCTCTGGAGGGGATGGGGATGATCGTCTCAGTGGAGGAGATGGGGATGATGCTATCTCTGGAGACACAGGAAACGATAAGCTTTGGGGAAATGCAGGAAATGATGCGCTCTCTGGAGGGGATGGGGATGATACCCTCAAGGATGGGATGGGAGAAGATATCCTGGATGGAGGAGATGGTAATGATCGCCTGATCAGTCGTAGTGATGCAGGAGAACCGGATATTGCTCAAGATACCGATGAATCTAAAGTATATCCTGATCAACCTTTTCTAGAAGCTGATGATATCTTAATTGGGGGATCTGGGGCGGATACTTTCCGCTTTGAACTGTTAATCAATGCCAAAGAGGAGATTATTGAAAAACACGCCGATTCCCTAACTGGTCAAGTAAACTGGAGAGCAGTAGCCCACGAAAATGATAATGTCCATGATCACTGGGTTGATGGTATTGGCAATGATGTTATCCTCGACTTTAATAAAAGTGAAGGAGATAAAATCAGAATTGCAGGTCATACTGTAGAAGTCAGCAACATTGAATATATTGACCTGAATCAAGATCAAATCCTAGAATCAATTATTTCTTTAATTAGTAATCAAGGGGCTAATGGTGGGGCCCACAACCAAGACGAACTAGGAACCATAACTGTTTACGGTGATCTGGTTGAGGCATCTGACTTAAAAGTGGATGCTGGTGTTTTTTATGGGGCTTTTAAGTCCATTAATGATCTTGTCTAGTCGGACAATGGTTTATGAAACCGAGACAAATTTCTCTCGGTTTGTATCTGTTTCACGAGGTACCAGTAGATTTATTGTGTTTGTTTTTTGTAGGGGCATAATAATATTATGCCTCTGATTTTAGCTTGCTAGATAATTAATAATCTCTTTTTCATGATTCAGTAACTGAGGAAATGTTTTATCACAAACTTTTGAAAGTTTCTTTAATCCTTTTTTACTGAGTGAATTTTCATCTTTAAAAATAGCAACAGGTTGAAAATTATAACCCCACTTTTCAAATTGGAATAAAGAAATAGTTGTGTCTTTAACCTGATTATCATTACTTACTTATCAATCTTAATAAACTAATAAGTAAGTAATATATACTAGAATTTTACTGAGATACTAGGCACTAAAATACTTAGCCACAGAATGATAAGCAATAATAGCGGTGGTAGACTGTTCAGGATAGATTTGTTCACTCTCATCCATGTACATATTAATGCGATCGCATCCCATCACTTCTAATTGTTTATATTGATCTTGAATATTGGGACAGGCAGGATATCCGAAGCTGTAACGGGAACCTTGATAGTGTTGTTGTAACATTTCTCGAATATTATCGGGTTCTTTGTCATAAAATCCTAATTCTCGACGTATTTTGGCGTGTGTCCATTCTGCTAATGCTTCGGCCGTTTGGACAGCCATACCATGATAATAGAGATAATTAGTGTAATCGTTAGCAGAAAAGAGTTTTTGGGCATATTCTGTGGCAATTTCCCCTACTGTCACTGCTTGCATCGGAAATACATCTGTTTTTCCTGATTCTTTGGGAACAAAGAAGTCTGCAATACAAAGACGACGGCCTGATTTTTGACGAGGAAAGTCAATTTTCCAGATGGGTTCTAAATCTTCTGATATTTTGCCATTAGCATTGGTAACTGTTTCGGGATCGTAAATGAGTAAACTATTGTCTTGAGATTGACAAGGAAAGTAACCATAAATAACTGTGGGATGTAATAAATTATCTGTGACTACTTTTTGCTTCCACTCCTCTAAGATAGGATAAACTTTCTCAGCTAAAAATGCTTCATACTCTTCTCGTGACTGTTCTTTTGGTTTACGAAATTGCCATTGACCTGAGATTAATGCTTGTAAATCTAAGTACCAGAAAATTTCATTTAGGTCAAATTCTTCGGGTTTTAGAATTTTAGTTCCCCAGAATGGAGGTGCAGCAGGTTCTATTATTTCCACTGCTTCGGAACGTTTTGTATCGATAACTGTTTGTATTTCTCGCTCCGCAGATTTACCATTTTTCTCCGCAGCTTTTTCGGCAGCCTTTTCACCCCTTTCTTCTTGGAATAGAGTATTATTATCGGTAAATTCTCCTGAAAATCCTTGTAAATTGTCCCAATTTTCTGCTGCTTTTGCTGGCATTAATTTATCCATAAAATGTAAGTCAGAGAAAGCATCTTTTCCATAGACGACTTTACCTTTATAGGTGTTTTGACAGTCTTCATAGACAAATTTTGGCGTTAGTGCGGCCCCTCCCAAAATAACAGGAATCTCAATACCGCGCTCATTGAATGCTTCTAAATTATCCTTCATAAATGCAGTTGATTTCACCAATAAACCACTCATGGCAATACAGTCTGGTTTATGTTCTTCATAAGCTTGGATAATGTTCTCAACAGGTTGTTTAATCCCTAAATTAATGACTTTATAGCCGTTATTAGAGAGGATGATATCTACTAAATTTTTCCCGATATCATGGACATCCCCTTTAACAGTAGCAATGACAAACTTTCCTTTTCCACTATCATTACTATCTCCGTCTTCCTTATCCATTAAAGGTTCTAGATAAGCAACAGCAGCCTTCATCGTTTGTGCAGATTGTAGCACAAAAGGTAACTGCATCTGTCCCGACCCAAATAACTCCCCTACAACTTTCATGCCATCTAATAAAAAGACGTTAATGATGTCTAAGGGAGGATATTGTTTTAATGCTTCGGCCAGTGCATCTTCTAACCCTAACCTTTCCCCATCAATAATATGCTGTTTTAATCTTTCTTCTAGAGGCAAATTGGCCGTTTTGGAGGGATCTTTTTTCGTTGTTTTCCCTGCAAACAATTCCGTTAACTTAGTTAGTGGATCATAGGTACAAATATCACCATCAAACTCTCGTAAGTCGTAAATTAAATCACGACAGACTTTTTGATGTGCCTCTTCTATTTTAGCCAGAGGTAAAATTTTGCTTGCGCTAACAATCGCACCATCTAAACCAACTTGCATTGACTCGTATAAAAATACAGAGTTTAATACTTGTCTGGCCGCAGGATTTAAGCCAAAAGAAATATTAGAAATACCTAAGAGTATATGACATCCTGGTAATTCCTCTCGAATGCGTTTTATGGACTCAACCGTAGCTTTTCCATTCTCTCTGTCTTCTTCTATCCCTGTTGAAATAGGTAATGCTAAGGGATCAAAGAAGATTTCATGAGCAGGAATTCCATATTCTATGGCTGCATTATAAGCCCGTTTTGCTATTTCAAACTTCTTATCTGCGGTGCGCCCCATTCCTTCTTCATCGATGGTACCAACTACTACACCAGCACCGTATTTTTTGGCTATTTCTAATACTTTTAAAAAGCGTTCTTCCCCATCTTCGTAGTTGGTAGAATTGAGAATACATTTACCACCAGCAACCTTTAATCCTGACTCCATTTTTTGCCATTCTGTGGAATCTAACATCAAAGGAAGGGTAATATTATTAACCAAACGAGAGGCTAACTCGTGCATATCTCGCACCCCATCTCTTCCCACATAATCCACGTTAACATCTAAAATGTGTGCCCCTTCTTTTACCTGAGATTTTGCCAAAGAGACTAAACTATCCCAGTCTTCAGCATCTAATAACTTACGGCATTTCTTAGAACCACTGGCGTTTAATCTTTCTCCAACAATTAAAAATGAATTATCTTGAATATAAGGCTGTGTGCCATAAATTGAAGCAGCCGAAGGTTCATAGTCAGGATGACGTTCTTTGGGGGTTAATTCCTGAGAAAGTTCTGATAAGGATTTAATATGATCGGGACGAGTACCACAACATCCCCCAATAATTTGTACTCCTAAATCTTCGATAAAGTGCATTAATGCCATTTTTAATTCGATAGGAGTCAAACGATAATGGGCTTGTCCCCCAACATTCTCAGGTAAACCAGCATTGGGAATACAAGAAACAATAAACGGCGAATGTTCTGATAAATATTTTATATGTTCTTTCATCTGTTCAGGACCCGTGGCACAGTTGAGTCCTAAAATGTCAATTTTATAAGGTTCCAAAATTGCTAACGCTGCACTTATTTCTGTTCCTACTAACATGGTTCCCATAGTTTCCATGGTAATCGAAACCATGATCGGTAAACGGTTTCCCTTTTTCTCAAAAACTTCCTCGACTGCGTTTAAAGCTGATTTTATTTGCAGTACATCCTGACAAGTTTCAATAATGAATAAATCTGCACCCCCATCGTATAACCCCTCTGCTTGTTCCACATAAGCATCTCTGAGGGAATCAAAGTCAATATGTCCCAAAGTAGGTAATTTTGTCCCTGGTCCCATAGAACCCGCCACAAAACGAGGTTTTTCAGGAGTAGAGTATTTAGTAGCCATTTTTTTGGCAATTTCTGTCGCTTTTTTATTCAAATAATAAGCTTTATCGGCTAAATCATACTCTGCAAGGACAATAGACGTTCCCCCAAAGGTATCCGTTTCAATAACATCTGCACCCGCTTCCAAAAACCCTCGGTGCACCTTTTCCACTGCTTCAGGTTTGGTATGCACTAAATATTCATTGCACCCTTCGTATTCTGGTCCTCCGAAGTCTTCTGCGGTCAAATTTTGGGTTTGTAAGGAGGTTCCTGTTGCACCGTCAAAGACAAGTACAGGACGTTGAGGACTGTTGAGATGGTTAAGAAAGGTACTATTCATGGGTGTGATAGAGTGGCAGATTAAAGGATTAAGATTTATTATAAAAAATATCTTAACTTAGGGAAAGCCGTTACCAACCCTATATGTTAAATCTTCCAGTTTTTGCGATCGCTGTTTCATTATTGGTTAATATTCGTGCAGAAGTGGCTGCTTCTAACCTTAAAACAGAATCATTTTTGAACACTTCTGCTGCCATTATTAAAAATGAAACCATGCAGCTAGAATAATTAACAGTCTCTATAAATTTACTCTTTCAGGTCTAAAATAGCTTTTGATGGTTTTTAAAAACCTATAAATAATATCAAAAGATATTTGTATTATTAATTCTCCATTCTCCATTCTCCATTCTTAATTCCCAATTCTCCATTCTCCAAAAGTACGGATATCCACATCTTGAAGGTGTGATCATCCCAAAATGTCGATATTGCCAAAATAAGAGACAATAATAAACAACAATATGTAAACCCGATTCTAGAGTGAAAATCTATGGCTGTACTCGAAAAAGGTAATATTACCATCCATACCGAGAATATTTTTCCCATTATTAAGAAGTCTCTCTACACCGATCATGAAATATTCTTACGGGAATTAATTTCTAACGCAGTTGATGCCATTTCTAAGCTAAAAATGGCATCTTTAGCAGGAGAATTATCGGGAGATGTTCCTGAACCTGAAATTAGTATTACAGTTGATAAGAATGATAAAACCCTTTCTATTTATGATAACGGCATTGGGATGACCGTTGAAGAAATCAAGAAATATATCAACCAAGTAGCTTTTTCTAGTGCTGAAGAATTCATCCAAAAATACCAAAAAGATGCCAATGAATTAATCGGTCATTTTGGTTTAGGTTTCTATTCTTCTTTTATGGTTGCTAAACAAGTAGAAATTGATACTTTATCTTATAAAGAAGGTTCAGAAGCGGTTCATTGGTCTTGTGATGGTTCTCCTGAATTTGAGTTAACGGAATCTTCCCGAACTCAAGTAGGAACTACTATCACCTTAACCTTAATGGATGAAGAAGAGGAATATTTAGAACCGCAAAGAATTCGTCAGTTAGTTAAAACTTATTCTGACTTTGTTCCTGTTCCCATTAAGTTTGAAAACGAAACAATTAACCGACAAAAAGCCCTCTGGAAAGAATCCCCTCAAAATCTTACTGATGAGGATTATCTAGAATTTTATCGTTATCTTTATCCTTTCCAAGAAGATCCTTTACTTTGGGTACATTTAAACACAGATTATCCTTATCTTTTAAACGGGATTTTATACTTTCCTAAACTACGGCCTGATGTTGATGTGTCCCAAGGACATATTAAACTGTTCTGTAATCAGGTGTTCGTCAATGATCATTGTGAGGAAATCATCCCTGAATTTTTAATGCCGTTACGAGGGGTTATTGATAGTCCTGATATTCCCTTAAACGTTTCGAGAAGTGCTTTAACTAATCATCGGACAGTTCGCAGTATTACCAATCATATCGCCAAAAAGATAGCAGATCGCCTCAAATCTATCTATGAAGAAACTCCCGAAAATTATATTAAATGTTGGCAAGATGTGGGAACTTTCATAAAGTATGGTTCTCTCAAGGATGAGAAATTCAAGAAACAAGTAGAAGATATTCTTATCTACCAAACCACTTATAAAGCTGATAAGGTAGAGGCTAAATCTGAAGCGGAAACCCCACAAGTTCAAGTTGAAGGGGAAGGAGATGTCTGGGAAGATGTAAGTTCTTCTACAGAAGATAAAGGCGAATTCAGCTATGAAAATGAAGGTTATACCACCTTACCCGCTTACTTAGAAAGGAATAAAGAACGCCATGAAAATCGGGTATTTTACTGCACTGATACCAATACCCAAGCCACCTATGTAGAACTCTACAAAAATCAAGGTTTAGAGATCCTCTTTATGGACTCTTTCATTGATACCAATTATTTTATTCCTTTCTTAGAAAGAGAATACTCTGATGTTAAATTTTCCCGTGTTGACGCTGAACTAGATGATACCTTAGTTCAAAAAGATAAAGCGGATGAAATAGTTGATCCCAACAACAATAAAACCCGTAGCGATCAGATTAAGGAACTGTTTGAGAAGGCTTTAAATAATCCTAAACTCAACATTCGTACCCAAGCATTAAAGTCTGATACTCCCCAAAGTACGCCTCCTGCAATGGTACTATTACCCGAAGCGATGAGACGTTTACAGGAGATGATGGCTATGTCACAACAACAAACAATGAACTTCCCAGAAGAACACGTTTTTGTGATTAATACAAGTCATCCTTTGATCGAAAATATCTATCAGTTAAGTCAGAGTAGTATAATCCAAGCTGGGGGTGATTCTCCTTCGTTAGAGATGGCTAAAATGTTGTGTCAACATATCTATGACTTGGCTTTAATTGCCCAAAAAGGATTGGATGGAGAGGGCATGAAATCATTTATTGAACGCTCCAGTCAAGTGTTAACTAATTTAACCAAATAATGCTTTGCAAAGGAGTGTAGAAATAATCGACACTCCTTTCAAGTCAGGATAAAGATGATAACTCAGGAAATCAGAGAAAAGAAACAAAAATTAGCATTTGATCAACAGGGTTTGCCCTTGCCTGTACCTCAGCAAAAAGTTTGGTTTACAAGTGATAATATGAATAGGAGCGATCATAATGATCACATTGTTGTTTAATTTAAAAAGAAATTATGCGTCTTCTACATACAATGTTACGGGTGAAAAGTCTAGAAGAATCCTTAAAATTCTACTGTGATGTTTTAGGGATGAAACTCATTCGTCAAAAAGATTATCCAGGTGGCGAATTTACCCTTGCTTTTGTAGGTTATGGCGATGAGTCGGATACCGCAGTAATCGAATTAACCTATAATTGGGGTGTTGACTCCTATGATCTCGGTGATGCTTATGGACACATTGCTTTAGGGGTTGATGATATCTACGGAACTTGCGAAAAAATTAGAGAGCAAGGTGGCAATATTACTAGAGAGCCCGGCCCCATGAAGCATGGTACAACGGTGATTGCATTTGTGGAAGATCCCAACGGTTATAAAGTGGAATTAATCCAAATAGGAACCCAAGGAGCAGCGAAAGAAGGGAAAGAAACTGTTGGCGCAAAGGCTTAAAATAATCTAGGGTCAATTAACCAATTGACCCTATTCTATGATCAGAATAAATATGAAATTCCAAGAAATTGTTAATAAACTCAGTCCTTTAGTCACTGAACACAGTTTAACCACTAATCAAGATAACAACCCTGAGATTACAGGGGTTGCAGCCGTTACCGAAGCCCAAGCACAACAGTTAAGTTATATTGAAGGGCCTAAGTTTGCTGCTATGGTCAATAAAACGGCGGCCAGTGCTTTGATTTTGCCCCGTGACGAAGGTTTACAGCAACAAGCTACCCAAAATGGTCTTGCTTGGCTAAGTACCCCAGAACCTCGTTTAACCTTCGCTCACGCTATCAAATTATTTTATACTCCCTTTAAACCCAACCCTGGCATTCACGAAACCGCCGTAATTGATCCCAGTGCCACCTTGGGCAAGGATGTCCATATTGGTCCTCATGTCATTATTCAAGAAGGGGTTAGGATTGGGGACAATGTTTGTATTCAGGGCAATGTAGTCGTTTATCCTCAAGTCACCATCGGCGATCGCACCTTACTCCACGCTAACTGTACAATTCATGAACGGGCTCAGATAGGCAATGATTGTGTTATTCACAGTGGTGCTGTTATTGGGGCCGAAGGGTTTGGTTTTGTTCCGACCCTTGACGGTTGGTTTAAGATGGAACAATCAGGTTATGTTGTGCTTGAAGATGGGGTAGAAATCGGCTGTAATAGTGCTGTTGATCGACCTGCGGTGGGAACTACTCGTATTGGACGCAACACGAAAATGGATAATTTAGTTCATATAGCCCACAATTGCCAAATTGGAGAAAATTGTGTCATGGCTTCTCAAGTTGGCTTAGCAGGGGGTGTTACCCTCGGTAAACGGGTTATTCTGGCTGGACAAGTGGGTATTGCTAATCAAGCAAAAATCGGAGATGGAGCGATCGCTACAGCACAAACCGGTATTCCTAGTGATGTTGCTGCAGGAGAAATTGTTTCGAGTAGTCCGGCTGTTCCTAACAAGTTATATTTAAAAGTCTCTGCGATTTATAAGAAATTACCTGAGATGTATCAAACTTTGAAACGCTTACAGAAAAAATTAGATGACCTAAAATCCTAAAATCGCTGTTCTAGAAAAACTCATAGAATATATACCCCCGCTACATTCGTTCTTGGATTTTCAGAAGTGCTACTGTAGCGCAACAGTAAAAAGGCGATCGCTACCTATTCCAGAATCAATAGAGCCTGGATTTTATAACCTGTTATAACAGGTTATATAGTTTGAAATTAAATGGTCATTATAAAATATCTAATTCTTCTGGAGGTTGATTCATTTCTTCTAAAGTTTGCCATCCAGGTTGCCATAAAGAACGATCTTTAAATTGTTGTGCATTGATCCAAAAACGGACATTCGCATCGCAAGAAGCAACCATTTCAGCAAAGACAAATTTACCTTGGTTTTTTCGATTAACCACTTGGAAATGTCGCCATCCCCAAGTCCTTTGTTTCGCTGTCCATTTTGATCCTAATAGGTGAGGAAATTTTTGTTTCTTTGCCATGATTTCTCATTAGTAAACAACAACAATTTTATAAAATTTTAATTGAATTTATCATATTTTTATGCCTATGATGATAATCAAATTTAACTATATCTAGTCTATTATACCATGAGTAAAGTCTTGAGTGAAGCGTCTAGTGAAACCCAGAAAAGTACCCTAAATAAAGTTTTAGAATGGTTAGGGGTTATTATCTTAGTTTACTTACTCATTACTGCTGTTAGTTTAATCGGTTCCGGTTTTAAATCAGCAGCAGGAGAAAAAGCAGAAGAATTATTTGCTTTTGCTACAAATCCTTTTGCTGGTTTAATTGTCGGAACCATAGGAACAGCCTTAATTCAATCATCAAGTACCGTCAGTTCTATTATAGTTGGTTTAGTCGCGGGGGGACTCCCTGTGACGGTTGCTGTTCCTATGATTATGGGTTCAAATATTGGGACAACAATTACCAATACATTGGTCAGTTTAGGTCATATTCGTAGTCAAGAAGAATTTAGAAAAGCTTTTGCTGCGGCGACAATCCATGACTTTTTTAACTTAATTAGTGTTTTCATATTTTTACCTTTAGAGATAACAACTCATTGTTTAGAAAAATCTGCCCTATTTTTGTCTAAATTTTTAATCGGTGAAGAAACTAAAAGCATTGATAAATTTAATTTTATCCAAGCAATAACTCAACCCTTTACTAATCTAATCAAAGAAACAACATCAGTTTTTAGTGAACCTTTTAATAGTCTGGCTTTGATTTTATTTGGGATTGTTTTGATTTTTATTTCTATTTTCTACATTGGCAAATTACTGAAAATTTTAATGATAGGAAAAGCTAAAGTAATGCTCAAAACAGCCATAGGTAAAAATCCTATTTTGGGTATTTTTTCAGGAACAATTGTAACTATTTTAGTTCAATCCTCTTCAACAACAACCAGTTTAGTTGTTCCCTTAGCAGGAACTGGTTTATTAACCTTAGAAGACATTTATCCTTTTACTTTGGGGGCCAATATTGGTACTTGCGTGACGGCCTTATTAGCAGCGACTGCTGTTAGTGAAAATAGCATTGCTGCCCTCGAAATTGCTATGGTACATTTACTGTACAATGTTTTTGGGGTCATCGTTATTTATAGTATTCCCTTTTTAAGAAAATTGCCTATTTTGGGAGCAACAATTTTAGCAGATGTAGCCAGTAAAAAGAAATATCTAGCGTTTATTTATATTGTTGGTGTTTTCTTTATTTTGCCAGCAATCTTATTAGGAATAAGTAGTCTTAACCATTAAAAAAATATGTCAACAATACCAAAAAAAGGGTCTAAAGCCTCCAACTTGGGATGAAGGTAATTCGCGCATTCGCGCATTCTGATTGACCAAGATGATACCTAATCGGTTTAAACTGGAACAGGAGGAAATTGATTTCCCCTAGACAGGGTTAGGATGGTTTCTCTCGATATAGGGTTCTAGGGAGATTTTTAAGAGTTGGCTGGCTACCCTAACCATTGTTGCAATTGTTCTGTATTATTGTCAAAATTGTTTTAGTTCCTATGGTTTCTGAACGTACTTTGCCTGAATTTAACACAACGTCTATTCAACTGACTAAAGAAGAAGGTTTAATCCTCTATGAAGATATGATGTTAGGACGCTTATTTGAAGATAAGTGTGCTGAGATGTATTATCGAGGTCGTATGTTTGGCTTCGTTCACCTCTACAATGGACAAGAAGCAGTATCTACCGGTGTGATTAAAGCACTACGGCCAGATGAGGATTATGTATCGAGTACCTATCGAGATCACGTTCATGCCCTCAGTTGTGGCGTTCCTCCCCGTGAAGTGATGGCGGAGTTGTTTGGCAAGGAAACTGGCTGTAGTAAAGGGCGTGGGGGTTCGATGCACCTATTCTCTGAAAAACATCGTTTATTGGGGGGTTATGCCTTTGTGGCCGAAGGGATACCAGTGGCTACAGGGGCAGCCTTTCAGAGCAAATACCGACGGGAAATGATGGGAGATGACAGGGCAGATCAAGTGACAGCTTGTTTCTTTGGGGATGGGGCCAGCAATAACGGTCAATTTTTTGAATGCTTGAATATGGCCGCTTTGTGGAAATTACCCATTATTTATGTGGTAGAAAATAATAAATGGGCCATCGGTATGGCTCACGATAGGGCCACCTCTCAACCAGAGATTTATAAAAAGGCCAGTGTGTTTGATATGGTTGGAGTAGAAGTGGATGGCATGGATGTGTTGGCGGTGCGTAAGGTGGCACTAGAAGCCATTGAAAGGGCGCGAGCTGGGGAAGGACCTACCTTGATCGAAGCCTTAACCTATCGTTTTCGGGGGCATTCTCTGGCTGATCCCGACGAACTGCGATCGCCTGATGAAAAGGACTTTTGGGGCAGTAAAGATCCCCTTCAACGCCTTGCTGTTTATTTAACAGAACATAATCTAGCGAATCAAGATGAGTTAGATACCATTAAACAGAAGGTTCAAGGGGCGGTTGATGATGCGGTACAGTTTGCTGAACAGAGCCCTGAACCCGATCCCAATGATTTATATCGCTACGTTTTTGCTGAAGACTAGGGTTTGAATGGAGAATGGAGAATGGAGAATGGAGAATTTAATTTTTTCTCCATGCTTCGTTCTTAAACTGGTTCAGGGATAGCATTTTGCATTTTTTCGAGCCATTCCAATAAGCTTTCTAATTGTTTTTGTGGTTTCATAACTCCTAAGCCCCGAATGGTCACTTTTTTGCGACTATAAACAAAGCGCGAGCGTAAATGTTCCGGTAGTTTTTCTTGTATTAATTTCCAAGCTGGTTCTTCCATAGGGGTTTCTAAAACAATATGTTGTTTTCCTTCGGGTTTAATACGAGAGAAGCCTAAAGATTTCGCCAATTGTTTTAATTCAATGACTTGTAATAACTGTTGTACAGGAGAGGGTAATTTGCCATAGCGATCGCTCCATTCTGCTGCAATTTGGGTTAATTCTTTTTTAGAATTAGCAACTGCAATGGCTCGATAAGCAGCCATTTTTTGTTTCATATCGGGAATATAATCTGTGGGAATAAAAGAGGTTAATTGTAAATCTACTTGCGTGTCTTCTACTTTTGGTATTTCTTGACCTTGAATTTCTCTAATTGCTTCTTGTAACATTTCCATATACAATTCAAACCCAATGGACTCCATTTGTCCTGATTGTTCCGCACCTAATAAGTTACCAACTCCACGAATTTCCATATCACGGGTAGCTAATTGATACCCTGATCCAAGTTGACTAAATTCTTGTAAAGCTCTTAATCTTTTGCGGGCAGTTTCTGTTATTTCAGACTTGCTAGGATACAATAACCAAGCATGAGCTTGAATACCGGATCTGCCGACTCTTCCTCTGAGTTGATAAAGTTGAGCGAGACCAAATTTTTGAGCGTCTTCTATAATAATTGTATTGACTCTAGGTATGTCTAATCCTGACTCAACAATGGTGGTACAAACCAGTATGTCTGCATCTCCATTGTTAAAGCTTAACATGGTCATTTCTAAGTCATTAACGTCCATTTGACCATGACCAATTAATACTCTAGCACTGGGAACCATTGTTTTCAATTGCGCTGCAACTTCTTCAATTCCTTCTACTCTAGGAACGACATAAAAAACTTGTCCACCTCGATCTAATTCATTACGAATTGCAGTTCTCACCACATCAGTATTATAACGAGATAAATGGGTTTTAATGGGACGACGAGAAGGTGGAGGTGTTGTAATTAAGCTCATTTCTCGTATTCCTGATAGGGACATATAAAGGGTTCTAGGAATAGGGGTAGCGGTTAAAGTAAGAACATCAACATGGCTTTTCATTTCCTTGATTTTCTCTTTTTGATTAACACCGAATCTCTGTTCTTCGTCAACAACTAATAAGCCCAAATCTTTAAATTTGACACTTTTTCCTAAAAGTTGTTGGGTGCCAACTACGATATCTAATTCTCCTGTGGTTAATCTTTGTAAAATATCTTTTTTTTCTGAGGTGGTACGAAATCTATTTAATAGTCCAATATTAATAGGATAAGGTGCAAATCGTTCTTTTAAGGTGTGATAATGTTGTTGGGTTAAAATAGTCGTGGGAGCTAAAAATGCTACTTGTTTGTGGCCACTGGTAACGGCTTTAAAAATGGCTCTAACTGCTACTTCTGTCTTCCCAAACCCTACGTCACCGCAGACTAAACGATCCATTGGGCGATCGCTTTCTAAGTCTATTTTAACCTCTTGAATCGCTTTTAGTTGATCGGGGGTGGGTTGGTAGGGAAAGGAGTCTTCTAATTCTTGTTGCCAAGGAGTATCAAGAGGATAAGTAAAGCCTGTATTTTTGGCTCTTTTTGCATATAAATTAATCAGATCAACGGCTAACTTTTTAATATTTTTGTGGACTTTTTGTTTGGATTTTTGCCACATTTTTCCCGTCATTTTATGAAGTTGAGGAGGAGTTGATCCTGTATGACGGTAACGAGATAAGCTATCAAATGAATCCACCGGAACTCTTAAGATTCCATCTGCGTATTGTACAACTAAATACTCACGAGTTGCTAAACTTTCTAACTTCAAAAATTTACCAATTCCATGACTTTTATGCACTACATAATCACCAGGGTTTAGTTGTTGTAAGTCAACTTTTTTAGAAGTAGCCCGCCGACGCTTTCTAATGTATCCTGCTGTTGCTAAAACGTGCTGCCCAAAGAATTCTTTATCGGTAACGACAACAATACGAAATGTCGGTAAAATAAAGCCTTCTAATTCTGCTAAACCGGAATATTTTAAAGCAATTGCTGCTCCTTGAATATGAGATTTATTAATAGCAGGATAGTCACGAGGATTAGGAATAAATTGTGCGGGGCAATCATGTTCTTGTAATAAAGAAACGGTACGAGAGGGTTGTGCAGAAATTAACCAAGTAGAGTATTTATTAAGGGTAATACCACTATAAATTTCTCGTTTGCCTCTTAATATTTCCGCAAGTTTAGCAAATTGATGAGGGGTAGTAGGAAGGGGGCGACTAGATAAATCTAAAGCATTTTTATTATTAACTTCTGAGAGTTCAGATAGATATAATTTGGGTAATTCTTCAATTAATTGCCAAGAATCATTAAATAATCTATGAGTTTTGGGTAAAGATTGTTCTAAGTCTTGCCAATTTTCTTCGATATAATCTAACCAGCGATCGCTATGGGATTGACATTGTTCTATTTCATCAAAAACACATAAGCTATTAGGTTTTAAATAGTCTAATATACAAGCAGGAGATGCAAAAGCAATCCCTAAAAATCGCTGCATTCCTGGGGGATAATTATAATTTTCTAAGCCTTCTTTTTCCTCTTCTGATAAACAATTATCTAAGTTATAATCATTCTCTCTAATGGTATTACCAATAATTGTATTAAAGCTAATTGGTGTTAACAAAAGCTGTTCTATTATTTCTAGCGATCGCTGAGTGGCTGCATCGAATTCTCTAATCTTTTCTAATTCATCTCCAAACCATTCTAATCTAATAGGAACTTCTGAAGAAACTGGGAAGATATCAACAATATCACCCCGACGGCTCCATTGTCCTTCTACTTCTACTAAATCAACTCTTTCGTACCCTAATCTAACCAAAGTTTCATCAAATTTTTTCGATTTTTCTATCATTCCTGCTTCTAACTTTAAGCATTCGTTATAGAAAATACTAGGCGGTGGTAAATGGGGTTGTAAGGCTTTTTCTGTCGTAACAATGGCATAGTTACTATTGTTAGATTGCTCTGCACTCAGATTAGATAATACCTGAATCTGTCCCCAAATCATTTCTGACTCAGGGTTAAAGGGTTCGTAGGGAGATGCCTCTGATGTGGGGTAAAAATCAACGGTTTTCCAGCCCATAATCTCCAGTTGCGCTGCCCATCTTCCCGCTTCTTCTAAGGTGGCACAAATAACTAATAAGTTTTGTTGGTTAGCTTGAGCTAAAGCCGAGGAAATCAACCCTTTTGGTAGCCGATTAATTCCTTTTAATCCCAATTCATTATTCCCCTTAAGTTTGTTCAAGAGTTCTTGAGTTAAAGGGGATTTTTGTAAGGTACGAATCAGAGAAGAAAAAACCATAGTTTAATCTAATGGGAAAAATTATTGCCTAGTGAACTATTATAGTCCATGCAGAGTATGTCGCCAGAATAATTAGGAGCCCATTCGGGGCAAAGAGTAAATCAGAATGTAGAATCTAGAATCTAGAATTTAGAATTACTTCCAACTTGAGGTGGAGGCTTGAAACAAGCAAAATTCTTCTTCTCTTGCTCCATTGGATATGGCAAGGTTTCCTTGACATCCCTCGAACGCTTTTCATGCCCTTGAAAGAGGAGGTTTGGAGCCCTTTTTTTTCGGTCAGAATTAATATTAATAATTAAACAATTTTTTCTCTTGATTCCCTCCTTGCCCAATGGGGTTTAATACCCTAAAAACGATCAATTTGGCAGAAATAGAATCGGGATTCAAACCCCATTCTCTAAAACCAACTGATGATCTAAGTATCAACCATACAATAATGCCTCAAAGCGATCGCCACATATAATACCAGATCCGCTTATTATCGTAGAGTAATATTCTTTCTCCCCCTGCCTCGTCTGCTACCCGTGCCTCCTCTGCTCCCTCTGCCTTCTTGATATAATTATCTACTTTCTAAAGCGGATTTTGTATGATATGTAACCCTTACCAATTCCTGAATAGGATTTATTGCTGCCCAACCATCGTTTTCCGCCGATTCAAACTTCTAACTTAAAAAAACTTGCTTACTTCACATAAACCCGTTAGAATGACGATTAATTTTTGTGAAGGTTATTTACCATAGAGAATGATTTCACAGAAAACTACCTAAGGAGGCGCGTCATGCACCAACTCAAACAATATTGGGTTGCTGAAAGACTTGACAAAGACTTAGGAGATCCCTTGACTCCTGAGAATGTAATGTCGTTCAAGCAAGTCGTTGACATCGATGAGACAGAGGAATTTCCTCACTCAGAGATAGAATGGCTTTACAATTGGAAACTGCAACATTACTATGTTCCGGCGGAGTGTGGTGGGGAGTTTACCTCTTTTGAGGAATTTTTAGCCTTTGTTCGTGTTTTATGTCGTCGAGATCAGACTATAGGGATTGCCTTTACAACCCTATTTTGGTCTTTTATCACTTGGATGGCAGGAACCGACGAACAAAAGCAACAGTTAGCCCAATACATCAAAAACGAAAACGGGGCGATGTGTTTAGGCTATTCTGAACGGGAACATGGGAGTGATCTCGTTGGTGGCGATTTGACAGCCAAAAAAGTCCCAGGAGGATATATCCTCAATGGGGAAAAATGGCCCATTAATCGGGCGACAATTTCAGGAATATCCTATATTTTGGCTAAAACTGATCCAGAAGGGGGCCCAAAATGTTTAACCCTGTTTATGGTCGATAAAAGTCAATTAAACCCAGATAATTATTACAATTTACCTAAAATTTTAACCCACGGTATTCGTGCCTCTGATATGAGTGGCATCGGTTTTAAGGAATGTTTTGTTCCTGACTCCATGCGGATTAAAGAAGAAGGAGACGGCCTAGAATTTGCCTTAAAGGGCTTTCAAGTAACTAGAACCTTCTGCGCTGCTTTTTCTTTAGGTGCAGGGGATACAGCTTTAAGAACAACATTAAATTTTGCTGTTAAACGGGTTGTCTATGGGAAAACAGTCATTGATATTCCCCAACCCCGTAAAACCCTGGTAGATGCCTTTTTAGACATCTTAATTTGTGATTGCGAAACCATTGGCGCAGCGAGAGGCTTTCACATTATCCCTGAACAGTTTAGTGTCTGGGCTTCAGTAACAAAATACTTTGTTACAACCCAAATAGAAACCATGATTAACAGCGTTTACACTGTATTAGGATCACGGTTCTATATGCGTGAAGAACACGACTGGGGCATCTTTCAAAAGATTTTACGGGATAACTCCATCATCAGTATGTTCGATGGCAGTACAGTAGTTAATTTACACGCACTAATGCTGCAGTTTCGTCAATTAACCAAACAACGAACTCGTCGTAAACCAGAAGCGATCGCAAATTTGCAGAAACGTTTAGAAGCTATTTTCTCTCTGGAGAAGGCTTTACCTCAATTCGACGGCCAGAAATTAGAATTATTTGGTCGGGGTATGGACGATCCCCTACAAGGCTTAGAAATAGCTCTACAACAGCTAGAAGCCCTACAAGAGACAGCCCATGTAGACGAGGAAGTGTTAGAAAAGCTCATGGTTTTGGGTAGTTTAGTCCTAGAGGAATTAAACGCTCACGATGAGTTGATTGCTAACTCAAAGTTTGAATATGGCCATGATCAATCCCCAGAATTGTTTGAAATTGCCAAACAATACTGTACCCTTCATGCTGCAGCCTGTTGTCTACAGATGTGGTTATATAATCGAACAATTTTAGGGGACTTTTTTGCCAAAGGAGAATGGTTAGTCTTAAGTTTACATCGACTGTTACGTACCATTCGACCCCTACCCTATAGCATTTCTGATCTCTATGTGGAAAACACCGCTCAAGAACTGCTAAAACTGTATAAAGAAAATAAACTTTTTTCAATCGTTCCTTTTCAATTAGCTCATTCACCGATAAACGAGGATCGCTCTTATGCAAGTTCAAAGCTCCAGCTACAAGCTTGATGATCAAGCAACAGCTACTACACCAGTCGAAACTGTTCAAAATTGGCTGATTAAGCAGTTAGCTGAGCAGTTAAATCTTAACCCTGATAAAATAAAAATCACTGAACCGTTCACTCGTTATGGTCTTGATTCCATCGATGCTGTGACGTTAGTGGGAGACTTAGAGGATTGGTTAGATTTGGATCTTCCCGATACTTTGTTCTGGGATCATCCCACCGTTGAGAAGTCAGCCCAGTATTTAGCGGATAATTACGATTTGGCCGATGCTCTGAGTAATATTGAATCAGAAGAAACTAAAACAGCAGAAGCCGTTAATCAAACTCAAGATAATAAGAGTGATAAGAAAGGATGGGGTAATCTTTTTGGAAGATTTCAATAAAAAATAAAGCAGAAAAATATCTCTAGGGTTAGTCAAGGATAAAACCTAACTAGCCCTAATTTTTTGGGCGTAAAGGAGATAACATATAGTATTTCTGGTATAGTATTAAAAATTAATCTGCGAATTTAGTTGTATTGCCTACTCTTCTATTAACTAACGTATTTAGATGTTGGACAATTTATATTTATGAATTACTCTGATTTTTCATTTTGGTGGATTTTAATTTTATTTAGTGTTCCTTTCTTTACTGTTCGCTATATCGCTCAATCAGCTAATTTATGGCGTGGTGTTTTTGATAGTATTGGCTTATTAGCATTATCTTTTTTATTGTTTTTTCATGCGAGTCGTTCGAGCTTTATTATCTTCCTAGGGGAACTGATTTTTAACTATTTGATGGTGCAGTGGATGTTGCGATCGCAGGGTTGGAAAGCCAAATTGATTGCCACCATTGTTATTATCATTAATGTTTCCGTTTTAGCCTATTTTAAATATTTAGCTTTCTTTGTTGAAGATGTTATCGGTTTATTCCTTAATGTTCCTGATAACTGGCAAAAATCATCCCCGATTCCGATCAGAAATACCATCCCTCCAGGGGTATCATTTTATACGTTTCAAATGGTTGCTTTTGTAGTAGATTCTCTGAATGCTAGAAAAAAGAAACCAGTTGCTTTTCTTGATTATCTTAATTTTATTGCCTTTTTCCCCCAAATTGTAGCCGGACCAATTGAAAGAAGAAAAGATTTATTTCCCCAGATTGAATCTTTTCGCTTTAAATTTAGGGTAGAAAACTTTGAAACTGGTTTAAAATGGATTTCTTTGGGATTATTTATGAAATTTGTTTTAGCTGATAATATTGCTCCTTATATTGATCTAAGAATTGCTGATAATGCTTGGACAGTTTGGTTTTTTGCTTTATTATTTACTCTAAGAATTTACTTTGATTTTGCTGGTTATAGTTTTGTAGCTGTCGGTATAGCCAGCTTTTTAGGCGTTAAATTAACGGTCAATTTTTTAGCCCCCTACACCTCCCAAAGTATTAATGAATTTTGGCGACGTTGGCATATTACGTTAAGTACCTGGTTTAGAGATTACGTCTTTTTACCTTTGATGGGATCTAATAAACAATGGGCAGCTTTTTACCTATTTTTGACCTTTACTTTATCAGGGTTTTGGCATGGGGCAGCTTGGAACTTTATCATCTGGGGAGCTTATCATGGTGCGCTATTATTAGTATTAAGATATTTAGGTCGTCCTTTTTATGGGTTTATGGGAAATTATCTTCCTCGTCCTCAAATTATCTCTTGGTTTTTAACCTTTACGTCGGTTACTTTAGGGTGTCTTTTCTTTATGGAAACCAATAGCAAAAGATTATTGACTAAACTATTGACGTTAATCACACCGGGGGCTTATTCTTGGGAAAATTTGCAAGCCGTGTTTGGATCGTATAGTATTAACGAAATATCCGCCTTGCTGTTTGTTCTTGCCCTATCTATATTTGTCCTTCTTATGGAACATTTAGCTGTGTGGCAAGGTAAGTTTGAATATGATTTATTATTGTCCCGTTGGTTGTCTCCTGTTTTATTAGCTTTAACTATTTTATTAGCTGCTAATACACCATCTGAGTTTATTTATTTTGAGTTCTAATGAATAGCAAAAATTCTATTAATATCTGTGTTTTGGGGGGAGGATTTAGTGGTTTATATACTGCTTTATATCTTAGTCACCATACTCAAGTTCAATTAGGTCAATGGAAAATTACTTTAGTTGAACGCAATGATAACTTTTTATTTACCCCCCTATTATATGAGTTAATTACAGGAGAATTACAACGCTGGGAAATCGCCCCAACTTACCAAAAAATATTAGCGGGAACTTCGATTAATTTTTGTCAACATATTGTTCAAAAAATTGATTTGGATAATCGTCAAGTTAAACTAGATAATGATCATCATTTAAGCTATGATTATTTGGTTTTAGGATTAGGAACTCAAAACCAATGGGCAGATATTCCAGGGTTAAAAAATCATGCTTTAACGTTTAGAAACTTACAAGATTTAGAACAGTTACAAGCTAAAATACACTACTTAGAAACCTTAGATAGAAAGCATCTCAGAGTAGCTATTATCGGCGGTGGACCTAATGGGGTAGAATTATCTTGTAAGTTAGCTGATCGTTTAGAAAAACGGGCAGAAGTCTTATTAATTGATCGAGGAAATCAAATCTTAAAGGGTTTTTCTAAAGGAGTTCGTAATGCTTCTTATCGTGCCTTAGGCTCTCGCCGAGTTCAGTTATATCTAAATACAAATGTTGAAGAAATTGAAGAAAATTTGATTAGTTTAAAACATGGTGAGCAAAATATTAATGTTCCTGTGGATCTGGTTATTTGGGTAGCGGGAACTCAGTCAAGAAAGTTAATTGAAGGTTTAAATTGTCAACACAGTCATTCAGGCAAACTATTAACTAATTCCTGTTTACAATTAATTGATTATACCGAAGTATTTGCATTAGGTGATTTGGCAGAAATAAATAATAAAAAGAAAAGTATTCCTGCCACTGCACAAGCTGCTTATCAACAGGCCAGTTGTGCAGCTAAAAACATTGTTTCTATTATCGAAGGTAAACCCTTAAAAACCTTTAAATACCTTCATTTAGGGGATATGTTAACATTAGGAAGAAGAACTGCTATTATCTCCAGTTATGGGATCAATATTAGTGGGCAATTAGGAGGAATAATGAGACGGTTAGCTTATATATTCCGTTTGCCTACTATGCGTCATCGTATGCAAGTGTTAAGGAATTTTGTGCAGAAAATTGGCTTAAAAATTCGTCGTTTCTTTCGCAATATTTTACTTGGTTTGTTAGGTAAAAAAACATCTAGAAAATACTTAAAGTAATATTTAAAATTGGAGAATAAGATCATGTATGATTCTAAAAAGATTAATAACTTATATCTTCAAATAATATTGATGTCATTTTAAAACATAAGTATTTAGGAGTTTAAACTATGAAAAGAGTCTTTAAAGCAGAAAGTTATGAGACAGATTACTATCAATGGACTTTAGATCAAGTTGAAGCGTTAAGGGAGCGAAATTTAGATAAATTAGACTGGGAAAACATAATTGAGGAAATTGAATCATTGGGACGTAGTGATTATAATGCTGTGTCTAGTCTTTTGATGAGACAGATAGAACATCGCCTCAAAATCGACTATACTCCCTTAGAGGAATGCTATAAAAAATGGCAGGTTGAGATACAGGCTTTCAAGATCGGGATAAAACGCAAAATTTCACCCAGTATGAAACCTAAGCTTAAAAAAGACTTAGAAGAAATCTATCAAGATGCTGTTAGTTTAGTTACCTTAGAATACGGTATTAATCTACCTGATCAATGTCCTTATACTTTGGACGAATTACTGTACTAAAATGTCATGCAACTTCTTAGCTTTTACCATCAATAATTAAACGATGAATACCATAACCCTGAATGTTAAACCCGTTGGACTTACTGATGAAGAATTCTATCAACTTTGCCAAGTTAATGAATCATGGCGACTGGAATTAACTGCTAAAGGAGAACTATTAATTATGCCCCCATTGGGTGGAAAAAGTGGCAACCGAGAAGCTAGATTAATCAGTAAATTATGGGTATGGAATGAAGAAACTAACTTAGGGGTTGTGTTTAGTTCATCGACGGTTTTTCGTTTACCTAATGGGGGAAAACGTTCCCCTGATGTGGCTTATGTTAAACTAGAAAAATGGAATAGTTTAACTGAAGAAGATCAAGAAAAATTTCCGCCTCTATGTCCTGATTTTATTATAGAGTTACGTTCTCGAACGGATAAATTAGAAGACTTACAAGAGAAAATGCTAGAATATCTTGACGCAGGTTTATGCTTAGGATGGTTAATTAATTCTCAACAGCAACAAGTAGAAATTTATCGCCAAAATCAAGATAAAGAAATTATTGATCTTCCTGCTAATTTATCAGGAGAAGATGTGTTACCTGATTTTATTTTAGATATTCCTATAATGTGATTATTTTCTAAGTTTATAGTTTCATTTTTAACCAATTAAATACCTGTTCTGCTGTTAAATGTAGATTAATACCATCAAGAACTAATAAAGAATCATTCCGATGACAAAATTCTGGTTGTTTCTCTGGTTGAAAAATAAGAATTGAACGGTCATCAGGATCGATTAACCATCCTAATTGACAGCCATATTTTAAACAATGTAGAATGTTATTGGTGACTCGATTAGAACTCTGTTCAGGGGAAAGAATTTCAATCGTCCAATTAGGGGCAATTAATATATTATCTTTTGGTTCTCCATTGTCATCAACCGCTATATTTTCCCAATAAAGAACGGCAATATCTGGAACAATAGAACAACCCCCAAATGTACAGCGTAACTCTGGAAAAGCATAAGCAAGCTGGCTTTTTTCTGCTACTTCATTAATATGATAAATGAGTTTGCCTTGAAGTCGAGAATGTCTAGCTTGTGGGATATTTTTTTGTATAATATCTTCATCAATATATTCCCTAGCTGGTTTGGTTTCTGGTTGTTTCAAAAAGGTTTCTAGAGTTAAAGATGAGGTTTGCATGACAGTCATAAGGTTTAAATCAATAGCTGGTTTATTTAAGCAATGACTTCTACTAATTCGTAATGTAATAACATTAATTGATTGGCGGGTATAGTTTCCATCGCATAGGTTGTTCCGTCATTATTAGAAAATTCGACTTCAAAGACTTCGCTATCATATTCCATAACAATTGTTCCAACTTGTCCTTTATATAAGGTTATGGTTTCTCCTGTTTCAAAATGGGTGGTTTGTCTATTTTCAGTCAAGGCAACTATATCTAAGTCTTTAATTTTGTTCATAATAGTACCTCATTTATTGACAGGATAGCAATTAGTTAATCTAGGAAAGTTTTCGTTTTTACGAATTATCCAAGCCACTAAAATTAGAGATTCTCCTACATCGGTTTTGAGAAGGAATTTCATGTTATAGTGTGTACCATATTCATTGGTTTTACGAGTAATAACGGTTTCAGTGATGGCCGCTTTTTTAATTGCCTTCTTGAGAATATCTACATTTTCTAAGGTTATTCCGAGTTTAGATTGAAAGAGAGTTGCTTTATGTTTTCCTTTTTGATGATTAAAATTAAGGCAATAATTTTCGATTTTATTTCCTAATTCTGCTTGATTTCCTTTGGGGAGTTTCATCGTTGTGTACTCTCCTCAATATTACTAATAGCCTCTTAAAATATCTCTAATTGAGTCTTCATTTACACAATCTTTAATGGGGGTATTTCCTCCTTCGATAATAGACTCAACAATCCCTGGAATAGAATGTACATAAAGGGTTTCTTGAATCGAATTCCAATCGTCTTCGGATACTAAAACAGCATTTCCTTTTGTGCCAGATAAAAGAATGGGTTGATGATTATCATTGGTTTGATTGACTAATTCCTCAATATCATTTTTAGCTTGATTGATTTTAACAATTTCCACTTAAATACTCCTATTCAGCTTTATTTCTTTGGTATGATAACATAATTTTCTTGTAAAGCTCCTATCTACAAAAATACAATTCCTAATTTTTGATAAAGTTATTGTAAATTTAAGTAATCGGTGATCGCGTTCTTATTTATAATTTTCTCTATTGATAAACTAAATTATGATCTAAAATTAGGGGTTTAGGAAGTTCTTTATTATTTGCTTGATAATCTTCAATTAACAATTCTAAAACTTCTTGGGCGTTTTTTAATGCGTCTTCATAAGTATCACCATGAGTGTGAGCATAAGGACCAAATTCGGGTAAACTAACGATATATTTTTGCTCTTCTTCTGACCATTGAATGATAATTGTGTATTTTTTCATAGTTATTCTCCTTGTTCAAACTTTTCTAAGTCGTTAAGTGCATTTTTAACATCTTTTTCCTGATAACGATCTGCATCTGCACCATCTTTATATATAACATATTTTTTTGTAGACATACTATGCTCAAAAATAAAACCCCTAATAGTTAAATTAGGAGTTAATATATTTTAATTGTCAACTTAATTAACTAATCTGTTCTTTTTCTTTCTTAGAAGCATTAAGTTTGCGTTTAAACAGTGTACCAAATCCTAATGCAGTTCCTGCACCAAGAATTGTTAAGGGTTCGGGTACTTGAGATATATTAGCAGATGATACAGTCAAAGTATCTTCAATTGGAGATATCAAAGTACCACTGACAAAAGCCATTTGTTGTTCATCTTCAAAGCTTAACTCTAAAGTATATTCTATTTCTTCAACTTCAAATCCAAAAGTATATTCCCAACGCAAAGATTGGTGTGACCATCCACCCGAAGCTTGACTAATAGCTATTGCATTTCCAGTCGAACTATGAAAGATTAATTGTTCAGTCAATATATTTCCAGTGGTGGCTACACTAGGCTCTTCAGTAA
>JASJEA010000140.1 GCA_030064935.1 Crocosphaera sp. | reverse complement strand
AAGGGTTAGGAACAGGACGACGTTCACGAATTTGATCAACAATATTTTTATGTTTATAATTTTTTTTTCTACTATTTACAGTTTGATTACTTCTTCTTTTTGTATATTTTTTATATTGATTGGTATTGACCTTTGAGATAGAGTTAACAGATTTATTCATTGGATAGACGATATTTTAATGTATGAACAGTAACCCGTGTTTTTATACTATTGGGACCTTGTCACTTTTCCGGGCTAAAAATGGTTGAAAGCCTTCATTTTTTTCAAAGTCCCACTATTACAAGTAACACAGAAATTAAACAAAAATGTTACCACTGTAACAGTGTTTTATGTCTGACCTAGTAGAAAGCTTATTATTGGCTTTAATTATTGTTTCATGAATAATATGATTTTTTTAACCGTACCTTAATTATAACATAAAAATCCTAATTTTCTTACCCACAATTAGGAGGAAATTTTTGCATATTTTCCCCAAATGTTATTAACAAAAAATCAAAAAATGATGAGAAATCATGAATGAGAGTTAATTTTATCATTATCTGCTCGAAAATGCCTTGTGAAATAAGTTGTGGAAAAACTGGGAATTCATGTGGAAATAAAAGTAAAATATGGGTAGATATTTTTTGTAACAATAAATAACGAAATATAGATATTATTAAACTATTGAATCATTATCATAATAAGCTACTCCAGAGGACTCAACTGTGACAGAATGAGGTTAAGACAATTATAGTTAGTTTTATTATCTATCCTCAAGACAATTATGAGTACAATTTATCCAGTTGTGTGGTCCAACAACAAAGTTTTATTAATTGATCAAACTTGTTTACCCAGTCAATATACCCTAGTAGAAATTAGTCGTTATGAAGACATGGCCAAAGCCATTAAAACTATGATTGTTCGAGGTGCGCCAGCCATTGGAGTTGCTGCTGCTTATGGTATCTATTTAGGGGCGAGAGAAATTAATACAAAAGACAGAGAAACCTTCTTAAAAAGTTTAGAAGAAGTTGCGGAAACCTTACGTCAAACTCGTCCCACAGCAGTGAATCTATTTTGGGCAATTTCTCGAATGTTAAAAACAGCTTATGAAACTATTGGCACAATAGAAGAAATCACAGCCATTTTATTAGAAACTGCCAAAAAAATTCAAGAGGAAGATTTACAAACTTGTCAAGCAATTGGTAAAAATAGTTTATCTATATTACCCAGTCATCCCGACAAACTGACAATTCTCACCCATTGTAATGCTGGAGCATTAGCCACAGCTGGCTATGGTACTGCTTTAGGGGTGATTCGTTCTGCTTGGACAGCCGGAAGACTCAAAAGAGTCTATGCAGATGAAACTAGACCCCGTTTACAAGGAGCAAAATTAACCGCCTGGGAATGTGTTCAGGAGAAGATTCCCGTCACTGTCATTAGTGATAATATGGCGGCCCATTGTATGCAAAAAGGATTAATTGATATGGTAGTTGTGGGGGCCGACAGAATTGCAGCCAATGGAGATGCTGCCAATAAAATTGGAACTTATGGTTTAGCAGTTATTGCCAAAATGCACCAAGTGCCTTTTTATGTTGCGGCACCTCTTTCTACGGTAGACTTTAGTCTAGAAACGGGGCAATTGATTCCCATTGAAGAAAGAGATGCTTCAGAACTTTATCAAGTGGGAAATACGGTTATTTATCCAGATGGGGTTGATTATTATAACCCGGCTTTTGATGTTACCCCTGCTGAGTTAATTACAGGAATTATCACAGAAGAAAAAACAGTCAAGCCAGTGGAATTAATCACCTTAAAACATTTTGTCTAAACGATTGATACGACGCAGGAGACGGATCAATGTCCATGCTGGAATTAAAGACAAGATAAGGACAATGACAGCTAATTTGACATAACCATTGACGAATAAAAGGGTTCCACAGATGACCAATGCACTGATAAAGAGACTATAATTAGTAGCCATTTGCATCATTCCCAGACGACGCAGCAAACGATCCGATTCCACCGAACGTACTCGTAGGCGAATGTCACCCCGATCCAACTTCTCAATCGTGTCGTCAATGCGTCGCGGTAAACTTAAGGCGGTATTCCCAACTTGACTCGCTTGACGAGTAATCTCATCGATGATGGTATTACCTGTACTGCCATCCATATCGGATACTAATTCCAAAGCAAAGGGCTGAGCTACTTCCATAAAATTGAAATTGGGATCTAACCCCTTTCCTACCCCTTCTAAGGTGGAAAAAGCCCGCATGACAAAGGTAAAAGTTGCAGGGAAACGAAAAGGCTGATCATAGGCGATTTCGTATAAATCATCGCTAATTTCAGCAATGGATTGTTCCTCAAACGGTTTGTCCATGAAGTTATCTAACATGAACTGCACGGAACGACGCACCGCTCCCATATCATCCGTGGCACTCAACGCACCCAACGCCACCAAAGAAGAAACCACACGCTCGCCGTCTTTTTGGACAATGCCAAAGAGGGTGTCCATCAGTTTTTCCTTGACATTGGTATTGATGCGGCCCATCATACCAAAATCGTAAAAAATCAAGGAACCATCAGTATCCACGGCAATATTACCTGGGTGGGGATCGGCATGGAAAAAGCCGTCATTGAGGAGTTGACATAAATAGGCTTTCGCTCCCAACTTGGCCAATAACTTGCGATCTAAACCTGCTGCTTCCAATCCTTCATAATGACTAATTTTAATCCCTGGCATATACTCTAACGTCAGAACCCTAGGAGAGGTATAACGCCAGTAAACCCTTGGCACTTTTACCCAGTCTTCTCCTCGAAAGTTGCGGCGGAAGGTGTCCGCATTTTGCCCTTCGTTGAGATAATCGGTTTCCAGCCAAAGAATTTTACAACATTCTTCGTAAATACCAATCCAGTCCCTTCCTTTTCCCCATTTTGGATGATTTTGGAAATAATAAGCTATCTTTTTCAGGATAGCTAAATCAATGGTAAACAGTTGCTTGAGGCCAGGCCGTTGTATCTTAACCACCACTTCCTCTCCTGAGTGGAGTTTAGCTTTGTGAACTTGACCTAAACTCGCTGCAGCGATGGGAGCGGGATCAAAATTGCGAAATAGCCTAGATAAAGGTTTTCCTAGGTCTTTTTCAATGATTTTGCTCACCTGTTCGTAGGTAAAAGCGGGAACTTCGTCTTGCAGTTTTGAGAGCTCTTCTACATATTCGATGGGGAATAAGTCAGCACGGGTTGAGAACAGTTGGCCAACCTTAATAAAGGTCGGTCCCAAGTTTAACAAATTTTCCCGTATCCATGCTGCTTGTATTTTGCGTCTTGCGGCTAATTTTTCCTCACTAAAGCCGCCTTTATAGCTCCATTTTTTCCCATTACGCCAAAATCTAAACAACAAGGAAAGAACGAACCGCCAGATATCTAAACGACGGCGATTAATAGAGTAGTTTTCTCGGTTCCAACGGTATTTTTCAGCCGTTTCTAATTGGCTGATACTTCTGGGGACAGAAGCACTATTTTTGCTCACTAAGGAAGATTTGGCTTTTGATGAGAGGGCAGACACTCGCTTTTTTGGGGGTTATATTAACTTGGGCTTATAGATATATTTTAAGAGATAAAAAAAGAATTAGGCTTTTTGATCCCGATAATTCTTTAATTCTGATTTCATTCGGGCGATTTCAGCCCTTAAATCGTCAATTGTTTCTTGTAAGTCTACAGAAGAACCGTTATTACTAGGATAGGTTGTACTGCTGCTGGCATCTTGGTTGACCTCTCGTTGGGCTCTGGCTTCTACTTCTTCCATAAACTGACGTAGATGCTCCCTTTGTTCAGCATCAAATTTTCCTAACTCGCTCAAGGCATTAGTCAAGGACTCTTCTACTTTTTCACTGAACACTTCAGCAAAGGCTCTACCTAGAAAGAAGGCATGAAGAACAGGATTACTCATTTGGCAAACTTTATTAACGCTTTTGTAACAAATTATATCTTGCTTCTTGGAAAAATGTCCCCTAATAGGCTGTCGGTTTGGCAATAATTTTTAGTTAAAGTAGGGGAGCAGAGGTGCAGAGGGGGCAGAGGTGGGACAAATTGAGAAGAAAAAATATTTAACTCTTAATTCTAGATTATTAATTCTAAATTACCCTGATTTTGTGTTACAATGAGATTTGCCAAGCGCGGATGTGGTGGAATCGGTAGACACGCACGCTTGAGGGGCGTGTGGCTTATGCCATGCGAGTTCAAGTCTCGCCATCCGCATGATGTTTTCTTTCTATGAACGAGGATTCGGTTTTATTGGTGCTGCTCGGCAGCAATGGAAATGACTTGCCATAATTCTGACATCTTCTCTTGGCTGTCAGAAATCAAACAGGGAAAAACCGATAAATTATCGATTTGATTAGCTAATTCTGCTGTGGGAACGTCCAAAACCACTAGGGGTAATGAGGAGAGTTGGACATCATCAGCCAGCGATCGCAGATAATCTTGACCATTTTCTAAAAACTGTCCATCCAAGACGACAACATCGATATCCCAGACAGCCACCAGCAGAGACGCTTGCTCTAAGTCATCTGCTTCTAGTATGCGGTGATTAAGTTGGGATAATTGTGCCATTGAAGTCCATTCTAACCTATTTTCTAGAGCGATTTTGTCATGGGATTGGTTAGAACAATTAGGGATTAAACCCAGAATGGTTAAGGGGCGCTGAGTTGGGTTAACTTTTGCGTTTATGGGGTTTAAACAGTGCTGCAGAGTGAGAGAATCGGCGGGAATTTGGATAAACCCATCTGCTTGCGTGGGTTTTTGTACTATTTGATGCTTCTCGGTTTGGGTGAGAAAAACAGGGATTTTTTGAGTTTGGGGATCGGATTTGAGTAAGGTTAAAACATCCCATCCCGATAATAAAGGAAGTAAAGGATTCAGAAAAATAGCTTGAGGGCGTAATTGCCGAGCTTTTTCCACTGCTTCGGTACCCGCGCGAGCGATGATGACATGGTATCCCAATTGGGTTAACTTATCCCTTAAATCTTCGATGGATTGGGGGATGGCTTCTACAATGAGGATCAGTGGATGAGAAGACTGAGTATAGACAGCGCGCTCTTTTTCATCAGGAGAAGGAGGTAACAGTAGAGTAAATTGACTCCCTTGATCAACTTTGGAGACAAAAGAAATATCCCCCCCATGACATCGGGCTAAACGTTGGGTTAACACTAATCCTAAACCAGTGCCTTCAAACTGTCGGGTGAGGGGATTTTCTAATTGTTGGAATTTTTGAAAAATTAGATGTTGAGATTCTTCTGGAATGCCAATCCCCGTATCCCAGACGGTAAAAGCCAGCCACTCTTGCCAACGATTGACTTTTAAGCCAATTTCTCCCCCTGTTTGGGTAAATTTCATCGCATTATCCAACAAATGCACCAACATTTGATGAAGTCGTAACTCATCCGCCACAATATAATGTAGCCCCTCTTCGATTTCCAGACTAAAGACTGGAGGGCTCTCCCGTTTACTTTGATACTTTTCCACAATGGAATGATAGGCACGAGCGCAAATACTTTTAATATTGACGGGGAGAAAGGACAATTTGAGTTGTCCTGTTTCTAAACGAGTCAAGTCCAGTAAATCATTCACTAAGGTCATCAGTTGACGGCCACTGCGATAAATCAACTGAGCATAATGAATTTGACGAGGGTTAAGCTCACCAATTTTCTTTTCTTGTAGAAGGCTAGATAACCCTACCACTGCCGTTAAGGGAGATTTTAGTTCGTGACTTATACAGGCTAAAAATTCGTCTTTGAGTCGATTCAACTGCACTAAATCTGCATTTTTAGCGGCCAGTTCTTGACATAGCTGTTGCTGTTGGGTAACATCGGTGGCTACAAAAATAGAGATAGGAATCGATAATTTATCTGTTCTCAAGGGACATTTAATAAATTGCCAAGCCCTATTTTGATGGGCAATGGGGGGGGGTTGTAGGTCACATCTGTCTGGGAAGAGAGAGGGAGAGATAACTTCTGGCTCTTCTGATAAGGGTAATTTACGAGTTTGAGCATTAGTATTCAACCAGTGGACAAAAGCCGTGTTGATCATGGCTTTTGTCTTTTCCTTTTCTATTGGGGATATTTGTGGCAAAGTAACTTTTTCTGTTCTGGCAAATTTGCTTGCTTCTTGAGGCAAAGGACAAGCTGTCGCATCATCTGGGGGGATTAATTCCCCAATTTGCTCTCGCCAAACGCGATTTTGTTGAATTATGTCTCCCTGGTTAGTTTGTAACATCACAGGCAAAGGTAATTCTTCCAAGAGTTCTTTGAGCAGTTGTTTAGCTGAAGCTAACTCTGTTGGAGGCTTCGTCTCTGGTTTGTGCTCCCCTTGTAAAATACGCCAACTATTTAATAATCCTAAAAATTTCCCCCGCTCATCCACCAGTCCATAGGTGGGGGGGCTTAAAGCCAATGGTGAGTCTGTTCTTAAGCGATCGGCAAAATCAGAAACCCTCAGAGCACAATGAATTAGGGTTAAAGGAGTTAGACAGTTTTCCCAGTGCCATAACGGAGATGGTTGTTTTGTAGCTACTTTGTTGTTACCTTGCTCAAAAGAAATTGAGGATGGTTCGAGGAGTGACAAATAGAAATCACGGCTAAAAATAATTCCCAACGGAATCCCTTGTTGATTAACCAACACCACGCCATCATGACTGTTTGCATGGGATTTGAACAGGTTTAATAGTTCTTGGGAAGTGATAGGAGGGGTAACAATGGGAACTGAATGGAGAAAATCTTTGAGAGTCAGCATGGAAGCCATGGCAAGGATTGTTGAGCAAAAATTAGTAACAGTCTTGATTAATTCAATTAGAATCTGTCGCAAGACGACTATTGTTGTTCACGGTTAAGAAGATTATTTTTCCTCATTCCCTTTCAAGTTGAATCACCTGAATGGTGCAAGTGTTCTATAACAAAGAGGAAAACACCTCTTCCCATTCTAGTCAATATGCCCTAAATTTCACCTCAAAAGAGTTGATCCCTTACAAATAATTACAATTGTCAGATGGTTGTCCTAAACTGATTTAAACTGACTTATGGAGAAGCCCTTTAGGGCTGTTGAAGACCAATCATCGCATTTTGGATTCTTTTCCTTAAAGTGTCATCTTTTTGAGCGTTTTCCGTAATAGCATTAAATTTATTGGAATTTAAACCGCTATCCTGGGCTATTTTCTTAGATTGATTGCAAAAGTCCACTGCAATCGTTTGTGCTTGTGTGGGTAACTGCTTTAAGCTATCTGGTTGGTTACAAGCAATCTCTGGAGGTTGGTTCTCAATAATATCTTCTATTTCTTGATAAGCAATTTGACGCTTATCTTCGATTTCTAGAACAGTTTGAGCATAATTTTTGACCTCTTCATCACTAAAATTAGAGAGTGGCGGCGATGGAGTGGGAGAAACAGTCGGAACAAGACTACACCCATGAAGAATACCGATAAGTGCTACTAAACTAGACATAAGAGAACGAGTGAAGATTCTGTCCAAATTAAAAAGGGAACAGTGAATAAACACCATGCGTTGAGCCGCCAAATTCATAATAATAACCGAATCCCCGCCTGGGCTTCTTTTTTTTTGAATTATTTTAAGCATTATAAGTTCCTGATCCTTCCCAAACAAACCTAAGTTCGATATAAGGGAATTTGTAGACAACTTACTCAAATCAGCAGTCTCAAACCCTCATTATTTCATTTAAAAAACCACAACTCCGTTGCGAAGCACGGCTTAGCCGCCCTCCGAACTCCCAACACCGAACTCACCTCAAAAAAGTACCACTCCCCTTCCTTGTTCACGTCTTTGTCGTTACCCTAAAGCCTAAGTTTTTATGATCCCAAACCATGACTTTGATCAACCGACTGATATTTCCACTCATATTCCAGTTCTATCCCAGGAAGTGCTAGAGGGTTTATGGATTCAACCCAAGGGACATTATTTGGATGCTACCCTAGGAAGAGGTGGCCATAGTCGTCTCATTTTGCAAGCCTTTCCTGATGTTAGAGTTACTGCCATTGATCTTGATGAGGAAGCGATCACCACAACTCAAGCCTATTTACGGCCCATAGCAGGGGAGCGGTTCCGAGTTTGGCAAGGGAACTTTGGAGACTATCCAGGTCAAATCGGTGAGTTTAACGGTATTATTGCGGATTTAGGGGTAAGTTCTCCCCAATTTGACGTACCAGAACGGGGTTTCAGCTTTCGCCATAGTGCCCCCCTCGATATGCGCATGAACCGTCAACAGTCTTTGACGGCGGCTGAGATTATTAATCATTGGGATCAAAATAGCCTCGCTGATCTATTTTATCAGTATGGGGAAGAGAGGCGATCGCGATCCATTGCTCGTCGTTTGGTACAAAAACGCCCCTTTACAACCACAACAGAGTTGGCTGAGGCGATCGCTCAGTGTTTTCCCCCAAAACAACGTTATGGTCGTATTCACCCTGCTACGCGCGTTTTTCAGGCGTTACGGATTGCAGTCAATGATGAATTAGGCTCGTTAGAAAGGTTCTTAGAAAAGGCCCCCCATTGGCTGGAAACTGGGGGGTATATTGGGATTATTAGTTTTCATAGTCTTGAAGATCGTCGGGTTAAATACAGTTTTCGAGATTCTTTATTATTAAAGGTGGTTACCAAAAAGCCCATTATTCCTCAACCAGAAGAACAACAAAAAAACCCTCGTTCCCGTTCGGCAAAATTAAGATTTGCTCAAAAGTTTTAACTCTTCGCATATTAAACTATTTGTTAAAACAATACCTTATGATAAATATTCCGCAAAACCAACAAGAATTTGAGGCTAGATACGAAACCTTACCTTGCAAGCAAAAATTAAGCTTAAAATTGTTATTGTTGGGGTTTTCTGATCTAGAAAGTGCCAGACTTAATTTTATTTTTTATACTGAAGAAATAGCCTTGATTTTAATCAGTTTGTGTCAAGAAGAAATTGCACTACTTTTTAATCAGATGAGTCAAGAACAAAGACAACAAATTGAGAAGAGATTACATAATCCAGAAATTATTAGGCGTTTACACAACTTAAGAAAGGAAATAGATCCAGAAGTTTTAAAAAAAGTCAAACAAAGAGTAAGGCAAAATATTCATTATTCAGGGAAACATTTTGGTTTTAATAATAGTGATAAACGAGAAAAATTAGTTGCTTTATTTTGGAAATATAAATCTGAATTGGTGAGCTCTAGCAGACTAACAGAATATGGTCTAAATTTTTTACCCTTTATTAGAAATATTCCTATGGAACAAAGATATATAAAAAATATCTTAGAGCTAGGTTCATTAGTGCGAATTCGCTCTCCTAGATTAATGGGAAAAACTTGTTTGCTTACTAATATTTTGAAACAACTAAAGAGTTACAATCAGTATAAAATTGTCTATTTTAGTTTTAAGCATTGTGATTCTTCTGTTTTATGTGATTATAAAAATTTGATGCAGTATTTTTTAGCATCTTTACTGAAAAAATTAAATTTAGAGCAAAAATTAATTGAAAAATGGGAAAATGTATTGCCACCTAACGAAAATATAACCATATTATTTGAAGAATTTTTATCCGTTTTCACCGAAGACTTGATTATTGTCTTGGATGATTTAGATATTGTTTTTAGACAACCTTATGATCAAGACTTTTGTGGTACATTACGTGATTTTTTTAATAATTCACGTTCTCCCGAAAACCATAAATATCAATTATGGAAAAAACTTCATTTAATTCTTAGTCACTCTACAGAAATTTATGCTACCCTCAACAAAAATAATTCACCTTTAGCTAATGTTGGTACAATAATAGCTATTCAAACGTTTAACAGTCAAGAAATTAAAGAATTATCAAAGCAGTATGATTTAACCTTGAAAGAGAAAGAAATTGAAGCTTTATCGAGTTTGATTGGTGGGCATCCTTATTTAGTAACTTTAACTTTTAAATATTTAAAAAATTATCCTGAAGCAACTTTAGAAAATATAATAGAATCATCTAAGCACAAGCAAAAAATCTATGCTAATCATTTACAAGGGTTGTTAGGTATCGTTAAACAATCACAAGAATTAGTTCAAGCTTATGGAAGAATTCTCAGAGCAACTAATCCCATAAAATTAGATCCTATTATTACTTGGAAATTGTATGGACTAGGGTTAACTAAAATGGATGAATCTATGAGTAGTAGTTACTGTTTCTGTGATTTATATTATCAATACTTTAAGGAAAACTTATAATTAAAAATGACCATAAATTATTATCAAATTGGCGGTGCTTTACCTCCTGATAGTCCTTATTATGTTACCAGAAAAGCTGATAAAGAACTTTTTAACTATTTAGTAAAAGGAGAGTTTTGTTATGTTTTTAATGCTCGGCAAATGGGAAAAACAAGCTTACAATTTCAGGTAAGTAAAAAACTTCATCAACAAGGTTTTATAGTTGTTAATCTTGATCTAAGTAGTATTGGAAATAGCTTAACAATCGAACAGTGGTATGCCACTATAATATCTAAAATTTATCGTAGTTTAAACCTGACATTTAATCTATCATCTTGGTGGAAAAAACAAGAACTATTATCTTTTTCAAGTCGATGGGAGGTATTTTTAAAAGATATTCTCTTAGAGAAAATAAAGACTAGAATTGTTATTTTTATTGATGAAATTGATACCGTACTTAATTTGGATTTCTCGACGGATGACTTTTTTGCTTCAATTAGAGCTTGTTTTAATAACAGAGCTAAAAATGATAATTTTAATCGTTTAACTTTTTGCTTATTGGGAGTAACTCGCCCTTATCATTTAATTCAAGATAAACAAAGAACTCCTTTCAATATTGGTAAAGCTATTGAATTACAAGGTTTTACATTTCAAGAAGTAGAAATAACCTTAATTAAAGGTTTAGATTCCTATTTTAAAAAGCCCAAAGAAATACTCAAAGAAATATTATCTTGGACTGGAGGACAACCATTTTTAACAGTAAAAATTTGTCAGTTAATGGTTGATTGTTATCAAAAAATATCTCAAAATAAGTTAAGTACAGAACAATTAATTAGAGAAAATATAATTAAGAATTGGCGAGCCAATGATGATCCTATTCATTTACAAATTATAGAAAATCGGATTGTCAATAATTCTCATTCTGTAATTGAATTGTTAATACTATATCAGCAAATACTGAAAAGTCGATTTATCTTTAATCAAGATACTTATCAACAATATGAGTTAAGACTATCTGGTTTGATTATCAAAACTAACAACTCTTTACAGGTTTACAATAAAATTTATAGAACTATTTTTGATGAAACTTGGATAGCTGAAAAAATTCAAGAACAATTATCAAAAGTAAGGCCTGATTTTTATGTTGTTGCTTTTCAAAAATGGGCAACATCTGAATCTAATAAATCTAGATATTTTTTATCTCCTCAAGAAGTACAAGAATTTGAAAAATGGGCAAGTAAAGGACAAGAATTAACCAAAGAAGACTTAAAATTTCTTCATTATTCTGTTAAAAAACATGAAAGACAAGAAAGAAATAAGAAAGACAGATTAAAATTTATATTTAGCAGTCTTCTTATCTTCTTAATTAGTTCATTTTTAGCAATTCAATGGTATCAGTCTAACCGACAATATCAAGAACAACTTTCACGTAACTTAATGCTAAGTGCTAAAAAAATAGAACAAGATAACTTAGAAGCAAAAATTATACTTCAAATAGAAGGTTTACGAAGAAATGATAATCTTCCTATACCCTTAGACTTTTATCGAGACTTAGCTAAAATAGCAAAAAATCATCGAGTATTCTTTCATGAAAATCAAGTTAATGATGTTGCCATAAGTCAAAATGGGAAGAGAATTTTAACAGGTGGTTTAGATGGGAATGCTTATTTATGGGATATTAATGGTCAACTAATTCATAAATTGCATCATGATAATTATAGTATTAATACAGTTGCTTTTAGTGGAGATAACAATTATTTTGCTACAGCAAGTATTGATGGTAATGTTAAAGTTTGGCATCAAAATGGTAAGTTAAAGTTAACATTTAAACACGGCTCTAGTGTTAATAAAATTGCCTTTTCTCCTGATCATAATTATCTGGCTACAGTTGGAGCAGATTATAAGATCAAATTGTTGCATCTCAATCAAAAGAAAATCACTTCTTTAGTTCATAAAGGAAATATTCTTAGTCTTGCTTTTAGTTCTATTGATCCCTATTTAATTACAGGAAGTTTAGATAAAACGGCTCAGATTTGGAATTTTGAAACAGGGGAAAATATCAAAATAATTGAACACAAAAAAGGGGTTAATAAGGTTCTTTTTAGTCATAATGGTAAATTAGTAATAACTGCAAGTTCAGATGGAAAAGTTAAAGTTATTAATCTTGACACCAAAGAAGACTATCAGATTCAACATTCTAATAAAGTTTTAGATATTGCTATAAGTAATGATGATCAAAGGTTAGTTACAGCTAGTAAAAATGTAGCAAAAATCTGGAATATAAATGATATTTTTAAACATAAAAATAGGATTATAAAAGAAGATAATTTTTATAAGTCTTTTAGTCATCAATTTACTATAAATAAAGCTATTTTTACTTCCAATAATAAACATTTAATAACCGTAGATGATGCAGGTAAAGGAAGAGTTTGGCAACTAGATTCTAATAATGGTTTATCGGCCGAAATATTTCATAATGCCCCCATAGTAGATGTTGAAATTTTGAATAATCAAACAATAATTACTGCCAGTTGGGATAATACTGTTCGTTCATGGAAAATTACACCGAATAATGAGATTAAAATGACTTCTTTACCCTCAGAATTTGATAAATTTAGTTTAATATCAGAAGATGAAAAGTTAGCAATAATAGATAAAAGTAATCGAATAAAAATACTCAATACTACCAATAACACAATTGTTGATACTGGTATTAATAATGAGAAAAATATACAGCAAATAATCTTGAGTTCACAAGGTAATTATTTAGGCATTGTTGATAATGAAACTGTTAAAATTTGGAAGAGAAGTAATGATAATGTCTGGAAGCTAATGGCTAATTTGATTCATTTAGATGTTATTAATTATCTTCAATTTAGTGCTAATGAAAACTATTTAGTGACTGCTAGTGATGACTGGAAAACAAGACTTTGGAGACTCAAACCAGACATAAAATTCAATCAAGGAAAAATTATTTTCAACAATCATATTGACTCCTTGAATTTTAGCCCAGATAGTAAGTTTTTAGGCATTATTTCTCAAAATAATAAAGGCTTTATTCTTAACATAGAACAGTCAATCAGTCAAGAAATTATCTCAAAAATCATTAGTTTTAGTCCAAAAAGTAACTATTTAATAACCTATGATAATGGTAAAATATGTTTATATGATAGTAAACTTTTTACTCCAATAAAATGCTTGTTTTCTGATCATATAAAACAGATTCAATGGAGTAAATTAGAAGAATATTTTATAACTAAAAATAACACTAATAAATTGACTATTTGGCAAGTTGGCAATAATCAGAGATTGAAGACAAATAATTTTACTAAGCTCCAGAGAATTTCCTTGGAAACTGAAATAAAAAACTTTAAAATTAGTCCTTATGGCAACTATTTAGCCATTTTGAAAAAAAATAATCAAATTGAAATTAGGTCTATATTTCAACCTTCAACAATTTTATTAGAAATACAAAGTAATGATGAGATTAAAGAGATAAAATTAGATAAAAATAGTTTATTAACTGTGATTACTGTCAAGGATATGTTAAAATTTCCTCTATGGTATCGTCACATCTTTCTCACAGAAAAAACTTGCGATTTATTAACCCACAATTTAACCTCTAGACAATGGACAAATTGGTTCGATCAACAATACTATCGTCCTACTTGTGTAGAAAAATGATTAAGATTATCTTACTATGTTTCAGAATAGATTTATTCGTTTTTTATTATTATTTTCTATGATATTCTTGTTGATTACTTGTAGTTTAAATAAAACTACTTTAAGATTATTGATTCCTGATGAAGAAGCCGTTTATTGGCAACCTTTAATTGAAAGATTTGAAAGAAATAATCCTCATATTACCATTGATCTAGAAACAGGTTCTAATATATCTAATATTTTATTTAACCAATATATCGACAAACTTAAAGAAAATCCTAATTATTATGATTTAGTTTATTTAGATGTAATTTGGACATCCGAATGGGCTAAAAATGGATGGTTACAAAATCTTGATCAATTTCTTTCTCAAGAGGATAAAAAACAACTGTATGAGGATTTTTTCAAGAAGGATTTAAACACCGGCTCTTATGACAATCAATTATATCGTATTCCCTTAATATCTGATGTTAGTCTTTTATATTATCGTCAAGATATATTAAACCTAATGGATGATGAACTATCTAAATCTTGCGGTGATTTCAAGCTTAATAATTTAACTTTTAGAGATATTATTTGTATTTCTAACCATTTAAAAAAGCAAAACAAAATAGAAAATGGTTACTTGTGGCAGGGAAGACAATATGAAGCTTCTATTGCCATGTTTGTTGAATTGTTACAAGGATATGATGGATTTTGGATTAATAAATCACAAGAAATTGGCTTAACTGAAAAACCAGCACTTGAGGCTATTAATTTATTGCGACAGTTAATTAAAAAAGGGGTTTCACCCAAATCAGTTTTATCAGATGAAGAAAAAGATACCAGAGCTAAATTTATGAACAGAAAAACTCTTTTTCTCCGTCATTGGCCACAAGCTTGGCAATGGTTTAATGATAGTAATTCTCCGATTCATGGTAAAGTAGGAGTAACATTAATGCCGAAAGTTAATGATGCTGCCCAATCTTGGAGTTGTCAAGGAGGATGGGGTTTAGGTATTACTAAAAAAAGTAAACATCCCCATGCAGCTTGGAAAGCGATTCAATTTTTTACCAGTTTAGCTTCTCAACGTCAGTTGGCATTAGGAGGATATATTCCCTCCAGGAAAGTTTTATTTCATGATCCCCAATTGGTTAAAAAATATAACCATTATCCAATTATTGAACAAAGCTTAAATCAAACAGTTTTGCGTCCGAATATTGCCGAATATCAAAAAGTTTCAGAAATTTTACAAAATTATCTCCATCAGGCACTCAGTAGTAATCAGGAACCTGTAATTTTCATGAAACAGGCCAAGAATGAAATGGCTAGAGTCTTGAAGAAATAAACCTAATTTAACAATCAACTTGCTTTAAAGCGTCAACAATAACTTGAGAATCTGCCCGCGGTAAATGAGCATTTTCGCTAATATGACGTTTCCATTTTTTGGTTCCTGGAATACCTGAAAAAATAGCTAACAAATGACGACTCATACGATGAAGTTTTACCCCACTACTGACCCAGTAATCGATATAAGGTAACATATTTTCGATAACTTGATGACGAGTGAGTGGGCTCACATCTTGTTGATAAATATCCCGATCAACTGTAGCAAATAAATAAGGATTATCATAAGCTGCACGGCCAATCATAACAGCATCAACAAACTGTAAATGATGCTGAACTTGTTCGAGATTAATAATACCCCCATTAATTTCAATTAATAGGTGAGGAAAAGCCTCCTTGAGACGATAAACATCCTCATATCTTAGAGGGGGAATATTGCGATTTTCTTTCGGACTTAACCCCTTTAACCATGCTTTTCGTGCGTGTACCGTAAACCGTTGACATCCTGCCTGAGAAACAATGCGCACAAACTCAGCCATATCCTCGTAGCGATCCCAGTTATCAATGCCAATGCGATGCTTCACGGTAACAGGAATATTCACCCCTTGCTGCATCTTTTCCACAGCTTTAGCCACTAAATTAGGGTTGGCCATCAAACAGGCCCCAAAATGACCACTTTGAACTCGATCACTAGGACAACCCACATTTAGGTTGACCTCATCATAACCCCAGTCTTGAGCAATGATAGCGCATTCCGCCAATGCTTGGGGGTTATCTCCACCTAACTGTAAAGATAAAGGTTTTTCCTGAGGAGAAAAGTCTAATAATTTTGAGCGATCGCCGTATTTGATGGCCTCCGTGACAATCATTTCTGTGTACAGTAAGGTATGACGGGTGATTTGACGCATGAAATAGCGAAAATGGCGATCAGTATAGTCCATCATCGGGGCTACACTCAAAGGATTGATCAAAGGAGTATCATTCTTATTCATCAGAAAATTTGGGGAACAAACAAAACAGGCCAACGGTCGAAATAGCTTGGCACCTGTTCAAGCGTTGAGGGGAGGAACTTTTTAACCGAAGAAGCCTCCCCCTATTTTCTTCTCTCATTAGTCCGTAAGAATAGATTGATTATATAAAAAAATTTTATCGGCTTTGTTGTTAGTTATTTGTGACATTTAGGGAATATTAATGTTACACATCAAGCTAAACCGAAGCTAAATTATGTTAGAGGTTGAAAAAACCATAAAACAGACAAACGTAGGGTTAAAACAATTATTGGTTCAGTTACAAGAACTGACAAACCTTACATTTAGTGGGAGCTTGCAAATCAACGTAGGTAATGATCAAAACTGGATCTTATGGTTGCGTCTAGGGCGTTTAAGTTGGTCAGACGGTGGAACTAACTCGCAAGAAAGATGGCAAAGACATTTAGGGATATTCGTCCCTCAATTGAAAGGTCCTCCATTAAATGAGATAGGTACAACACAAAATACACAAGATCGATGTAGCATCCTAGTTCAACTGCTCAATCAAGGTTTAGTTCAACGGCAACAGTTAACTGAATTGATGTTAAGTGTTACCAGGGAAATCCTCTTTGACTTAATCCAATCGAGTCAAATAAATGGCAACTGCTTATCCTACGAGATTACTAGGGATGATTCGAGTAACAAGCATACCATGATCTTACCTATGATTGAGGTAATACCCACCCTTAAAGAGAGCTTAAAAACTTGGCAACAATGGCAAAATAAGGGTTTAGCAGGTTATTCCCCCAACCTTTTTCTTGTGATTAAGCAGGCAGAACTTATTTCTAATGAGAATTTGTCTGAAAGTCAGTTGTCAATTATTGCCCTCATAGATGGGATGACGAATGTGCGAAGTTTAGCACTGACAAAGGATTTAGATCTGGCTACCGTCATGCTGTGTCTGCTTCCCTTAGTCAAGCTCAAAGCCATCAGCTTTTGTAAAGTCCCCAAGAATCGAAAAAATCACGGGGTGCTAAACAACGCGAAAACCTTAATTGCTTGTGTCGATGATAGTGCTGGAGTTTGTCGAGCTTTAGAGAGAATAATCAACACACAAGGTTTTAGTTTTGTTGGCATTCAAGAGCCATTGAAAGCAATTCCCTCCTTTTTAAAAAACAAACCCGATCTGATTTTTTTGGACTTAGTCATGCCCATAACCAACGGTTATGAGCTTTGTACTCAATTGCGAAAAACCCCCAGCCTCAAAGATGTACCCGTGGTCATTTTAACTGGGAAAGATGGTTTAGTAGATCGCATGAGAGCCAAAATGGTTGGGGCTAATGATTTTTTATCTAAACCCGTGAAAGTCCCCGAATTGCTCAAAGTATTGAACAAGCATTTAACCCAATCTACCCACAAGGAATCACCATGAGTCACATTCTTTTAGTTGAAGATAGTCGAGTCGAAGCTGAAAAGTTAACCCGCTACTTACAAAAGCAGGGATTATCCGTCTTAGGAGTAACTAGCGGAGAAGAAGCCGAATTGAGACTCAAACAAGAAAAACCCCGTTTAATTGTTTTGGATGTTATTTTACCTGGAGAAAGTGGCTTTGAACTCTGTCGTAAGCTCAAAGCCGATCCCGTAACTCAAAAAATTCCAGTGGTAATTTGTTCAACCAAGAATAAGGAGATCGATAAAACCTGGGCCAGTATGAGCGGGGCCGATGCTTACTTAACCAAACCAGTCAATGAAGAGACGTTTCAGCAAACCATTAATCAATTAATCGGTTAAGGAGAAAAAGGTGCTACAAATCGCTGAAAGTGTCTCGGTATTTGATCTCAATCCCCAATTGAGCCAGCCAGAAGACGGCCAGAAATTTTTACGGTTTCCCCTTAATTCAACCACAGATGGTTTACTGCCCTTGGGTGCATTGCAAGAGGTTTATCCTTTAGCAGTGCAAAATATTTTACCCGTACCAGAAGTCCCTCAACCCCTATTGGGAATTATTAATTGGCGAGGAAAAGCAACCTGGATCGTCGATTTAGGCAGTTTATGGGGAGCTTCTCACTGGTGCGAAGGAGAAACCATTGCCGAGTCTGGGATGGCTTTGTTGGTTCCCTGGAAGGGGGAAACCATTGGCTTATTGATTGAAGAGATCAAGACGGTTGAAATATTCAACCCCCAGCAATGTCTACCCATTCCAGAAGGAATGTTTGCTCAGGAACTATGTTTTTTAGCTCAGGGTTATTTTGTTAATGCTCCAGAGAAAACGTGGATCGTCTTAGATATTGATTCTATTATGCAAACAATTGATTCATTTTAAATAAATAAGGATTAAAAAAAACATGGTATTAAACTGGATTTTCGATTCCTCTAATCAACAATCTGAGAAACAAAATAATGGACATCCTCAAGACAATCTGCTTCTCAAGGGACAACTCGAAGAAGAGCAAAATAGTCATCCTCAAGACAATCTGCTTATTAAGGGACAACTCGAAGAAGAGCAAAATGGCCATCCTCAAAACAATGGAGACAACTCTGAGCAATTAACCATGAATGCAGACCATTTTTCCCATCAAGAAAACAAACAGGATAAGGAAACCCATCTGGCTACTTTGGAAGCCAACTATCAAGAAGTTAGTTCTCTTTCTGTTCTTAACTTTGAACTCAACGGTGCCAACTGGTTGAACAATATTAACCAGCAAGCACAACAGAGCATGGAAGAGGGCCTCAATCAACTGCGCAAATCCCTACAAGCGGATCGGGTATTAGTCTATGGGTTTAATCCTGATGGCAGTGGTCAAGTTTTGGCTGAGTCAGTGGATGCTCGTTGGTCAAAAGCAGGCTCTTCCTTTGATCTTGATTACAATTTAACCGAAGCCAACTGCAAACCTTACTACGTTGTCAATGATATCTCTACCAAAGGGTTTGCCCTTTGTTTGATGGAAGCTCTCCAAACCTTGGAAGCCAAAGCTTATATAGTTGTTCCTATCAAATACAATGATCAGCTTGTGGGAGTCTTAGGTGCTTATCAAAATGCCACCCCTCGTAATTGGCAGGAATCGGAATTAAGGCTAATGCTCAATGCTGCGGCTCAATTTCGTATTCCCCTACAACAAACTGCCTTTATCCGTAACAGTCAATTTCAAGAACAACAACGAAATAAGGCCGTCAAGCGGGAAAAAGCATTAGAGAAGATGCTTGAGCAGATTCGTAATGCCAAAGAAGATCAAAGAATCTTCCAAATTGCCACTTATGAAGGCAGAAAATTATTGCAAGCAGATCGCTTGGCGGTTTATCGTTTTGATGAAGATTGGGGGGGTAGATTTATTGCTGAGTCGGTGGGTGCGGGGTGGTCAAAATTGATTGATACAATTTTGGTTGTCAACGACACCTTTTTGCAAGAAAATCAAGGGGGCCGTTATAAACATGGTGAATGTTTTGCTGTGGATGATATTTATACGGTAGGACATCAAGCCTGTCATATCGCTTTACTCGAACAATTTGAAGCCAGAGCTTATGCCATCGCTCCCATTTTTATTGGCAATATGAATACGGATAAAAAGCTCTGGGGGTTAGTGGCTGTTTATCAAAATTCCGGTTGTCGTAAATGGCAAAAAGAAGAGATTGATCTACTCAGACAACTGGGTTTACAAATCGGCATTGGTATTCAACAAAATCAACAATTTGCTGAACTAGAAAAAACCGTCTTTCGGCAAAGAAGTGTCGCTCAGATGGTGGCACGAATGCAAACAGCTTTATCTGTGGAAAAGGCCTTAGAGATTGCAGCACAAGAAACCCGTAAATTATTAGATGTGGAAAGAACCAGCATCTATCGTTTTAATGCTGATTGGAGCGGTGAAAATGTCGTAGAAGCTCCCTTTGATCAAGAATTTAAAGCCCTTCAAGAGTCTTGTTTTCAAACCACTTTTTCCCAAAACTCCTATCCTTATCTACAAAACAGTGAAGGGGAAAGGTATAAAAAAGGTCAAGCTATTGTGGTCAATGATCTCACTCAGTCAGGGTTAGAAGAACGTCTGATGGAAGTCTTAGAAAGATTAGAGATTAATGCTTTTGTGAGAATGCCCATTTTTGTTGACCAGAAACTCTGGGGAATTATTAATCTCTATCAATCCAACACTCGTTTGTGGAAGGAAGATGACCTGGAATTTCTGCAACGGATTGTTGTACAAGTTAGCAGCGTCATTCAACAAAAACAATATTTAGACGAGTTACAGGCTCAAGCAAAACAGGAAGAAGCGATCGCTAATATTGTGCAACGCATTAATAGTTCCCTAAAAATTCAGGAAATTTTCCGTAGTACAACCCAAGAAATTCATAACTTGCTACAAGTGGATCGTACTGTAGTTTATCGTTTTAATCCTGATTGGACAGGGGAAGTTGTCACAGAATCAGCCGGAGCAGAATGGGTATCGGTGATGGAAATTCAGCAAACAGATCCAAGCCTATTTAGTAAGGAAATGAACGCCCATGAGCAATGTACTTTGAAAGATATGCAAGCCGGTTCCGCTCTTGATCAAGATACCTATTTTATTAACACTCAGGGGGGAGACTATACTCGCGGCAAAAAATTTAATGTGGTCAATGATATCTATAATGCAGGGTTTTCTTTTTGTTATCTGCGCTCCCTGGAAAAATATCAGGCCAAGGCTTATATGATTGTTCCCATTTTCCAGAATAGTCAACTTTGGGGTTTATTGGCCGTTTATCAGAATTCTCGAACAAGGCAATGGAAAAGCAGTGAACTGAATTTGATGCTCAAGATTGCCCCTCAACTGGGAATTGCTATTGAACAAGGAGAACTTCTCGAACAAATTCAAAGCAATAATGAGGAATTAAAAGAACGTTCCCAACGCGAAAATGCGATGGTACAATTCTCATCCCGTTTGATGAGCCGTTTTGCTGAATTAATTCAGAAGAATAATAAGCCCAAAAAATTGATGGAATTTGCCATCAAAGAACTACGACAAGTCCTCAAAGTTGATCGGGTTACTATTTATCGCTTTGCCTCGGATTGGTCAGGAAGATTTATGATCGAATCAGTTGGTGCTAACTGGCCAAAATTAGTTGGCACAGAATTGGCTGAGGTTAAAGACAGTCTGATTCAAGATGATCAAGGTGGCCGTTATCTTCGTCGAGAAAGCTTGCAAGTTAATGATATTTATCAGGCCGAAGATAATGATTTTCCCCTCTCTCTTCTAGAGCAATGGCAAACTAAAGCTTATCTGTTGGTTCCTATTTTTCAAGGGGAACAACTCTGGGGACTCTTAGGAGTTTATCAAAATGATCGCCCTCGTCAGTGGGAAAATTCAGAACAGGCTATCCTCGAACAAGTGGCTATCAACCTTGGGGTGACTCTGAAGGTAGGAGAATACTTAGGTCAATTACGCTCCCAAGAAGAACAACTCTCAGAATTAGTGGAAAAGGAACGGAACCAAAGAGAAAATTTACAACAGGGAGCCTTAAGGGTGCTTCAGGCTTTAGAACCTTCCTTCCGAGGTGATCTCACAGTCCGCGCCCCCCTCTCCGAAGATGAAATCGGGACCATCGCTGATGGCTACAATACCACTGTCCAAAGTATGCGACAGTTGGTTCGACAGGTTCAGATATCCGCTTCTAGGGTGAGTGATACCTCTAGCTTAAATAGCGAATTGGTAACTCAACTTTCTGAAAAAGCACAAATGCAGGTTGAGCAGTTACAACAAGCTTTAACCCAGTTGGAATTAATGGTATCTTCTACCGAAGATGTCGCAACTTGTGCGAAAAAGGTTGAAAAAACCGTTGAGGAAGCTAATCGAACGGTGCAATCCGGGGACTCTTTGATGGAAAAAACCGTTGATGAAATTCTCGAAATTCGCTCTACTGTTTCTGATACGGCTAAAAAGATTAAACGTCTCGGAGAAACCTTCCAAAAGATCACTAAGGTGGTTAACCTGATCGAAAATTTTGCGACTCAAACTAATTTACTCGCTCTTAATGCGTCTATCGAAGCCAGTCGTGCCGGTGAAGCGGGTAAAGGATTTAGTGTGGTTGCTGATGAAGTTCGTTCTCTTGCCCATCAGTCAGCTAATGCAACGACGGAAATTAGTCGCTTAGTGGATGAAATTCGCACAGGAACCAATGATGTAACCGAAGCTATGGAAATCGGACTTGCTCAAGTAGTCAATGGAACCAATCTTGTCAGAGAAACCCAGCAGAGTCTTAGTGCCATTGTGAGTGCCACCAACGATATTAAAGAATTGGTAGCCGAAATTAGTCACACTTCTGCCAATCAAACTCAGCAATTCCAGATTGTTACCCAAGTCATGGCTAATGTTTCGGCCATCTCTGAGGAGACTTCCCAAGAAACGGCTCAGATTTCTGATTCATTTAAGGAACTAGAAGACACCTCTGATGAATTACAAACCAATATCAGTCAGTTCAAGATCGATTAATTGACAGACTGCACTCCTTGAGATGAGGAGATATGGAGACCAATTAAGAATGGAGAATTCCCCATTCCCCATTCCCCATTCCCC
>JASJEA010000139.1 GCA_030064935.1 Crocosphaera sp. | reverse complement strand
GATAAATTAATAAGGTTCCTAATAATTCTTCTGAAGCAATGAAAGGGGCTTCATTTGTGGTAAGTTCTCCAGCCAACTCTTCTTGTAATTGTTTAATGGTAGCTTCTTGTGCTTGAATTTCTCCGAGTTTAGCTCCTGCTTTGACAATCTCTAAGTTCGCTTGGGCAACATTTACTTCTCCTTTGGCTGCGTTAAAAGCTGCTTTTTTGCGGTCAATATTATCTAAAATAGCAAGGGTTTGTCCTCTTTTTACCCGCTCCCCTTCCTTAACCAATAATTGTTCTATTTTTGCTCCCCCTTGCGTGGGAGGTGGGGCTAAATTGATTACTTCCCCCAAGGGTTCGAGTCTTCCTAACGCAGAAATAGCTTTTATTTTCGGTGGGTTAACTTGTGATGTGGTTTGAGGAGTTTGAGACTCAGTAGGATTCATTCTGAGAACATAAACTACTGTGACTCCCATCAAGACAATACCCAGCAGAGAAACACCAATCACCCAAGGTTTCCCTTTTTTAGAAAGTAACGTTTTTTTAAACTCTATTGCTTGTCCCATGACGTTGCACCACACTTCCTCAATTGGACTAGACTGTACAGTTTGATTATAACACTACAGACGTGAGTTCGGTGTTAGGAGTTCGGGGTTATTCTTTTTTAAAGGAGACAATGAGGGTTTGAGACTCCTGATTTGAGTAAGTTGTCTCCAAATTGCCCTATATCGAACTCAGGTTAGAGAACTATTACGGCTTGTGATATAAAATAATGTCAAGGAGCAAAAATCAGAGAAGAAAGAGATTAAATAGCTGATGGATAGTATAAAATAGCTCTTAAAAAAATCGGGAGGGAATAGATTATTGTTGAACCATTTTTCTCTCTTTGTATAGCAAAAAACAAAGTTAATCTCTAGTTGTTTGAACGGGTAGGCTAATGTACTACCTGCCCCACTATTTTATAATTCATTAGGATCAACCCCTAATTTTCTAAGTCTTTCTTCTAGTAGTTTTGCTCTTTCTTGAGCTTGTAAAGCTTCTTTTTGAGCTTGTAAAGCTTCTTTTTGAGATTCTCTCGCCTTTTCTTGAGATGTTAAATACCGTTGCTTTTGTTGATCATACCAATATAACCACTCTCTTTCTACGCCTTGATAAGTCCCAATTTCTCTTCCTATTCCTAAATTAATTTCTGCTAACCAAACCGGTTCTCCTGCTAATAATTTATACTCTCCATTTTCTAATTTATATACTTCTAAACGGGGTTTTCTTTTTCTTAAAGGGTTATAAATAACATAATATAAGATTCCCATTTTGGCATAATCTTCTTTCTTTTGAGTATATTCTCCTCTTCTAGTTTGAGACACAACTTCTAAAATCATTGTGGGGATCACAAGTTCATCCCATAATACATAAGATAACCTCAAATCTGAATCAATAATACGAGGCACTCCAATACTTAAAAACCCATCCGGAACGATGACATCTGTAGGATTTTTGGGGTCATAATAAATTCCCATATCTACCCCAAAATACCAGTCCATTCTCTCTTCCCAAATTAAGGCTAAAATATCTTTGAGAACATGGGGGATTAAGTCTTGTAATTCGTTATCCACAGGAGTATCATCAGAGTCTGGTAAATCTTCAGCAGAGGGTAAACAATGACGGGGATTATAGTTTAAGAGCATTGTCAGAACTTGAATTCGCTTGGGAAGATTCCACTTCATTCTATCATTTCTTTCAATTTGTATAGCAAACAAGTTTTTTCCCTAATGAGTCGGGAGTTAGGAGTCAGGGGAGAATTAACCAAGTCAATGAGAATTTAGAATTTAGAATTACCTCCCCCTCAAGTTGGAGACTTGGAACCCTTTTTTTCGATAAAATCTGATCTCAAATCTGTCTTTTATGATCCTTTAGCTGCAAATCGGCGCAATCCTTATCCCAATCAAAAACGATGGCAAACTATTAGTTTAGGAGAATGAATATCAAAATAACCTGTTATCTATTGTTCAGATAAGATTTTGAGTAGGAAAATAGACAGCCTAAGCCAAAGCACTTTCACTTCCCGAATCACTAATAAATAAACAAGAAGAACCAGTTAAATTGATCATATTTTGCACGAATTGAAAATCAGGAGTAGATTGTAGGCCAATAAAATCCATATCTCCTTGTGGAGTTTTTAGAATACAGTCCATAAATTCTCCCACAATGATGATAGTTTGAGCCGTGCTAGGAATACGACATAAATCCCGTAAACTATTGATATAATTTTTCGCTGCTTCTCTGTCTTCGTCTTGAGAAATGACAGAAATAATATTCAAATGTGCTTTCCAAGCTTTCAATAACCTTAAAGCCATTAAAATTGCTAAATCCATGTTACCTTTTTCTAAGCGTTCAATTAGGGGTAAATCTTCTAATTGAGGGCGAATCCAAAGGTTAATCACTTCCATTCTTCCTAAGCCAGCAGTGGGATGTAAACCTAACAACATGACACCAACTTGTAGATGTTTTGCTTCGTCAAAAACAGGTAATAATTCATCCCAATGCTTTGATTTATAAGAAAAGCGAATAAAGAGAATATTGGGACGAAAAAAGGCACTTTGTAATGCTTGTAATGCAGTAATAATACCCTGATTTTCTTGCTCAACTTTCATCACCGAAATTGTCGTTAATAGGTTATGATGACGAAAAGAACTGGCTAATTCTTGAAGCTCTAAGGATAAATTAGTAACATTATTTGGTTGAGAAATTCCCAACAATTGTAGAAATCCTTCTGGTTGGGATAAATCTAGCAAAAGCCGAAATTCTCCTAATAGTTGAGAACCGTCTTCTATAGGAACCAAAAAGGTAGGTTTCCAAGCCCTAACATTGGTTAAATCTAATTGAATAACCTTCATTGCGGACCACTGGGCAATGGCTGCAAAAATTCCACTTCTGACATCAGTAGACCGTATTTTTTTAGGGAGACTAACTAAGCGTAAATAAATAGCCAAAACAATCGTAATAGCCAATAAACTTAGGACAGGCCGAATGACCAACATAGCTAAAATGCAGCCCACAATCCCATATAAAGGAATAATCAGGGGAACTTTAAATGTTGGGCGAAAATTCATCAATCCTAAGCTAGATTCTACTAAGACTACAAGGTTAATAGTGGCATAAGTTAAGAGGAAAAATAGGGTAATTAAAGGAGCGATCGCATTTAAATCCTGTAATAATAAAGCAATCAAAACAATGATTGAACTGGCCAATAAAGCACGACGAGGTTCCCCATTTATAGCACGTTTGGCTAAACATTTTCCCCAAGGAATTACCCCATCTTTAGCTAAGGCCATAAGAATGCGAGGTGCACCGACTAGAGAGGATAAAGCTGCACTAAAAGTGGCTGCTAAAAGTCCCATTAATACTAGGTTTGGGAAACGGGCTTTTTCTACCAAAATAGTATAATTATCAATTAATTCGTTGGAAGAAGCTGCACGAGATACCCAGCAACACAAAACCAGATAAATAAAGGTACTTAAAATAATGGCTGATAAGGTTCCCAAAGGAATATTTTGACGGCTATTTTTAAGTTCTCCTGACATATTAACCCCTGACATAATACCAGTCGTTGCAGGGAAAAATACAGCAAAAACCCCCCAAAAACTAACATTAGAGGCTTGTCCCCAAGGTTTTGCTAAAAAAGAGGTTTGAAAAGTAATGGGACTAGAAAAAATAGAAATTAAAGATAAAACAATTAAGATTAGAACTAAATATTGAACACGAAAAGCAACATCAGCACTAATATAAGCAATCAAAAAAATAATAATAAAAGCAGTTAAATCAATCAAAAAAAAATGATTATTCAAAAAAGGATAACCATCCCCTAATAAAAATAATACCCCTTCCCTAAATCCAAAAATATACATAGCAACAGCTAAGGCTTGGGAAACAAATAAAGGAACCCCTACACTGCCTCCTATTTCTAATCCTAAAGACTTAGAAATCATGGCATAAGGGCCCCCTTCTCCCAGACGAGTATTGGTGGCAATAGAAGCAATAGAAAGTCCTGTCGCTAAGGTGATACTGACAGATAATAAGACAACTAATAAGCCTCCCCATAGTCCTGAATTACCAACAACCCAACCTATTCTAAGGTACATGATTGCCCCTAAAATGGTCAGTAATGTGGGCTTAAAAACTCCTTCAAAAGTGTTATACCTTTTGGGAGGAATAGTACCTCTACTAAATTGTAAGGGATTAAGAAATCTGATGATGGTTTTCAAGGGTAATGGCATCATTCAAAAAAGAGTTCTTCTTCTCTTATTGTACTGCCATATTTTTAACTTGGAGGCGATTTAGAGAGTATTAGACACTTAACTTAAGGGCATTTACAGGAACCTGCTCCCAAGAGTCAACGGTTCTTAAACAGGCAATCCAGCCTTGTTTTTTTTGAGCGTCTGTAAGGTTTGTTAGCCAATTTTGATGACAATCTTCTGCTGCTTTTTGATCACAACAAGCGATACAGGCGTAAATAATTCCACAGGGATCTATTTGTTCATTTACCCAGATAGTCATAAGCTTTTCTTTTGTTATTACAGTTAATTTTTATGTCCTTCATTATAAATCAAAAGCTCCTTTATTTTCAATTAAATTTTAATAGCTTGGCATTGCTCAGTAAACTTGATAAATTATAATTATTATGAGGGTTATGGATAAATTGCTCTCATAGATATAATTTATAAATAGGATAGATTAAATATGAGAACATTATATTTCTTAGTACCTGGAACCACAAAAAAGTTTGCTTGTGGTGGACTTTTTGCGGAATTAAAAACCTTTGAATTAGCGAAACAGGTTTGTCCCTCTCAAGTCGTTACCTATCGTCAGCAAGAAAGCAATCATCTTTTTTTAGATGATATTTTAAAACAAGACAATTTAGACAACATGATTTTTGTCATTAGCTGGGGCTTTGATGTTCCTAAATTAGCTAAAAAACTCAAGGGCTATAATATGGTTTACCATGCTCATAGTACAGGCTACGGGTTTAAATTACCTTCTAGCATTCCGATTATAACTGTTAGTCGTAATAGCATGGGGTATTGGGGACAAAAAGCCCCTAATGCTTTAATTTATTACTTACCCAATCATATTTCTCAGGAGTTTAATAACTTAAATTTAGAACGAGATATTGACGTTTTAGTACAGGCAAGAAAATCATCAGATTATTTATTAAAACAGTTAATTCCGTCCCTAGGAAAACAGTGTAATCTAGTGGTTATCAATCATTTTGTTGATGACTTATCGAAACTTTTTAATCGGTCTAAAGTTTATCTGTATGACTCAGCCGAATATTGGGCACAACAACGAGTTAGTGAAGGCTTTGGGCTGCAACCGATGGAAGCCCTAGCCTCTGGATGTCAAGTTTTTTCTAGTATCAATGGGGGACTTTCGGATTATTTAGATCCAGGGTTTAATTGTTATAAAATTGCCGGATATTCAACAGAATATGATGTTAAGCGTATTTTAAATGCCCTTCACTCATCTCAGCCGTTAAGCTTATCACCTCAAGTTTTAGCAGAGTATCGCAGTGATAATATTATTCAACGTTTAGGAGTTATTTTAGGGGAGATTAACCTATTTTTTGACCATAAGCCGCAACTTGTAGGAGATATTAAGGATTTAACTCAACTCAAGATGGCAACATTATTCTTGAAGAAGTTATCAAAGAAGTTAAGATCATTGTTAGATAAACAATAATCCTTACTTAGTTTGATAATAGCAGTTGATTTTCCTTTTGCTTTCTACTATAAAAGACCTACATAATGTAGGGGACCGTGACCACTAATCACTTCAATTAACAAAGCCAAAAAACCAATCATTGCTAATCTTCCATTCCAAACTTCAGCCGCCGTAGTCATACCCCATTGCCAACGTTCTTGAGGGTACATTTTCATGTTCTTCTTAGGATGAGTAACCGAGTCGAAAGTAACGGGAGGCTCTTGTAAAGAATGGGTTACTAAGTTGGTTAATGCTTCAATAAATAGGGGATGGGTATTTAAAGCAGGAACTCTGAGAAAATTAGTAATACCCGCCTCCTCAGCAACTTCCCGATATTCGATATCGATTTCTTGGAGGGTTTCGATATGTTCAGAAACAAAACTAATGGGAACCACTAATAAGTCTTTGACACCTTGTTCTCCCAACTCTTGGAGTGCATCTTCTGTGTAGGGTTTTAACCATTCAACAGGACCGACTCGACTTTGATACGCTAGAGTATGAGGGTTAGGACGGTTCAAGGTTTTCATGATCAAGCGGGTGCAAGCCTCAATTTCTGCTTGATAGGGATCACCTGCCTCTTCAACATAGCTTTGAGGAACCCCGTGGGCACTGAAAAAGATATGAACTTGATCAGGGTTAGGACACTTATCTAATTCTTGGGCAATCAGATCAGCCATGGCTTCTAAATAGCTTGGATGATCGTACCATGAAGGGATTAAAGTATATTCAATCTGTCTTAAGATGGGGTCTGCTCTCCACATTTCTTCAAGTACCCGAAAGCTAGAACCACTGGTACTAATGGAAAATTGAGGATAGAGAGGGAGGATTACTAACTGTTGTAGACGATCGCGTTTGATACGAGCAATAGCTTCTTCAGTAAAAGGATACCAATAGCGCATCCCAATATAAATATTCGCTTGTTGACCTAGTTGTGCAAGTTGCTGTTCGAGGGCCTCCCCTTGTGCTTCCGTAATCTTTCTTAAAGGGGAACCGCCCCCAATTTGACGATAATTGTCTTGGGATGTATTGGTTCTTGCCGTAGAAATAAACCAAGCCAAGGGCTTTTGTAGCCAAGGAAAGGGTAAACGGATGATTTCTGGATCAGAAAATAGATTAAACAGGAAAGGGCGAACATCCTCTAGTTGTTCTGGACCCCCTAAATTTAGCAATAAGACCCCAACGCGACCCATAATTTTATATAGATAGTTAACATTTTTAGATTCTTTATTAAGTTTAACAATATATGGGTGATCTGCGTTCCTTACTTAATGTCTTTGCTTTGGGGCAGTTATCGCAGAGCTCATTTTTAGCTAATAATCTGAACAAACAGGGGTGGTTGAGAACGGTAAATAAACTTAAGAACGACTCACAGGTAGTTTTTCGGCTCCCTTGTCTGTTTGTGCTACATTTAAAGCGAAATTCCCTTGTTGATGTCTTAACCATGTTAAGGCAACGCTTCCTAATAACAGGGTAACGATGACGGTGAAAAAGGTTCCATTGGCACATATTCCGAAGAGAATTAGGCTGACATTCATAAAGATTTTTTGGGATGGGTTAATACCGGTATGATTTTTCATTGGTTTCACGGAGTTTCAAAATTGTCTTGATTATATACGCAATTCAGTATTTTCACAGACATTTTTGGAAAAAAATGATAATTGTTCTATCAATCCTTAATGAATAAACCGTGATCGCTCTGCTTGTGTCTTTGTCAATAATCGTTCTAGAGACTGCCATTGTTTTTCCTCAATTTTTTCAATAACCTGCTCTAATTGTTGACGATAAGCTTGTAACGCCGCCAATAAGGCTTTTTGATTATATTCAGCCATCATGACCCCTAATTGGGGGTTTCCTCCTCCGACACGACTGGTATCTTTAAATCCAGAACTGGCAAATTGTTGGGCTAAGATGAGGACGTTTCTATCAATTTCCCCTAAACAAGATGCAATTAAACTAGCACTGATCATCACTGGTAAATGGGATATCCAGGCAACAGCCTGATCGTGTTCTTCTGGGGAACAAATATAAACGGTTGAGTTGAGAGACTGTGCTAAATTTTCTAGGATTTTGATGCTATTTTTGGGTGTTTTTTCTGTAGGGGTAATCACGTAAGGGGCATTTTTAAATAAGTTTTTTTGTCCTGCTTCTATTCCTTGCTCAGCCGTTCCTGCCATGGGATGACCACCAACAAAATTATCCCATAATTGTTCGCACTGCTCTACTATGGGAGTTTTCACTGAACCCACATCTGTAATAATAGTGTTTGGGCTTAAATCATTAATTATATTTTTAACAGTCGAATAAATTTTATTAATTGGGGTACAAATAAAAACTATATCAACAGTTTTTAAAGATTCAAAATTCATATTTGCTTCATCAACAAGACCCCTTTCTATTGCTCTTTGACAGGTGCTTTCTTTTCTAGAAACACCATAAACAGTATGTCCGCAATCCCGTAAATCAAATCCTAGGGAACCTCCTATCAATCCTAAGCCAATGATTCCAATTTTCATGAATAATTTTCTTTTACCTGATAATCTTGACAACTAATGGCTGCTTCTGTACTAGCTTGAAAAGGATTGACAGAACATTTTAAGCGATAATCATTAGTGAAATATTGACAGTTACTACAAGGTATTTGGTGCATTGTTTTAGCCCTATTGATAACATCGACAACCATGAGCCCTAAACTGACAACCAATGATAATATAAAAACCCAAGCCGTTATAAAACAGAAAGGAATAAGCAGAGGTTTGATGATTTCCATTAAAGAAAAAATGAGCAATAACACTTAAGCTCCTATTTTGTGTTTCTCTGTACCCACTTTTGAACCTAACATTTATCTGTCTTGCTTTCAATTAAGAAAATCTTTAATAAATCCATTGAATTGTAATTCTTAAAAATATAATCAAAAGAAGCTTATTCAAAATCATCAAGGCGATTGCGTCTTTTGAGAAAAAGTAAACGCAATCGCCTCTGAAAAAATTTAGATTTTTTCGTAACCTATTCATGGGTTACAAAACTTATTTTATTCGGTTGTATAATAATTAAATTTCCCTGTACTCTGTTTGATGAGCATTATATTTTATTTAAGTAAGCAGCCCCCGAATGACACGGTATAAATTGTCCCAAGAAAGATTTTGATAAGGGCTAATCACACCTGATTTTTTAAGAATTATCTCTGATTTTTTTAACATCGTCTTTGCTTGTTCATTCTGAACCATTTTCTCGCATAAAATAGGGTTCGATTTTCTTAAAGGATCTCTTTGAATAGCTGCGAATGCCTGACGAACAGCTAAATGTATCTGAGACTGATATTGTTTATTTGCGATGCGCTTTTGCTTTTCTTTTCCCAGAATGCTTGAAGCATATAAACTAGGTAAACGATTGAGTGCATAAGTTGCAACTTCAATTTCATTGATATAGTTTTTCAGATTTTTTGGATAAAATTCTAATTGTTTTTTAATTTCTTGATCTACTAAATCCTCCATAACATTGATGTAGGTTTTAGCCTTATCTTCTAAGCTATGATTCATGATGTAATCCTCAAAATATAAAATAACGAAAATAACCCTTTCATGACAGTCTAAACCTCAAAATTAAAGCATCTTTATAATAATTGTCAGACTATAAAGAAGATGGATAATAATGCGGATGACATTCATATTATATTTTAGATTCTCCATAATTATACGCATAATATACTTAGTTGTCTAACATTTACTCAATCTTCAAAAAAGAGCTAATTAACTTTATACAATCTTTAAAAAAGAGCGAGGCTTTAAACTCATAATCTAGGTTTAAAGCCTGGCCCTAATTGTTTAACCTTTTCAGTGAAAGGATGAGCTAAGTATTTTTAATTGCCGTAACATAAATGGAATTTTTCTTGTGTTTAGCAAAGTCAGTTGTTCCTAACAATCCCTTTCAAAATAAACTTGCTTGATCTCAGAAAACCCTGCTTGCTCCAGTAAAAAAATGATGCAGATCCGAATAGACTGTAGTTTTTCTCACTCTGATGAGGTAAACTCACTTCTTCTCCCCGAACTTCGGAACTCCGAACGCCCAAAAATCAAAAATTTTCTACCTCAAAAATATAGGAAATGCTATATCATCCCCCGCCCTCTGTCAGCACCTTTGAGCAGAAAGCTGATAAAAAAATCAAAATCAGGGGAACTCTTATCTAAATTGCCACGTCTAGGAGGGCTGACGTGAGGAGAACTGTACGTTGGGCAAATTTATGAGTCAATCAATTACAGCACCCAGACTAGTTGGTCCATCGCAAGACACCCTAAAGGTGTCCCCGGAAAAACTCTCTAACTATGATCTGATTGTCCGTTGTCAGGAGGGGTCTAAACCCGATCGTATGGCTTTTGCGGAACTGTTAAATCGTTATCAGTCCCATGTGGATAGAATCCTCTATCATTTAGCCCCTGACTGGCAAGATCGCGCAGATCTAGCACAAGAGGTATGGATTCGTGTTTACCGAAATATTAAGCGTCTTAACGAACCTGTAAAGTTTCGCGGTTGGTTAAGTCGAATTGCCACCAATCTGTTTTATGATGAACTGCGTAAACGTAAGCGGGTTAGTCATCCTATCTCTTTAGACGCACCTCGTCGCGTGGACGATGGGGAAATTGAATGGGATATTGTTTCAGACTATCCAAGTCCTGACGACAATCTGGCAACTCGTGAGTTTTATGATCGTCTCAAAGTTGCGATCGCTGATTTACCTGAAGCCTTTCGCACAACCATCGTTTTACGAGAGATTGAAGGGTTAGCTTACGAAGAAATCGCGGAAATGACTGGGGTTTCTTTGGGTACTGTTAAATCCCGTATTGCTAGGGCTAGAGCAAAACTACAAACTGTTTTACAGAAATATATCGATTAGTTGGGATGATTATTATCCTAAGTTGTCGTCCGTGAGGGGTGTCATGACTGTGCTATCGTTAGCATCCGTCTCCGCAGCCAAAGATCATGGCTTTAAGGATCTAGGAGAGGTTAATCATGATGTCTGATTTTGAACATAACCAAGGGCCTTCGCCCATTGATTTCAGTGATATGGATAATCAGTTTGAGCGTTTTGAGTTGTTGAGTGCCTATATGGATGGGGAAGTAACAGCCCAAGAACGTAAACAAGTCCAGGAATGGCTTGATAGTGATCCTGAGTTCCATCAATTATATAAGCAACTTTTGCGTGTTCAACGGGAAGTTCCCACTATTCCCATTCCAGAAAGCTCTGTGTCGTCAGAGGTTTTATCTCAAGGAGTTTTTGACGCAATTGATCGTCAAGATTCTAAAAAGCGGGGCTTGGTTGCCAGTGGGCTAGGCGTTGCTGCGGTCATTGTTGGGGCGGTTGTCCATGTTTGCTTACAAGATGGGTTATCTCCCCGCTATGCCCAAACTAACGGTGACAATGAGGCATTAACGATCGCTTTAAATCGTCCCGTCGTGGAAATTCCCCCAACGATTCGTTAAAAAGACTCAGAAGGAGAATTTTTCGTTATCGTAATCATTGCTGAAGATGAACATTGAGGGTTAGGGCTTCTACTACATGGAACTTTGTTGAAGCGAGACTTACCTTGCCCTCGGTTTTGTGAATTTCTTGTAAAATTTGGCGAAAAAGTTCATCTTTTTTCCCTCGAATGAACTGATATCCACTAAATAAAGAATGGCAAATTATGGCAAATTATAGCCAATTGTCCTTGGCGATTAAGGTGGCAATTGGCTATGTTATTTTGTCCTCAATTGGATATTTGTACAGTATTTTTTCCCATTTATCTTGAACATAACGAATATTTGTTTAGCTATACTATAGCAAGTAATAAATAATTTGAATGATGTGAAGACAGATGACTTGATGAAACGAAGAGAGGATTTATATAGATTATGTGGTGGATTTAAACCCATTGATAGTCCTAGTTTAATTTTAGATGAAGATGAACAGTTGGATTATTGGGCAGAATTACATTATGTAGATTCTATTTTAGTTGATAGAATGATAAAGGCAAGATATTCAAATAACCAAAATGGGGCAAAAGTATTTATATCCCATTCTTCTAGGGATAAGCAGGTGGCAGTCTGGATATCAACTGATTTGAAAAATGCTGGACATACTCCTTGGCTTGATCAATGGGATATAACTGTTGGAGAATGTATCCCTCAAAAAATATCTGAAGGAGTCGCAAAAGCTGATTTTGTTATTGTACTTTTATCAGAACATTCAGTTAACTCTCAGTGGGTAAAAAGGGAATGGCAAACTAAATATTGGGATGAAGTTCAAAAACGAACAATTCAAGTTCTTCCAGTTCTTTTACAAGATTGTGAAATACCAGCTTTACTAAAGACAAAACGATATGCCGATTTTCGCCACGATTATAACAATGGTTTGGAAGACATTTTAATTGCTATTAGCCGACTGCAAGAACAAGAAAGTTAATTCTCTAAAAAATTAACAATACAATCTGCAAAGTGGGCTATGGGGTAAGTGTTTATTTTGAAATATTTACCCCATAGCCCACTATAAACATAATCTGATGTTAGAGATAATTAATCTTCATCTCCAGCATCATCAGACTCAACCTCCCAAGGGGGATCGGCTTCGGTGTAGGCGCGAGCAATATTATCATCTAGGATCATATTCTCATCCACCTCATCTAAAGTCCCTTTAATAACTCGATTGGGACGTTTTTTGCTCTTCTTTTTCGTGTCTGCTTCTGTCTCTTGTCCATAGCGATTGTTGAGACTATCCTCTCCGTTGCCTAAGCCTCCTCCCATAACCATCTCTTCGTGGGCATTAAACCCGGTTCCGGCAGGAATTAAACGACCGATAATCACGTTCTCTTTTAAGCCCCGTAACCAGTCAGACTTACCTTCAATGGCTGCTTCGGTTAAGACACGGGTGGTTTCTTGGAAAGAGGCTGCACTAATGAAACTATCTGTATTCAAAGAAGCTTTGGTTATCCCTAACAATACGGGAGTGTAGCGTGCCGGCGCACCTCCTGTAATAGCCATCGCTTCATTCACCTGCTCAATTTGGCGTAATTCAACTAATTCTCCTGGTAACATGGTGGTATCCCCGCCATCGTCTACCCGAACCTTAGCAGTCATCTGACGCACAATCACTTCAATGTGTTTATCAGAAATATCAATCCCTTGAGATTGATACACCGTTTGTACTTGATCCACTAAGAATTTTTGTGCTGCCTGTAAGCCGATTAAAGCCGCTTCATAGACACCAATCTTGTCCACATAGTAGTCAAAAAATACTTCCAACAACTCATGAGGGTTAGCTGGACCATCGGTTAAATGATCCCCCACTTCCACTCGTTGATTATCAGAAACAATGACATTTTGATTGAGGAGAATGGGATATTCACTAACCGTGCCGTCATCTTCAATGACTTTAACATCCACACTTTCATCTTCCAAATATTCCACCTGACAAACCCCTGGCTTGCGAGCAAGAATACACGCTTCTTTCGGCTTACGGGCTTCCAACAATTCCTCAATTCTCGGTAAACCTTGGATAATATCTCCAGTTTTTGCCCGTTCATACACTAGCAACACCAGATTATCCCCCCGTTGTACAAGATCCCCATCAGCAATATGTAAAATTGCCCCGGCGGATACCCGATAGGGGCGGGCCAGACGTAACTTAATTTCGTACCCTTGATCCCCTTGCTTGACAGCAACCACCATTCCTGAATCAGTAGCCTTCACCCCTGGTGCTAATTCGGTTCCCGCTACAATTAGATCGTCTTTGCTCACTGTGGGCTTCTCTTGCAGGGTAAGGATTTCCACGTCTTCATCTCGGACAACGAGAACGCGACGGACAGCCTCTTGGCCACTTTTAATCCCCCGAACCTGTCCCTCTTCTTTACATTGAATTTCGGTTTTGGCTACCACCGCTTCAGGGGTAATTTGATCCCCATCCTTAACTAAAACACTGGTTTTGATGGTGCCACCGTGGGGATCATTATCGAGATCCCGACGTAAAATCAATGATTCTAAGATCACTAACTGTAACCGTTGACAATCTTCCTCTTCATCATTTTTGAGCTCAATATCTGCCGCTAAGTTAGCAGCAGTTTGTTCTGAGCCCGTTTCAATTTCTAGCACTAATTGGGTACTGAGGAGGGGAATCCCATCTACAGACTTGACTCGTTCCCCGTCTTTATAAAAGAGTCGTTGTACCGATCGCAGTTCAATGGTCCTTCCCACTTCTTCTTCATTGATGGAACCTTGGGAGGGGGCGGCGGGTTCGTTGCTAACGGGATACTCTTCTACAGGGCGCAATAATAAGCCCATTCCTTCGGTACTTTCGATCCATTCCACTTGACGGAGATCGGTGGTTACTACCCCTGGCAAAATTTCGGTTCCTGGGGGGATAAGGTCTTCATTTTTATAAGACACTTCATCGGGATCAACATCGAGATGAAACTCTCCAGGCTTAATAATGATTTCTCGGAGAATATCATTCTTTTGCACCACTTCGATGGCCCCGGATGACTGACAGAAGATATCTTTAACCACTTCTGTCCCGGCTTCAACATATTGCCCATCTTCTACTGCTAATAAGGAGATGTCTTTATTTACTTCGTGGGTTTCTTCGGGAACCCAGAGTAGGGTTCCCCCCTGCACCACTTCATAACCGGTTTTTCGCGTCCCTTTGGACACTTCAATGCCACCGTAGCGCAACATTCCCCCTGTTGCTGTCTGGTAGCGATCATCAATTAATTCGGCGATGATGGCGTGGTTTTGCACCTTGGTTTCGGGAGTCGCTTTGAGTAAAAAGCGTTGACTATCGGCTGTATAAATCACATACTGTTCGTGGCCGCCACTGCTTTCTTTACGCACTTCTGCTTGATCTAACAACACGGAAGCGGTAATAATATCGATTTCACGGCTTTGGGGTTGATAACGAACTACGCCACCATTGACGGATACCAATTTGGTTTCTGCTAAGACGGTTCCTTGGGATACCTCATCTTCATTGGAAACCACCGGTTCTGCCCCTGGAGGAAGGTTATAGACTTCCCCTGACAACACCCAAACGAGTCCCCCCCGTTGGGCAATGTGGGTTGTATTACCTTGGCGATCGGTTTTTTCTTCTGCAATCAGGTTCGCAAAGAAGACTTCTCCTGCTAAATCAGTGGATACGTCTTTGGTTGCCCTTTCTGTGGAACGGGTTGATTTAGCGGCGGTTACTTCCGCCAACATCTGATCTTTTTCGACGTTATCCCCGTCAGCCGCAAAAATGACAGAACCCGGTGTAACCGAATAAGTGGTTTTCTTGCCACTGCCCGATGGACTCCAAATTAAGTCTCCTGCCAGTTCCACTTGAAACGCGTCTTCTCCATGACGGGTTCTCACTTTACGGGTACTTAACCCTTTACCCCATTTGACTGTGCCTTGGTCCGGGGCTTTGATTTGTTCAGCCACTTCTCCCGTGAATACCCCTCCTGTATGGAAGGTTCTCATGGTTAATTGGGTTCCGGGTTCCCCGATGGACTGTGCAGCAATAATACCTACTGCTTCGCCCAGATCCACCGCTCGACCGGTTGCTAGACTCCAACCATAGCAACTTTGACATACGGAGCGGGCCGCCTCACAAGTTAAGGGCGATCGCACGACGACGGATTCTACCGATTTACCAATTTTGGCGGCTAAGGCTTCATCAATGGATTGATTCCGTGAGGCAATGACTTCATCTCCCACTTTCACCTCTTCTGCCAACACCCTTCCTAAAAGGCGATCGCCGAGGGCTATTTTCACCCGTTCGCCGTCTTTCATGGCGGTGACTTTTAGGCCGCGACGGGTGCCACAGTCTACTTCTCTGACGATCACATCTTGGGACACATCCACTAACCGTCGGGTTAAATACCCAGAGTCGGCGGTACGTAGGGCGGTATCAACTAATCCTTTGCGCGCACCATAGGAGGAAATGACGTATTCTGTGACGGTTAATCCTTCACGGAAGTTGGTTTTAATGGGTTGGTCAATAATTTGTCCTTGGGGATCAGCCATTAAGCCGCGCATTCCTACTAACTGACGTACCTGACTCATGTTTCCCCTTGCTCCGGAAAATGCCATCATATAGACGGAGTTTAGGGGATCGGTAGCGCGGAAGTTACGAATCACCTCTTCTTTTAATTCTTCTGAGGTACTATTCCAGGTATCAATTACTTTTTGAAATCGTTCGACTTCCGTAATTTCTCCACGGGCGTATTTGGCTTCTGTGGTATTAATTTCTTTTTCGGCACTATCGAGCATTCCCCGTTTGCTGGGGGGAACTGTTAAATCATCAATGCTAATGGAAACCCCAGCCCTTGTGGCATAACGAAACCCTAAATCTTTGAGGTTATCAGCCACTTGAGAACTGCGGGCTGCGCCATAATTGCGATAAGCCCAAGCGACTAATTTTTTTAAACGGCCTTTGTCAACAATTTGGTTATAGAATGTCATTTCGGTTGGTAATTGATAATTAACAATGAAAAATGGATAATTAATAGTTAATGGTTCATCTTTGCTCTTTCAAGCTCCCGTATTAACTATTAATTATTCAGGGCTAACCGTTGAGTGTTTAAACTTCTTCTTCTTCGAGATCCTCGCTGGTTAAAGATTCGTAGGTGGGCCGGTTGGGAGCGCGACGTTGAGTATCGAGCATTAAATCCACTTCCACATCGCGACTGGTTCCGTCATCGGCGGTTTCTACTTTATGGACGGCAATATCTAACCCCAAGGATTGTAATTCTCGCATTAATACTTTGAAAGATTCTGGGGTTCCAGGGCGGGGAATGGGTTTCCCTTTGACGATGGCGTTGAGGGCTTCGTTTCGTCCCTGCATATCGTCAGATTTGACGGTTAGGAGTTCTTGCAGGGTATAAGCTGCGCCGTAGGCTTCTAATGCCCATACTTCCATTTCTCCAAATCTTTGTCCTCCTTGTTGGGCTTTACCACCAAGAGGTTGTTGCGTTACTAAGGAATAAGGTCCTGTGGAACGGGCGTGAATCTTATCATCCACCAGGTGAACCAGTTTCAACATATAGGCTTCCCCTACGGTAACGGGACGATCAAATTTTTCCCCTGTTCGACCATCATAGACATCAATCTTCCCAGGATGCTCTGGATTATAAACCCAGTCTTTTCTTGGCTTTTTAGACGCTTTATCCAAGAGGCCGTGAACCGTTTTACGGGAGGATTCTTCCCCATACATCTCATCAAAGGGTGTGATCTTGAATCGTACCCCTAAGTTTTCTCCGGCCCAACCCAATAGACATTCAAACACCTGTCCCACGTTCATCCGTGAGGGTACTCCCAGAGGGTTGAGAACAATATCCATGGGACGACCATCAGGCAAATAGGGCATATCTTCGATGGGTAAAATGCGGGAAATAATTCCTTTATTCCCGTGACGGCCTGCCATTTTGTCTCCGACTTGGATCTTCCGTTTTTGGGCAACATAGACCCTAACTACCATGTTTGCCCCTGGGGGTAATTCATCTCCTTGTTCACGGGTAAACACCCGCACATCAACTACCCGGCCTTTTTCCCCGTTGGGAACTCTCAAGGAGTTATCCCGTACATCCCGTGCTTTTTCTCCGAAAATAGCCCGCAGTAGTTTTTCTTCTGGGGGTTGATCCGATTCTCCTTTGGGGGTCACTTTACCCACTAAGATGTCCCCTGCTTCTACCCAGGCCCCAATGCGGATAATACCTTGTTCATCGAGGTTTCTCAGGGCATCTTCCCCTACGTTGGGAATTTCACGGGTAATCTCTTCGGGGCCGAGTTTGGTTTGACGGGCTTCAATTTCAAATTTTTCGACGTGAATACTGGTATAGACATCGTCGTACACCAATCTTTCACTGATTAAAATGGCATCTTCGTAGTTATAGCCTTCCCAGGGCATATAAGCCACTAAGATGTTTTGTCCTAGGGCTAGTTCTCCTCCTTCGGTGGCAGAGCCATCTGCTAAGACTTGACCGGGAACTACGTCTTCTCCTACATAAACCAGGGGCCTTTGATTCAAACAGGTATCTTGGTTCGATCGCTGGTATTTTTGTAGGCTATAGTGAATTTCTTGTCCAACTTTTTCATGGCCTTCTGGACCTGTCACTTTCACCCGAATCTCATTGGCATCGGCATAAGTCACAATACCTTCGGTTCTCGATACAATCACCATACCGGAGTCTCTGGCCGCTTGGGCTTCTAAACCGGTTCCTACGAGGGGACGTTCGGGGCGTAAGAGGGGAACTGCTTGTCGCTGCATATTTGATCCCATCAGGGCGCGGTTAGCGTCATCGTGTTCTAAGAAGGGGATCATGGAGGTGGCGACGGAGATGATCTGCACTGGGGAGACGGCTACATAGTCCACTTGATCGGGACTGGTGATGAAAAATTCTTGACGATAACGGGTGGGAACGGCATTCCCTAAGATGTTCCCTTCTGGATCGGTACTAATATCGCCGGGGGCGACTCGCAAATCATCTTCTTCATCTGCGGTGAGGTACACTGGGTCTAAATCCCGTCTCACTCGACCTTCTTCCACGCGATAATAGGGGGTTTCAATGAAGCCGTATTGGTTCACCCTGGCGTAGGTTGCTAAGGAGCCAATTAATCCAGCGTTGGGCCCTTCTGGTGTTTCTACGGGACAGATCCGACCATGATGGGAGGGGTGAATGTCTCGTACGGCAAAGCCGGCCCGTTCCCTCGTCAGTCCCCCTGGTCCTAATGCCGAGATCCGTCGTTTATGGGTTAATTCGGCTAGGGGGTTGGTTTGATCCATAAATTGGGACAACTGAGAGGAGCCAAAGAATTCTTTGATGGCGGCTACTAGGGGTTTGGGATTGACCAGGGAAGCGGGGGTTAAACTATCAGACTCGCTGACGGTCATTCTTTCGCGAATAATCCTTTCTAAGCGGTTTAAGCCCACTCTGACTTGGTTTTGCAACAGTTCTCCTACGGATCTCACCCGACGGTTCCCTAGGTGATCGATGTCGTCTACGGTGCCAATATCAAATTCTAGGTTAATTAGGTAATCGATCGCCGATAAGATGTCTTCTGGACGCAATACACGGGTGACATCTGGGGCGTTGAGACGTAATTTTTTATTGAGTTTATAGCGTCCAACTCTCCCTAAGTCGTAGCGTTTGCTGTCAAAGAAGCGAGATTCTAGCAGTTGTTGTCCTCCGCTCACGGTGGGTGGTTCCCCTGGCCGTAGTTTACGGTACAGTTCTAACAAGGCATCTTCTTCTGTGGGATTGCCTTCTTTATCGATGGTTCTTTGATAAAATTCGGGATGACGCAGGGAGTCTAAAATTTCGTTGTCACTGATGCCAATGGCTTTTAAGAGAACCTGGGCTGAGAGTTTACGGGTTTTATCGATTCTCACCCAGACTAAACCGTTTTTATCGGTTTCAAATTTTAACCAAGCCCCTCGGTTTGGTATTAATGAGGCGGAATAGGTTCGTCGTCCGTTTTTGTCGGTTTCTGCTTTATAGTATACTCCTGGAGAACGGACAATTTGATTAACGATGACTCGTTCTGCACCGTTAATGATAAAGGTTCCCCGATCTGTCATCAAGGGCAAGTCCCCAATAAAGACTTCTTGTTCTTTTATTTCTCCGGTTTCTTTGTTGATTAGACGGGTGGGAACGTACATTTGCACGGAATAACTTGCATCCCGTCTTTTGGCTTCGTCAACGTCGTATTTGGGCTCTTTTAATTTATAGTTTTCTCCTAAAAAGTGCAGTTCTAATTTTCCTGTATAGTCGGTAATGGGGGAGAAACTGTTGAGTTCTTCAATTAATCCTTCTTCGAGAAACCAACGGAAACTTGAATGTTGGATTTCAATGAGGTCAGGAAGCAGGTTATAGTTATAGATCAGATTGGTCATGTTGAGCAATTAGCCAATATTACAATATTATAAGGAATGACTAGGGTTTAACTCAGGGGGTTCTGCACTTGGGGCTGTTTATCTCTCTTTTCTGAGATCACAGGGAACTTTCTCCCCCATCTTTATCTTTGAGGTTTAGAACAAGATTCTCATTGTTTCTCCCCTAGACGGAGATTGAATAGTTGACAGGCATTTTGGGTGGTTTGTTGGGCTAAGGTTTCTAAGGGAACGTTGCGTAATTTGGCCAAAAATTCGGCTACATGGCGCACGTTGGCTGGTTCGTTCCGTTTTCCTCTTTTGGGAACAGGGGCTAAAAAGGGACAGTCTGTTTCCACCAGTAGGCGCTCGTCGGGAACTATTTTGGCACTGTCTTGGATGGTTTTGGCGTTTTTGAAGGTGACAACTCCACTAAAACTAATATAAAATCCTAGATCCAAGAACCATTTTGTTTCTTCTGGTGTTCCACCCCAGCAGTGCATCACCCCGGTTACTGGTCCAGTTGTTTGCCAAAATTGTTCTAAACTTGCTTTGAGACTTTCGGCTGCATCTCGACAATGGATGATGACGGGTTTTTGCAGTTGGTGGGCAATTTTGAGTTGCTCTTCTAAGACTTTGTGTTGTTGTTCTTGATTATCGGCTTTATAGAAGTCTAACCCCATTTCGCCAATTGCTACCACTCGCTCATCTGAGATGGCATAGTCATAAATCTCCCTTGCTGTCTGTTTTGTCCATTTGTCAGCATCCAGAGGATGTAAGCCAACCGCAAAGGATAAGTTTCCTAAGCGATTAGCTAACCCCTGAATACTCGCAAACTCCTCCGGCTCTACGCAAGAATGCACCAAATGGACAACCTCTGCTTGTTGCCAACGATTTTGGATGTCTTCGAGATCAGACTCAAACACATCAAAGTTAATATGAACATGGGTGTCTATTAGTTGCATCCGCCTCCTCTGCTACGGTCATACCAGTTACTCATCGATAATGTCTCTTTTAGGGATTGTTTCTGGTTTACCCTCAAAAGATAACCACTGTCATCTCTATCTATTTTAGTGGCAGAGGTGGTTATCTATCATCGAAGCTTAACAAGCGGTAGATATGCCTGGTTGTTTGAGCCAACAATACTTACTTATGAGGCAGCAGGGGCCACTTCTTTTAAGGCTTTGGCTAAACGGGCTTTTTTTCTGGCACCATTGTTACGGTGCAATACACTCCGTTTAACGGCTTTGTCGATCTTACTATAAGCGGCTGACATAGATTGTTCCACCACTGTTTTATTTTCTGGGGTGGGGGCAGCAGCGTATTCTTCCACTGCTTGGAAGTATTTCTTCATTAGGGTTCTTACCGCCGACTTATAGCTTTTGTTACGAAGGCGGTTACGTTCAGCTACTTTAATCCGTTTTAGTGCAGACTTTGAATTGGCCACAGTCTTTGTCCAGAAGGGGTTTACTAGGTAGAATGATTATTATTGCTATCGGATTCAACATTATAGCAAGGGTTCTTACTCTTTGGCAACCTCTTGCCCATTTTTCGGTTAACTCATATCTTGCACCTAAGTCATCAAGTGTTGCTAAGGATAGGGTTTATGGTGTAGGAAGAATTCGTAAATTTATTGATTTTCAACTCAAAAATTTAATCTTAACCGGGACTTTTTCCTAATCTTTCTTGGATCGTTGACGATTATTTCGCTTCCATCCAATTTTTACCTTCATGAATTTCTACTACTAAGGGTACGCTTAATTTAACAGCGTTTTCCATGATATTTTTGATTTTATTGCCTAATTCTTGCCATTCTTCAGGAGGAATTTCAAAGACTAATTCGTCATGAACTTGTAGCAATAAATTGGCTTGATATTCCTCTAAAACTCCTTGCATTTTTACCATAGCAATTTTAATGATATCTGCACTAGATCCCTGTATAGGTGCATTTGCGGCGGCTCTTAAGAGTTGGGAATCGCTATAGTTGATATTTAATTTATTGAGATCTATTTGAGAGGGCTCATGACCTCGAAAATGATATAAACTATCAGTTGAAAATTTAAAATAACGTCGCCTTCCTAAAATTGTTGTCACATATCCTTGGGCGATCGCTTCTTTTTTTGTATGCTCTAAATACTCGAATACTTTTGCATATCTTTGACGATATTTCTTGATAAATTCTTTTCCTTCTGTGGCAGACACTCCTGCTTCTCTGGCAAACCTTTGTGCCCCCATTCCATAAATTACCCCAAAATTAATGGTTTTACCTAAATTTCTTTCTTCTGGGCTTATATCGTCTTTTTCAAACAACAGTTTGGCGGTTACAGTATGAACATCTTCTGCATTTTGATAAGCGTTTATCAAAACTGTTTCTTGACTTAAATGGGCTAAAATTCTTAATTCAATTTGTGAATAGTCAGCCGCTACTAATAACCAGTTTTGTTGTGGGATAAAAGCTTGTCTTATTTGACGAGAAAATTTGGTTCTAATGGGAATATTTTGTAAGTTAGGATTAGAGGATGATAGTCTGCCTGTAGCGGTTACAGATTGATTAAAATTGGTATGTATTCGCTTTGTTTTTTGTTCAACTAATTCGGGTAACGCATCAATATAGGTGGATTTTAGTTTAGATAAGGTTCTATATTCTAAAATATAATCAATAATAGGATGATCCCCTTTTAATTTTTCTAAGGTAGCATGATCTGTAGAGTAACCTGTTTTGGTTTTTCTAGATTTTTTACGATTTAATTGTAGTTTTTCAAACAAAATTTCTCCCAATTGTTTAGGAGATCCTAGGTTAAAGCTTTCTCCGGCTGATTGATACGCTTTTTGTTCTAAAGTTATTAAATCTTGTTCGAGTTGTTTTGATAATTTTCCTAAGTATTCGGTATCAATAATAATACCAATATCTTCCATAATAGATAAAACAGCTTCTAAGGGTTGTTCGACTTCTAATAATAGCTTTTTGAGACTGGGAACTGATTCAAGTTCATTTTGTAATGGCTTAACTAACAAAAATGTTCCATAAGCATCCATCCCACAATATTCAGCGACTTGAGCAATTTCTAAGTCGGCAATAGTTTGTTTTTT
>JASJEA010000138.1 GCA_030064935.1 Crocosphaera sp. | reverse complement strand
GCCATATCTCGCAACGCCCAAGGATTTTTTTCTTGGATAAACTGTTGCACCGTCTCATCAAATAAGTAAGCTTCTGCTACTCCTTGATACATAAAATCCTCCACACAGTTTGCTGTTGCATCATAAGCAAATAAATAGTCTACCGTTGCTGACATCTCAAACGCCCCTTTATAACCATGTCTCATCACTCCTTTAATCCATTTTGGGTTAACAACACGGGAACGATATACCCTAGCAATTTCTTCTTTTAATTTCCTGATTTTTGGATTACTTGCAAGAGAATTATCTCCAAAATAAGTCTCAGGATTTTTACCTGTTAAGCTTCTTACGGCAACCGTTAAGCCTCCTTGAAATTGATAATAATCATCCGAATCTAAGAGATCGTGTTCTCGATTATCTTGATTATGTAAGACAATTTGTAACTGCTTTAATCGTCTTGCAAAAACCTCTGGAACGCCATGGCCAACTCCATTTTTATCATAGGCATAACAACTCCAATTAATATAAGCTTTGGCTAAATCTTCATCATTATGCCAATTTTGTGCTTCAATTAATCCCTGTAATCCTGCTCCATAAGCCCCAGGTTTTGAGCCAAAAATTCGATAACACGCCTTCAATTTTGCCTGTTCCTCCGTTAATCCTTGTTGTTGCCAAAATGCCTGATCTTCTAACACTTTTTCAGCTAAAGGATTAATGCCTTTCTCTTCGTTTAGGCTTGATACATCTTTGATTGCATTGTAAAGTAGTTGTAGTAGATTGGGTAAACTGTCTCTAAAAAAGCCTGATACCCGTACCGTCACATCTACACGAGGTCTTCCTAATACCGATGGTTTCAGGATTTCATAGTCAACTACTCGGCGAGACAATCCATCCCAGATAGGTTGGACTCCCAATAAGGCTAAGACTTGGGCAATGTCATCTCCCCCCGTTCGCATGGTAGATGTTCCCCAGATGGAAATAGCTAGAGTTTGGGGATATTCACCGTTATCTTGAGTATAGCGTTCAATGAGGGCTTCTGCTGCTTTTCTGCCTACATCCCAGGCGGTTTGGGTGGGGATAGCACGAATATCCACTGAATAGAAATTGCGTCCGGTGGGTAGCACTTCGGGGCGGCCTCGGGTGGGGGCTCCGGATGCACCACTGGGTACATAATTACCGTTTAATCCTCTTAATAAATTGCTGATTTCTTGGGGGGTTTGATAGAGTTTTGGTAATAAAAAAGTTTCTATCCATTTTAGTTCTTTTTGTGTATTAGGTAAAGCCTCAACTATTTCTATTTTCTGAGTTTTAAGGAGTGTTTCAACTAAAGTTTGAGCATAGTTCTCTAAGACTTCAACAGCATCCCCTACGAGACGACATTGTTTTAATTGACAACTAATTTCTTTATTAATAAATTCAGATAAATTAGAACAAGAAAATGATTGATTAAAATCAGTATTTAGGGGATTAATATCTAAATCTAAATCCCTTGCTATTGCTGTGGTTAAACCCAGGCGATCTAAACTCGGATAACGTGCAATGGCAATAATTAAATCTCGTAATTGTCTATTTTCTGGATAAGTTCCGAGAATATGTAAACCGTCTCTAATTTGTGCTTCTTTCAGTTCACAAAGATAACCATCTGCTATGGTTAAAAATTGAGATAAACTATCAGTATCTAACTGATTTATTCCTAAATCTTGATTAAGGTTCGTTTCTGTTACCAATTTAGTAATGCGATCGCCGATAATGTTTAAGCGTTTGGGATCTAAAGTCTGTGCTTCATAATATTCATCAATAAGGGTTTCCAACTGTTCTAAATCACCATATAGTTCTGCACGGGTTAAGGGGGGGGTTAAATGGTCTAAAATAATAGCATGGGAACGACGTTTGGCTTGAGAACCTTCCCCTGGATCATTGACAATAAAAGGATAAAAATTAGGGATGGTTCCTAATGTAATTTCTGGGTAGCAAGTTGATGATAAAGCTAAACTTTTTCCAGGTAGCCATTCTAAATTACCGTGTTTACCAAGATGAACGATAGCTGAAGCTTGAAAATGATATTTTAACCAATAATAATAAGCTAAATAATGGGGAGTGGGCTCTAAGTCAGGTGCATGGTAATTTAAACGAGGATCGAAATCATAACCTCTAGAGGGTTGAATACCAATAAAAATATTACCCAATTGAATACCAGAAATGGGAAATGAATTGATATTATTGAGTTCATTCACATGACTCCAACGCTGTTTAATCTGTTGTTGAATATCTAAGGGTAAGGTATTAAAATATTGTTCATATTCCCTATAAGGAACGCATTGATTAATGGGGCGGAATGAGTTACCTTCAGGATCATTGGTGATACCTTCAGTTAACCTTTTGATGAGTTCATCTCCGGTTTCTGGAATATCTTGAATAGTGTAACCTTCTTGTTGTAATGCTGTGAGGATATTGATACAACTAGCAGGAGTATCTAAGCCAACTCCATTGGCGATTCTGCCATCTTTGTTGGGATAATTAGCTAAAATAATGGCAATTTTTCTTTGAGAAATTGGCGTGCTTTGAAGTTTAACAAAATTAGCCGTTAAATCAGTGACAAAATTGATTCTATCTTCTAATGCTTCATAAACAATAACATCTGTTTCTAATTGTTCATTCCAGGTTTTAACCGACTTAAAGGAAACAGCACGAGTGATTATTTTTCCGTCTACTTCGGGTAAAGCAACATTCATGGCGACATCTCTAGGATTTAATCCTTGCCAACTATTTTCCCACTGTTCAACTGTTCCACTACTGAAGATTATTTGTAGAATAGGAACATCCAATATTTTCCATAAAGGACTTAAAGAAGGCTGATTAATGTTAGCTAAAGAAAAGCTGGTTGTATTTAATATTAACCGAATCGGATGAGTTGATAAAGATTGACAATAATTGATTAATTCTTCTTGAACTTCGGCATCTCGCAAAGACGCAACAAAAATAGGAATCGGATTTAATTGTTTATTTAATAAACTTCGGCATAAAGCATCAATCGGGTTTAAATTCCCTGCTAGATAATGGGAACGGTAGAAAAGAATTACAACCTGATTAAAACCCTGATTAAGATTGAGATTGCTTTTATAAAAACCAAAATTAGGAACTCTTTTTGCTTCAGAGGCATTATAATTCGTTTGCCAACAAAGATCAGAGATAAACTTTAATCCATTAACCCAATTTTCTTGTCCCCCTTGAGTTAAATAATTCCATAATTTATGACTGTTATGAAAAGTAACTGTAGAATGACTTATTAAGGTGACATCAAGACGATCATCTCCAGGTAAAACGAAGAGAGTAATGTCATTCAATGCAGCAATTTCTTTAATCACTTCTAACCCATAGGGCCAATAAGACTGTCCTCCTAATAATCTTAAAATAATCACCTTAGCATGACATAAGACTGTCTCTGCATAAGTATCAATACTCAACTGTTGTTGTAATTGTAAAATATTGGTTGCTCTTATTTGAGGAAAATTAGGGGGTAAAGAAGGTAAACAAGCGGCTAAACTTTGAATATCCGTATCAGCCGCACTTAAAAAGATAATTGGGGCTTGATTTTGTTCGATAAATATGACTCCTTCCTGTTGCGCATTCCAACCTCCCGGTGTAGCAGCTATTCGGTGCATAAAAACTCCTTAATCTTTAAAGAATCCGATGTTTCGAGATAGGATAGAAAAATGGAGAGATTGTATTCAAGAATGATGTCTCTTTTCCCCTAGCCTTGTTCAAGCTGATGAGTCCTGTTCAAAAATCTATTTTACGCCGAACTCTACCCATAAGTATATTCGACCAACTTCGTTCTCTTTGGCGAGAGCTAGTGGAAATGGAAGGTTCGACGGCCGTTTTGCTGACTAATTCTGTAATCTCTTCAGAAATTGAGAATTTATCAGAAATACTGGGAGCAAAAGTTTTTTATCTGCTTTTATCTTCGCAGTTGTGTGCCTTGCTACAAGGGACACTCAATGAGTCATCCCTATCATATCAGGTGACAATTACTTCTGAACCTCAAGCGATCGTCGACTTCATTACAAAGTTGCACAAGCACCTTCCTAATGATTCTATTTGGCGTGAAGAACTCACTCCCTACCTTACCCCTCATCCTCATCCATTAAACCCTCTTCAAGCGCATTTCAATAGTCGCTTATGGAATATTTTAGTCCCCCAGTTCTCTGAAACGTCAGAAGTGATGTACGAAGGACTTAGGGTATGTGAACCGATTGAAGATGCGCTCAGACAACAAATTGCTCAAGAACAGTTATTAAATCAAGTTGTTGGTCAAATTCGTCAAAGTTTAGAATTATCCGTTATTTTAGAAACTGCAGTCAGAGAATTACGCAGTTTTTTACAGGTTGATCGTTTAGTTATTTATGAATTTAGAGAGAAAGTTATTGCTAATTCTGAATCAGAAAATTTACATCGATCTTGGGGAGTTGTTACCTATGAATCGCGAGTTTCTAAAGGTATTCCCTCTTTATTAGATACGGTTGTTGAGGATAATTGCTTTCGGGATATTCCTAACTATAAACATAAATATCGTCAAGGGGAAATTGTCGCCATTGAAGATGTAGAAAGAAAGTACGCATCTTCTTTATGTTTAAGTCAATTTTTAGCCAATTATTGGGTTCTTTCTAAGTTAATTGCTCCCATTGTTGTAGAAGGTAATTTATGGGGCTTGTTAATTGCTAATCAGTGTTTTAAAAAAAGACAATGGTTAGAGAGTGAGAAAGCATTTTTAGGACAAATTGGGGAACATTTAGCAGTTGCCATATATCAAGCTCAACTCTATGCTCAAGTGCAAGAACAAAAAAATACCTTTGAACAAAGAGTAATTGAAAGAACTCAAGAACTTCGGGATACTTTAGTTGCCTCTCAAGCAGCTAATCATTCTAAAAATGAATTTTTGGGAAATATGAGTCATGAATTACGTACCCCTTTAACCTGTATTATCGGGTTATCTGGTACATTATTACATTGGTCAGGAGATAGTGCTAGTTTACCCTTAGAAAAACGTCAGCGATATTTACAAACTATTCAAAATAGTGGTAAACATCTCCTAGATATGATCAATGAAATTTTAGAATATTCTAAGTTACAGTCAGGAAAATATGTGTTGGCGGTTCGAGAATTTTCTTTAACAAAAGTGGCTCAAAATGTGATACAAAGAGTAAATGATGAAGCGGAACATCGTCGGATTAATCTCCAGTTAGATATACAAATAAATGCTGAAGAAGATACCTTTTCTGCTGATCCTGAAAGAGTGCAACAAATTTTGTATCATTTACTGAATAACGCCTTAAAATTTACCTCAGAAGAAGGAATTGTTACCTTAAGACTTTGGCGCGAAAATAATCAAGTTATTTGGCAAGTCGAAGATACAGGAATTGGTATCAAAAAAGAACAAATTCCTTTACTATTTCAGTCATTTCAACAATTAGAAAATTATCGCCAACGAATCTATGGAGGAACTGGGTTAGGTTTGGCCTTAACTAAACAATTAGTGGAACTACATGGAGGAAATATTGAAGTAGAATCTATCATCGATCAAGGGTCTAGTTTTACAGTAATACTTCCCAATCAACCTCAGTATAACCTATCTAATCATTCAGGTAATAATCAAGAAGTATTTTCTAAAAATAAAACGATTATTTTAGTAGAAAGTAATGAAGAAAATGCAACTTTGATAGGAGAATTATTAACAGCAGCTAATTATCATTTTATTTGGCTTATGGATGGGAATAAAGTTATTCAAAAGTTAGACTTACTTGAACCATCGGCTGTAGTTTTAGATCAAGATTTATCAAAAGCATTAGAGATTAGTAAATTATTAAAACAATCCCCACAAACTCAGGGGACAAAAGTCTTACTATTACAGGACAAAATAACCTCAAAAGAATGGACGAAAATTGCTAAAATGGGAATTGATGATTATTTAATTAAACCGATTCAGCCTAATCTGTTACTCAAGCGAGTTAATGCTTTGTTAATTGATGATAATGACGCAAATGATAATGGATAAAAATTTTCCTATCAGTAGTTGATGATCTCGTTAAATCACTCACTTTAAAGCCTATGAAAATCCCAAAATCTAGCTTAATTGTTTCTTGTCAAGCCCCTGCTGAATCACCATTATCTGACCCAAAAATGATTGCTGCGATGGCCAAAGCATCGGTTAATCAAGGAGCAAAAGGAGTGAGAATTAATACTCCTAATCACGTTCAACAAGTGCGAAAAGAATTACCATCAATACCTATTATTGGCTTGTGGAAACAAGACTATTCAGGGTATGATATTTACATTACTCCCTGTTATAAAGACGCTGTTGCCATAGCAGAAGCAGGGGCAGATATTATTGCAATTGATGGCACATTACGGCAACGTCCCCAAGGAGAAAACTTAGCTGATTTAATTAATAATATTCATCAAAAATTAGGTAAGTTGGTAATGGCTGATGTAGATACTATTGAAAATGCGATCGCCTCAGCAGAAGCAGGGGCAGATTTGGTGGGAACTACCCTTTATGGTTATACCAAAGAAACTGAAAATTTAGCCCCGCCTGGTTATTCTTTATTAGAAGAAATGAAGCAACAATTAACGGTTCCTATTATTGCAGAAGGAGGTATTTCTAGCCCAGAAGAAGCAAAAAAAGCCTTAAAATACGGGGCTTATTGTGTAGTTGTAGGAACTGCTATTACGGGAATAGATTTGAAAGTTAAAGCTTTTCAAGCTATGTTTCAACCATAAAATGGGAACAATAAAATATGTCCCCATAAAGGGCTAAATACTAACATCTAAATTCATTAATTTTATGTATTCTAATCAATTGCCCCCAAGTTATCGACGTTTTCCTAAAGTGCCTTTGGATCGTCGTGCTTACGCTTTTTTATTAGACTTCGTAACGGTATGGTTTTTAAGTTCTTTTTTTCAAGGGTTTATTAAAGATATTGTTTTTGTCTTTATTTGGTTGATTTTACGAGTAATTATTGTTGAAAAAAATAAAGGACAAAGTTTAGGGGGTTGGGCATTTGATTTAAAAGTTATCGATCTGAGATTTTTGCGAATTCCAGGGTTAAAAGAATTAGCAAAACGAGAAGGGATTTTAGGCTTTGCTGCTTTATTAGCAATGGTAGGATTAAATATTAATTTTAAAAATGGTCTTTCTATGTTGATATTTATCACCCCTTTAATTATGGATTGTGTTTTAGCGATCGGAGATGAAGAATATAATCAAGCATTTCATGATAAAGTTGGCAACACTATTGTTATTCAAACCAAGCGAGGTTTTTCCCTAGATTTACGCTTAAAGAAACTCTGGAAAATTATTAAAGAAAAAATCAAAAGTCGTCCCAACAAACAACAGACGTATCAAGATGATTATTATGATTATGATGATGACTATTATGATAGAGATTAAATGTTAGTTAACTGTCAGTTTTTTCATGAGTGACTCTAGAATATGAGGTATTTTTTTCTTATCGAATAAGAAAAAATTTCATGAACTATCACTAAAATTGAGTTTAATAATCAAAAAAATCACCCTTTATTAATTAATTTTCTGGGACAATTGATACTATTTACCGTAAATCCAATCTTGCTCCCAAGGTGAGCCACCAATTTCTAAACAGCCTAAAAAACTGGTGGCTTTAAGAATTGTATTACCTTGATGATTCTTTAATTCTATGGTTAAATGTCCTTTAACTGTATCTCGACAAAGAAACTGTAAACCTTCAGCAGTAGGTACTCTAACATAAGTACCTATATCATCAGTTTTGCCTACGATTGTAATTAAATAATCTCCATTTTTTCCTTCTATTATCCAACTTCCCCAAGGTTTAATATGCCAAGATAATTTACTATTTTCCCTGGTAAATTGAACAAATTTTCCTTGATAATGTAAGCCAATAATTCCTACAGATTCTGGCCAGTTTAATATTTTTCTTATACCTCCAGCAACCGTTAAAGATAACTCATATTCTTGCTCAAAACTATTACAATTTATCCAAAACCATTTACTAGGAAAAGAATAACCCCAGTTTTTTTCACTATAAGCAGGAGCCTTTTTAAAGTCATATATTTTACCATTCCAATCAATATAACCAGTTGCCCATCCATCAGCCATTAAAACTTGCCACCCTGGATCAAAAATAGGTAAAAAAGATAACCATCCCGCAGTTGCTTTTTGAGACAAGAAACGATCCCCCCAGCCATCTATTGGTTCAATTTTATAACACCAATTACAATATTGTTTAGTAGCAGGATCTTGAATATAACCTTGATTTAAAGTTGCCGTTGCTTGATATCCTTCTTCAATGGTTTCTTGAAAAATATCAGTCTCAAGAATTTTAGATTTTACCTGGGTATTATTCTTTTTCCAATGACATAAAGCAAGTTGCTCATAACTTGCCCAAAATGTTTTAGTATCAGGAAATATGCGAGACAAATATTGATCATTTTCTCCTAATATTTGTGCTGCGCCCCCACTATGATATTTTCTGCCAATGGGATCATCAATAGAATACATAAAGGCAAAGGTTTGTTTATCTTGAGGTAAGGTAACCCGATAATACCAACCTTCAAAAAAACGCCTCTGACTACCATCCCAATGATAGCCGGCGTGAGGCGTTTTCCAGTATTTTTCCATGTCAAAATAATTATATTAATTATTGATTGAAGAAGCCTTAAGAATTAGTTCTAGATTAGCAAAGGGAATAACGACAACCCACAAACTAGCACCAATAATCAACACCATCCACGATGACAAGTCATATTTAGCTGTTGTCTCATCAGCCCAAAACGCCTTAAACCAAACAAAAAAAACAACCAAGGCAATAACCCAATAATAACTGATTACGAGAGCTAACATAGTTTTCAAGTAAATTTTGGCCTGCAATCTTCTTACAATAATCCATTCATGGAACAATGAACATCCTTACTTCTTCGGAATTTCGAGGCTACACTATATTTTATATTGCTCCCCAATTATACTGATTTTTCTATAGATAGCTGAGTCTCTTCTTTTGTTTTTTTATCAAGATGTGATTTGAAAATTTGATATAAATACCCATGACTGATTAGAGTTATCGATATCTCCAAGGTGAGAATATCTAAAATCTCAGCCGATTCTCTAAGTGTCAATACTGAAAAGTGATCACAACGTCATATTTCGTACTACAATCTTGAACTTTACACTATGTCGCAGGTTTCTTCCTTAAACTGATCTTAATGTTTAGCTTGATCGCAATCTTTACAAAGATCGTTTCTGAGGAAATTTAAGTAAATTTACAATCGTAACCGATCCTAGTTTTCCTGTAAACCTGTATTCAAAGATTCAATGAAACCTATTCTGAATTACTATCGGAAAAACAACACCCCCCGAAAAATTCGTGCTACTGTGTAAAAGTTTAAGAAGTGTAAAACTACAGTTCTGTGAGGAGTCAAAGTTGCAAAATCCATTGAATCAAAAAAGTTTCGAGGGGTTGAACAACTCACTTAACACAAAACCTATGAATAAGAAATTTTGGACTGGACTAATAACTGCCTTCATGACTGGCCTAGGAACAACCGTCGTAATCGGGATGTCCTTACAAGGCTCACAAGCCTCTGATGCCAGAGATAAGGTAGAGCAAATCACCGAACTTCTAGGCATTGGGACGTTAGGAGCCCAGCAAAGTTCCGACTTTGAAGCCAACAATTTAATCAGTTTAGGATCACTAACAACTGATGACACTGATAGTGAGGAGGCAGCTACTTTCGCTCAAATGGCAACCCTCCATCTTCATCAGTGGAATTATCAACTGGCAGTGACATTAAAAATTCGTCAGATTCCTGTTTTAACCTTTTTAGGGACTAAGGCTGATCTAGCAGGGATTAAAGAAGGCAGAGACGACATCGATCCCAGCAACATCGAAAGTGAGGCCTTAAACCGCGCCAAAGCCTTTGCCAAACGCTTGAATGAACTGAGTAAAGATAACACATTTAAAGCAGAAAACCTCACTGTTAGCGTAAATTCCGATAAATCTCATACTATTAAATTAAATTCTGAAGAATTACTCAAACTCGATCAAGCAGTTATTTTACCCGATACCACCCATAACCAAGGCGTTGATGCTTTACAAGCCACTAACCGCTTGCGTCGCTTGATGGGGGATGCCCCTCCCTTAACAGCCATTAACAATCCGAATAAAACCCCCACTAATGAGTCTGGTTTAGCTAGTGTTCGACCTGTAAGTAGTCGTCGTAAAGGTATGGCCTCTTGGTACGGTCCAGGGTTTCACGGTCGTTTAACTGCAAACGGAGAAAGATACAATCAAAATGGTCTCACAGCAGCCCACAAAACCTTACCGTTCGGTACTCAAGTGCGAGTAACCAATCTCCATAATGGCCGTTCCGTTATTGTCCGTATTAACGATCGCGGCCCCTATATCCATGGCCGAGTGATAGACTTATCCAAAGGAGCAGCCAACGTTATTGGTTTGATCAATAGTGGTGTTGCTCCAGTTCAAATGGAAATCCTGGGACGTTAGATAGCAATGCGTCTATTCAAAACTGTGACAGGTTTACGTACTTACTTGGCTTCTGTTAGGGGAAGCCAAACCATAGGACTAGTCCCTACCATGGGGGCTTTACATCAAGGTCATATCAGTTTAATTCGTCGTGCAGTTTCTGAGGCTGGTATAGTAGTGGTTAGCATCTTTGTTAACCCTCTGCAATTTTCTCCTAACGAAGATTTGGCTCAATACCCTCGTCAGCTAGAAACGGATCTACAACTGTGTCAAGGGTTAGGTGTGGGTGTTGTCTTCGCTCCCACTCCCGAAGAAATGGGGATCAAACCTTCTCAAGAAAGCACCCAAGTGCTTCCCCCTGCCTTGATGTTATCTGGCTTGTGCGCTCCTTTTCGCCCTGGCCATTTCCCAGGAGTGGCTACCATTGTGGCAAAACTTTTGAATATTGTCAGTCCTGATGTCGCTTATTTTGGGAAAAAAGATGCGCAGCAACTGGCGATAATTCGTCGCTTAGTCAAGGATTTAAACTTCCCTGTTGTTGTTAAAGGATGTCCCATTGTTCGCGAAACTTCCGGACTTGCTTGTAGTTCTCGCAATCAATATCTCTCAGAAGTTGAAAAACAGCAAGCGATCGCCTTATACCAAAGCTTAAAACTGGCGAAAGAGGCCTTTATGGCTGGGGAAAGAAAAACTCAGGTATTAATTGATTTAGTTAAAGAAAAATTGACCCTCAGTGCTGGCGTAATGGTTCAATATGTTGAGTGCGCTCATCCTCAAACCTTAAGCCCTTTAAAGATGATTGAAGAAGCTGGATTATTAGCTATTGCTGCTCATGTGGGCTCAACTCGATTAATTGATAATGTCATTTTATCCGTACGACAACCCATTATTGCTATTGATGGCCCAGCCGGGGCGGGAAAATCGACAGTTACTCGTCAAGTCGCTGATGCTCTTAATTTTACTTATTTGGATACAGGGGCGATGTATCGGGCGATCGCTTGGTTAATTTTACAATCAGGTATTTCTGTGACCGATGAAAGTGCGATCGCCGAATTGGTATCTCAAGCAACACTAGAATTTTTGCCCACTCAGCAAGATCAACCGCCTCAAATTGTTATCAATGGCAACAACGTCACCACTGCGATCCGCACACCAGAGGTAACTGCTGTAGTGTCTCAAATTTCCGCACAACGTACTGTTCGTGAGCAATTAGTTGCTTATCAACAGGAATTAGGTAGAATAGGGGGTATTGTAGCTGAAGGACGAGATATCGGCACCAATGTCTTTCCTAATGCAGAGGTTAAGATTTTTCTGACAGCATCGACACAGGAACGAGCGAGACGACGATTACGTGATTTTCAAGCCCAGGGACGAGATAACATTGATCTTCAAAAACTGGAACAAGAAATCGAACAAAGGGATTATCACGATAGTAATCGAACTTTAGCCCCTCTTCGTAAGGCAATGGATGCGATAGAAATAAATACCGATGGATTAACAATTGAGGAAGTCATTGATAAAATTCTCCAAGTTTGTGTTACAGCAGTTCCTGTCTTACAAAAACAACTTTAATCGGGACTTAATATTATTAACCCCCTTGTGACCGAAGAAAAGTGTTCCAAGCCTCCTCTTTCAAGGCGATGAAAAGCGTTGGAGGTATGGCGAGGAAACCTCGCCATACCTCCAACTGATAAACGTGAGTTCGGAGTTATGATGTTTTAAACGAGACAATGAGGGTTTGAGGCTGCTGATTTGAGTAAGTTGTCTACCAGTTTCCTTATATCGAACTCAGGTGGACCAAGAGAAGAAGAATTTTTCTTGTTTCAAGCCTCCAACTTGAGGGATCTGTAATTCTAAATTCTACATTCTAAATTCTACATTCTGATTGACTTCCTGAAGGAACACTTCTTTCTTTTGAGAAGTCCTAGAATTTATCCATCCAAAAAAAGAGAGAGAAGATTAAACTTTGTCCTTTGTCATTATTTCTCCAACCCCAGGATTAACAACATCACAAAGAATTCTAGAGTTGATTTTAAACCATCCTCAAGGGATAACTGTTAAAGATTTAAGCGATGGCTTAAACCGTCCTATTTCCATGATTCAATATTGTTTAAAAGACTTAAAAGAAGCAAAATTGATACAAGCAAAATTCAATGAGGCTGACAAAAAATGGGTTTACTATTCAGGAGCTTCTCTTGACCCAAAAAACAGCTTTGTACCATCTTTTTTTATTACCAAAAGAGATAAAATATCAAAAAAAGTCACCTGTCGGACTTGAAGCGACTAGCTACTAATTACAAGTGAATTTTAAGGGCATCTGGTAGTATATCAGGTATCTTTTATGAAATTTCCACAAGGCAAGGGTAAATTACAGACTTTTCACGTTTTAAAGCCTCTATAGTCTCTCTAATTAAACAAAAATACTCAAGTGTTGTCCAATTTAAGACTAGATTGAGACTAAGAAGTGATTATTGTTTCTGGATACCTGTTCGATGATTATCTGTAAAGCAGTGCTCATCAGAAAGCCCGTGACGAGGATTGAACTCGTGACCTCACCCTTACCAAGGGTGTGCTCTACCACTGAGCCACACGGGCATTATGGAATTGTGGTGGGCCGAGCTGGATTTGAACCAGCGTAGGCATAGCCAGCGGATTTACAGTCCGCCCCCATTAACCACTCGGGCATCGACCCATTTATCTCACAATTATTCATAGTAGCATAGCAGTTAGAGAATTACAAGCGATAAAGGAAAAATTTATCTTTGAGCCTCAGCCAAGGTCTTTCTGTGCGTTCTCAACAGGTTAAGATAAAATAGTACCGAATCGATTGTCTATTACAAAATATAAATGTAAGTTAGCCTTGTTAAATCTCCTGTATAAAATAAAAGAGATTCTCCGACGCTGGTGGTCAGAGTTCACCCTGCAAACTAAGTTAATGGCAGCAGCAACTCTAGCCGTCTCCTTATTTATGAGTGGTTTAACCTTCTGGGCGGTTAATACCATTCAGAAAGATGCTCAATTAAATGATACACGGTTTGGTCGAGATTTAGGGCTATTACTTGCTTCCAATGTCGCCCCTTTGATTGCCGAGGATAACTTAACAGAAGTTGCCCGTTTTTCCAGCCGCTTCTACCAAAGTACCTCCAGTGTGCGCTACATGATCTATACCGATCAACAGGGTCAAATTTTCTTTGGCATTCCTTATTCATCTGCAGAGGTACAAAATTCTTTAACCATCGAACGTCGTCTAGAATTGCCAAATTTCACTTCTGACAATGATCATTTACCTCTGGTTAGACAACATAAAAGTCCTAACGGTGAAGTAACCGATGTCTTTGTTGCCCTAAACCATGAAGGGGAGAATTTAGGGTTTTTAGCCATTGGTATTAATCCGAACCCGACAGTAGTTAACTCCTCTAATTTAACCCGCGACGTTACCATTGCTGTTTTTGTCGCCATTTGGGCGATGGTCATTTTAGGGGCAGTATTTAATGCGTTAACCATTACTCGTCCCATCAAGGAATTATTAGTCGGCGTAAAAAATATTGCCACCGGAAATTTTCAACAACGGATCGATCTTCCCTTTGGTGGGGAATTAGGAGAATTGATAATTAGCTTTAATGAAATGGCAGAAAGACTCGAACGATATGAAGAACAAAATATTGAAGAATTAACAGCAGAAAAAGCCAAATTAGATACCTTAGTTTCTACCATTGTTGATGGTGCGATTCTTCTAGATACTAATCTCAATTTGCTTTTAGTGAATCCTACGGCTAGAGCAATGTTTACTTGGGGAGGTAAAAATGTAATTGGGGAGAATATTTTAGACTTATTACCTCCAGAATTAACCAATCAGTTAGCGTTACCTTTTCAAGAAATGGTTGAAAAAAATTCTGCAATTGGGGAACCATTAGAGAGTGAAGAGAATCAGGAAACAATCGGCTTAAAACAGAAAATTTCTCCAGGAGAGTATCGCATCAGTATCAGTCAACCGATACCGAGAATTGTTCGTATTCTTTTGACTCAAGTATTCGATCAACATCGGGAAATATTAAAGGGAATCGCTATGACCGTACAAGATATTACTCGTGAGGTAGAATTAAACGAGGCAAAAAGTCAGTTCATTAGTAATGTATCCCATGAATTAAGAACGCCCTTATTTAATATTAAATCTTTTATTGAAACTTTATCAGAATTTGGAGAGGATCTCAGCGAAACGGAACGGAAAGAATTTCTAGAAACTGCTAATCATGAAACGGATCGCTTAACTCGTTTAGTCAATGATGTTTTAGATTTATCCCGTTTAGAATCCTCAAAAACTTATCATTTGAATGCAGTTGATCTTTCTCAATTAATTGAACAGACTTTACGGACTTATCAACTGAATGCTAAGGATAAAGAATTAATGTTAAAGAAAGAAGTAGAATCTAACTTGCCCACTGTATTGGGCCATTATGATTTACTCCTGCAAGTTATCACAAATTTGGTCGGTAATGCCCTCAAGTTTACAACTTCGGGCGGCATGATTGTTATTCGGGCTTATCATTTTAAAACTAAGTCAAAACAGTTTAATGATAAATCTTGTGTAAGGGTAGAGATTTCTGATACTGGAATAGGTATTGCCACCGAAGATCAAGCTGCAATTTTTGACCGCTTTTTTCGAGTAGAAAATCGGGTTCATACTTTAGAGGGAACTGGGTTAGGATTGTCTATTGTTAAGAATATTATTGACAAACATCACAGTCAAATTAATCTGATTAGTGAAGTAGGGGTAGGAACTACATTTTGGTTTGATTTAGCCCTTTATGAAGATAATTGCTCCCTATCGGAAGGCTGTAATAATGAAACTATTTTACCGAGAACAGTGAATGTTCATCCTAATCATTTACTCTTTTAATTTTGAGTAATTTCAACGATTTGAGCCAATAATTGTTCTTGGGTTATTGCCGGTTCTAGACAGGATAAACCTTGACAAACTAAACCGATAGAGTTGGCTGGTAAATTTTCATCTAAACGATAAGCCGTTGTTGGAAAATATTGACCGATCAACTGATCTAAAATAGTCTGATTACTTCTAACTAAATTACCAAAACGATACCAATCTAAAGCTACCAATAAACTAGGACAAGTGCGAGGAGATTGGGTTAAAATACTACTAAAAGCTTGTAATCCTTGTTCTGCTTTATCTAAATAGTCTAAGTTATCAGTTAAACGTGATAGACGGACTAAATTACTTAAAGCAATGCCATTAGCAGAAGGGGTTGCATTATCAATATAACCTCGTTCACTAACTAACAAATCATCACTATTATCCGCAGCATTATTATAATAGCCACCCATTTCTAAACTCCAGAATAATTCATCAAATTCCTCTTGAATTTCTATGGCTTTTTCTAACCATCGGCTATCTTGAGGGTAGACTGATTGTAAATCTAATAAGGCTTTGATCAAAAAAGCATAATCTTCTGATTGCGCCAACAGGGAGGGAGTGCCTTCATAATTAAGGCGATGTAATCTTCCCTTGAACCATTGTTTTCCTAAAATAAATTCAGTAGCATTAATCGCCATTTCCCAATATAAAGGCTGTTTAAATACCCCATAAGCCCTAGCTAAACCAGAAATCATTAAACCATTCCAAGCAACAATCATTTTCGTATCTGTTACCGCAGGAATACGACCTATCCAATTAACTTCTTTTGCTTCTTGATTATTTTTTGCTGGTTTAAATCTTGCTAAATTACTTCTCAACTCTCCATATCTTTTCATAAATAACTTGTCTAAAATTTGTTCGCAAGTATCAGAAAGTTTTTCCCCATAACGGCGTTGTAAAACATTTTTACCTTCAAAATTACCTTCCTCAGTAATCTTAAAAACTTGGATTAATGCTTCTAATTCTTCAGGTTTTAATAACGTCTCTAACTGTTGATAATCCCAAACATAAAACGCCCCTTCTTCCGGTTCATGTTCCTCTGCTGTGGCAAAACTATCCGCATCCTGGGCAGCATAAAAATAACCCTCTGGGGCAGTCATCTCTCGTTGTAACCATTCTGCCGTTAAAGCGATCGCCCTTTCAAAAGCAGGTTCTTGATATCCTTTACTGTAAAGGTTACTTAAATATTCCATAATTTGCCCATTATCATAGAGCATTTTTTCAAAATGGGGAACAGTCCAAGTAGAATCTACTGTATAACGATGAAATCCTCCACCCACATGATCAAAGATTCCCCCTAATGCTAAATCTCGACCCCTTTGTACCACTAATTCTTCCCTTTGTTGAGTATCCCCAAAAACAAAACGAGTTCCTTGCAATGCTAAATTACTATAAGGAACCATGGGAAAACAAGGACGACCAAAATCATCAGCCGTTACTTGAATAATTTTAGTGTTAACATCAATTCCCTGATAAATGAGTTGGGTATCATTAACTTCAACATTATTAATTGGTAAAGTGGCTGATTGTTGTAAACCTTTTAATATTTCTTGTTTAAAGCCATTTAATTTCTCTTTTTCTGTATCATAAAAACGACGAATTGACTGTAAAACTTGGAGAAAACCAGGACGACCATAACGAGGTTCAACAGGGAAATAAGTTCCTCCATAAAAGGGAACTAAATCACCTGGTGTGAGAAAAATATTTAACGGCCAACCCCCTTGTATTCCCATCATTTGCAAGGAAGCCATGTAGATACTATCTAGATCAGGACGTTCTTCACGATCTAGTTTGATAGGGAGAAAATTCTCATTGAGATAAGTAGCGATCGCCTGATCACAAAAGGCTTCTCCTTCCATGACAGTACACCAATGACAGCTAGAATAGCCAATGGAGAGAAAAATAGGTTTATTGTCTTTTTTGGCAATTTCCAGTGCTTCTTGACACCAATACCACCAATCGATGGGATTTTCTGCGTGTTTACGGAGGTAAAGACTTTGGGTATTGGCTAAACGGTTAGGCATAGTTCCTCATGAAATGAATCAAGTTTTCGTCTTCGTTGAAACACTTTAAGATATAACAGACCTGAGTGTTTTCTGAGAGTGTTATGTTGTTATGATTCAAAATGAGATGGAAAAGATTATCAAAGCCATGGCTGCGTCTTCAAAAGGTGCAGGAGGCTTTGTGGAGTTCGTGTACCAAGATACTAAGTTGTATTTGATCTCTGATGTAGCACATGACAGAATGCGCATTATTGCTCCCATCGTTCACTACAGCGAATTAACTGACCAAGAAATTCAAGCTTTATTGTCTGCGAACTTCCATACTACTCTCGACGCTCGGTATGGAGTAAAAAACGACATTGTTTTTTCAACTTTTTTACATCCAATGTCCTATTTAACACAGGAACTAGTAGAATCTGCTGTTTTACAAGTCACAAATTTAGTGAGAACATTTGGGAGTTCATATAGTAGTGGAGTTTTACACTTCAATAGTTAAAATGCCCATGACACAGGTTTTAAATCCTGTCAATCAGAATGTACAATGTAGAATTACCTACCCCTCAAGTTGGAGGATTGGAACCCTTTTTCCAGTCATTATAGAATAGATAGCCCAGAGCAATCCTATTTAATTTCTCGAAGATTTGTCAAAAGATTTTAGTTTGTCAGCACAAGCACTTTTGATCGTCTATAAGATAACATAGAGCAAACTGATTTGATATTGATGGTGAGGATTGCTAACAATGTTTAAATACTTTTTGTCGATGACAGCGTTAATGGTATCTGTTGCAGGAATCGGCGTTTCCCTTGCTAGGGAGGAGTTTCGTTGTTATTTGGGTTTAAGCTCTCCTGAGTGTAACTCCTCAGCAACTAAGTCTATATCCCCTATGCCAATTGAAACAAAATTTGAAAAAAAAGCAACCCAAGACAACTTAGAAACCTCAACTGAATTAACACCTAAATCCACAGATAGTTTAGAGAACATTTATATTCAAGAAACAGAACAAAAAGTGATTATCGAAGAAGGAGTTAAGCCTAATAGTAAGTTTATTTCTGTCGAAGAACTATCCAGTATTCCTGAGAATAAAACTGAGGCAAATTTTGATAGTCCGGTTTCCTCTGGAGAAGATGCTTATGTAGGAATTCCCATTGAAGTTCAACCGTTTAATGGTAATAATAATTAGGTTAAACAATGTTAGAAAATATTATTATTTTAATAGTAAGTGGTTTAATTTCTGGACTAATTGGAGGCATTTTGGGGCTTGGGGGGGGAGTTTTATTAGTTCCCCTTTTACTGGCTTTGAATTATTTACCATTACAAGCAATTGGAACCAGTAGTTTAGCTGTTTTTATTACTGCTTCATCTGCCAGTATTCAAAATTGGCGCATGGGATATTTAGATTTTAAACGAGTTTTTTTATTAGGTATTCCCGCTATTATTACGGCACAATTAGGGGTAATTTTGGCTAATAAGATTCCTGATTTTTTCTTATTAACTGCTTTCGGTATTCTTTTAATTTGTAATATATTTCTAGCAAATTTACGTCGCCAATTGGTCAAGAAATCTCATCAAAGATCTGTTTTACAATTATCTCGTGAAATAGGGGGATTATTAACCGGTGCAATAGGAGGTTTTTTATCGGGTTTGTTTGGAATTGGAGGAGGCGTTATTCTGGTTCCCCTGCAAATGTTATTGTTAAATGAAACGATAAAAGTTTCTGTTCAAACCAGTTTAGGGGTGATTGTTATTACCTCCATTTCTTCTGTTTCAGGTCATGCTTTTAATAATAATGTTTTGTGGTTAGCCGGTTTTACTTTAGGAATTGGGGGATTAATTGGTGTACAAATTAGTACCCGTTTTTTGCCTAAATTACCTGATAAAGTTGTTGGTTTTTGTTTCTCTGGAATGTTAGCTCTGTTAACAGTTTATACTTTTTATAAAGCTTGGATGAGTTATCAATAATTTAGCGATCACATAAATAATCTCTATCTATATTAGATCATGGTAGTCTGTTTCGGAAGTGAAATCTATCTATTAATTGAAGTCGCTGATATTAGTCAGCTTTAGTTCTTGTGGAATCACCAATTTGATAACAAGAACGAACTTCAAAATCTATCCCTTCATAATTTATCCAAGTTGTAGGAATTCGATCATTAAATTGATCCTAGGATCAATGGTCGTATTATGATTTCTAGATTGATTATTAGACACAAATTTTCTTAATTTTAAAAATCTTCAGGATTGTTTTCTTGGCTAAAATCTTCTAAATCCTTACCAAATTTTTGCTGAGGAGGAATGGCAGCAATAATGGCATCAATTACTTTTCCCACTGGTATAATTTCTATGCCAAGATCATCAGCAAAACTCTGGCCTTTGGGAACGATCGCCCTAGCAAAACCCAATTTAGCTGCTTCTTTTAACCTTAACTCCATCTGAGACACTAAACGCACTTGTCCCCCTAACCCCACTTCTCCTATTAATACGGTTCTCGGATCAACCACCCGATCCCTAAAACTCGCAACAACAGCGATCGCCACTCCCAAATCGGCCGCAGGTTCCTCTACCCCCAAACCCCCCGCAGAAGCAACATAAGCGTCTAATTTTGATAAAGGAATACCCACCCGTTTCTCTAACACGGCCAAAATTTGTTGTAAACGACTATATTCGACCCCAGTGGTGGAACGACGAGGAGAAGCATAACTCGTAGGACTAACCAACGCTTGCAACTCTACCACAATGGGACGGGTTCCCTCACAAGCAACAACGGTAGCCGTTCCTGGGACAAACTCATCTCGATTCCCTAAGAATAATTCTGAAGGATTATCCACTTCCACTAAACCATGCTCTGCCATTTCAAAAATACCTATTTCATGGGTTGCGCCAAAGCGATTTTTCACCGATCTTAAGAGACGATGGGAAGCATAGCGATCGCCTTCAAAATAGAGTACCGTATCCACTAAATGTTCTAAGACCCTTGGACCTGCGATCGCCCCTTCTTTAGTTACATGACCGACAATGAATAAGGTAATATTATCTCGTTTTGCCACTTGCATTAATGCCGAAGTACACTCTCTCACCTGAGCCACAGAACCAGGGGCAGAAGTTAATGCAGCAAAGTATAGAGTTTGAATACTATCAATAATAGCCACTTGGGGTTGTAGAGATTCTAACTCCCTTAAAATCTCTTCTAAGTCCGTTTCAGGGAGAATAAAAAGATTAGCTTTATCTTCAGTTATTTCCTTCTTTTTTGCACCTTTTCCATTGCTACTTTTCCCATTACTTTCTGCCTGTTTAGTTGCCGTTACACTACTAGCTTCTGCTACTCCTAAACGAGAAGCCCGTAACTTAATTTGTTGACCCGATTCTTCGGCTGATACGTATAAAATACGAGACAATCTTTGGGACAATTGATTAGCAGTTTGTAATAATAAAGTTGATTTTCCAATCCCTGGATCACCTCCAATTAATACTAAAGAACCAGGAACCACACCGCCCCCTAAAACTCGATCTAACTCCCCATAACCCGATTGAAAACGCGCTTGTTCCTCTTCTGTAATATCATTAAAGGAGACAGAGATGCGAGGTTTTGGGGCGACATGGGAACGGTTATCTGTGCGACTGTTGGATTGCCATCCCCCCCTGGCCACCCCAACCGGTGAAGTCGATCCGGACACAATTTGTTCTTCGAGGGTTCCATATTCCCCACAAGCTTCACACTTGCCAAACCATTGTACAGATTCTGCCCCACAAGCACTACAGATATAGACAGTTCGTGTTTTAGCCATAATTAAATTTAAAGAAACGTTAAAAAAATTTTAAAAAACCCTGGATCTCAGTCAAAGAACCTTAGAAAATGATAAGGAGTATTAAGAGACCTGTTACTCTTAAACTCTTCGTATGTTTAGATTCTATAGCAAGAATTTAGGCTTAATGATAGGGAAAAAGGGATATTCTGGATCTTAGAAAGGTCAATGAGTAGCCATTTAACTTAAAGATTAGCAATTTTACTTAGTATTTAGGGAGCGTGGGCCAAATTGGAAACACATAAGGAAAAAATTCTCGTGGTTGATGACGAAGCCAGTATTCGTCGCATTCTAGAAACCCGTCTTTCGATGATTGGTTATGATGTCGTGACGGCAGCCGATGGGGAAGAAGCCTTAGATATCTTCCATGAGGCTATCCCCGATTTAGTGGTATTGGATGTCATGATGCCTAAACTAGATGGGTATGGGGTGTGTCAAGAGTTACGCAAAGAGTCAGACATCCCCATCATCATGTTAACGGCTTTGGGGGATGTGGCTGACCGTATTACAGGACTGGAATTGGGTGCCGATGATTATGTGGTTAAACCCTTCTCTCCCAAAGAGTTGGAAGCGAGAATTCGCTCAGTGCTCAGAAGAGTCGAAAAAAATGGCGCACCAGGGATTCCGAGTTCTGGAGTTATTTCCATTGCCTCGATTAAAATTGATACCAATAAACGTCAAGTGTATAAGGGAGATGAACGCATTCGTCTAACGGGGATGGAGTTTAGCTTACTCGAATTATTAGTCAGTCGTTCAGGAGAACCATTCTCTCGTTCTGAGATTCTGCAAGAGGTGTGGGGATATACCCCTGAACGTCACGTGGATACTAGGGTGGTAGATGTGCATATTTCTCGTTTGAGGGCTAAGTTAGAAGATGATCCCAGTAATCCGGAATTGATCTTAACCGCCAGGGGAACAGGGTATCTTTTTCAACGTATTTTAGAACCAGGTGAAGAGCCTTAGTTCCCTATCGCATTTCTCTGTCACATAAGGGATATCTGATCTCTGCCTCCTGCCTTAAAACCAAAACCCCTGACCTTATGAGTATGGGAAGTGCGATATGCCTTCCCATACTGTTCTGTCAAGGGGGGAGTAGTCAGAGTTCGTGTTAAAAATCTGCGAACTTGAGACAAAGGGATTTGTTTTTGCTGGTTTAAATTGTTTTAGTTTTCCTGCGTTTTAACTCTATCTTGTGAGTTTTTACCTATATCGTTTGCGTTGTCGATTTTTAGCAAGTAGTTTGCGTTTACGTTTTTCTATAGGAGTCTCAAAATGCCGATGTTTTTTCATATCATAAAAGATTCCTGCCTTACTCACTTGTCTTTTAAATCGGCGTAAAGCTGATTCAATACTCTCATTTTCAGCGCGAATGATTTGAGTCATTTAATGTTTGCCTTCTAGATTAATCAACATATTGTTCATAGTGACCTTAACCATTATTAAACAACTTTTTTGAGGGGTTAAAAGTAGCTCTTGATAGGTGAGTTTTACTCATATCCATACCATCAAGATCAACTCCGCTGAGGTTTGCTGATGTTAGGTTGGTTTCTGTTAAGTTTGCCCCTTGTAAACGAGCATCTGTTAAATCAGCATGGCTTAGATTAGCCCCCCTTAGATCAGCCCCCCTTAGATCAGCCCCCCTCAGATTAATCCCACTTAGATACACATTTCTCAGGTTAGCAGCAATAAGGGTAATCTCTTTAAAGTCCCTTTGCCCTGCATTATAACGGCTTAACAGTTCTGTGACATCCTCCCACGCTAACTGCTAGGCAGTATAGCGTGGGCTTCCCGACTCACGACGGGATATTTCTGCCCACAGGGGTATTCCCCTACGCCAGTTATCTAGGCT
>JASJEA010000137.1 GCA_030064935.1 Crocosphaera sp. | reverse complement strand
GATTGAAAGTTTTAAAACGTTGCGGTTTTGGTTTTAGGAATGTAAATAACTTCAAAAATAGAGCTTTATTGTTTTGGCATCTAGCTGATAGCTTAGCATAGTATGTACTGTAGAACCGACAGCCCCACCAAAACCACCTCTTTGCATATCAGAAATATTAACCCCCAATGCACCTCCAATAGAGGTAGCTAAGTTCCCATAAACTTTGCTTCCTTGTCGGGCCATCTCTTCCGCGGTTCGTCTCGTAATTGTTCTTCCTGGTAACATAGAACTGGTAGCATGAATAGGAATCATTTGACCATCAAGAATGATAGATTCTGCTACTAATAAAGCCCCGTCTTGATAAGGTTGAACTTTCAAACTAATAGGAGTATTAGCTGGAATAATAATGTCTCCTGATGGGGACTTAATATCCTGCATTAATGGTAGAATGATAGGTGAAGAATCTCCTTGTCCCACATCAACAATGGTATTCTGGGGGAAGGTAACTAATAAGGCTGTAGATTTCGGTAAAACAATCCCTTGATTAACAACAGATTCCTGGGGAACTGAAGCGTTAATGATGATGTCAGCATAGGGTGTAGCTGTGGCGGGTACGGTTAGGCTAACCAGGGAAACCAGAGCTAGAGATACTTTAAATAACTTCATGATGGGACTACTGAGGTTTTGTGTTTGTTTTCTACACTGATTAAGTCGTTGTCATGACCTATAGCTTATGCAGCAATCGTGTGGCGGCAAGATTTGATCCCATTTAGAAATATTATGCTATACTTAATATATCTATAAACTCGTTTACTACCTAGAGTTTGTCATCTATAAGACCGATGTTGATGTGGTGGACTAAGCACTTGTTTTAGTACAACTGTAATTAACCACCTTCTACCGCTAAGACTTACAGCCCCCTTGATGGAGTAAGGCTTTATCCTAAGTGGCTTCAAAAAACAAGATGAAAACCCAACGGTCTATTAATCAGGTGACAAACCACTTAAGGGAAGCAACTATATCACAGGAGTCCTCTGCCTGATGGATTATTTAGAAAAAGTTCTAGAAAAGCTCAAAGAATGGGCGCAAAAGCTAATTGAAACCTTACTAGGCCCTCAAGCCGAACCAGAGCCCGAACTTATACCAATTCCAGTCAACGATCCACGAAGTCACCGTCATCGATAAAGTATGTCTGGTGTTTACCCTGAATCTTCTAGTAAATTAAGCTTTCTCATTATCCACGGACCCAACCTTAATCTTTTAGGAGTTCGTGAGCCCGGTATCTATGGTTCCGTTACCTTAGAAAGCATTAACCGCCTTCTCGTTGAGAAGGCGGAGTCTTTTGGCGTTGATTTATCAGTCATACAATCCAATCATGAAGGTGTTTTAGTGGATGCCATACAGAACTCTCTGGGTAAGCATCAAGGAATTATTATCAATGCAGCAGCTTATACCCATACAAGCGTTGCCATTAGAGATGCTTTATCTGCGGTCAAAATACCTACAGTGGAGGTTCATCTAAGCAATATCTATCAACGGGAAATTTTCCGTCATCACTCCTATATTGCGCCTATTGCTGTGGGACAAATTAGTGGTTTTGGAGCCAATAGTTATTTGTTGGGATTAGAGGCATTGTATCAGCATCTAACCCAATGACAAGGTTAATACCCCAAAGTCAACGCCCCTGGTTTACGGGGATCAGAAGCTCCAAAAAATTGATTATCTTCATAGATAATGCTTTGGGTACTTCCCATGGCATGACTACCATCAATCTGATGTCCTTTTCCTTCTAACAATTCGAGGGTATCACCATTCAACCCTTCTTCAACTCTAAGAAGATCAGGAAACCATTGATGATGAACACGGTGGGCATTAGTTGCTTCTGCGATGTTCATCTTATGGTCAATTACATTCATAATAATTTGTAACGTTGTGGTGATGATACGACTTCCCCCCGGACTTCCTGTTACCAACCAAGGTTTTCCTTCCTTCATCACAATAGTAGGAGTCATGGAACTGAGCATACGCTTTTCGGGGGCAATTTTATTCCCTTCCCCTCCTAATAATCGAAAAGCATTAGGACTTCCAGGCTTAGCGGTAAAATCATCCATTTCATTGTTTAATAATATCCCCGTTCCTGGAACAACCAAACCACTTCCATAACTAAAATTCAAAGTATAGGTATTCGCCACGGCATTACCATAACTATCCATTACAGAATAATGGGTTGTTTCCTTACTTTCATCAACTTGAAAAGCCGGATGAGGAAGAACACTTTGACTGGGGGTTGCTTGATGGAGATTAATTTTTTTAGCTAAACTATTGCCATAAGATTTAGATATTAAACGAGTAATGGGAACATCAACAAAATCCGTATCTCCCATAAATTGGAACCTATCGGCATAAGCCCATTTCATGGCTTCAATCATGACATGAAGGGTAGAAGCTCGATTGTGCCCCAAAGAAGAGATAGAAAAGTTTTCTAAGATGTTTAACATTTGCACTAAATGAACCCCACCAGAACTCGGAGGAGGCATAGAATAAACTTGATAACCTCGATAGTTTCCTTCAATGGGTTCTCGAATAATCGGCTTATATTTGGCTAAATCTTCCTTGGTAATCAAACCATTATTTGCGGCCATATCAGCCACAATTTTATCGGCTATGTCTCCTTGATAAAAGGCATCTTTCCCTTCTTTGGCAATTAATTTGAGGCTGTTAGCCAAATCGGTTTGTTTTAGGGTTTCTCCAATTTCATAAAGGCTACCATCAGGTTTATAAAAAATACTAGAAGTTTGGGGAGATTTTTGTAACCATCTTTTAGCAAAAATGAGAGAATTATATAAATCCTCATCAACAATCATCCCTGTTTCTGCCAGTTCAATGGCCGGTTGTAAAGCACGATTTAAAGAAATAGTGCCATATTTTTCCAAGGCCATAATTAACCCCGCCACCGTTCCTGGAACTCCTACCGCTTGATGAGAGAACCTGATCTGCTCTTGATTCACATTACCATTTTCATCAAGAAACATATCAGCCGTAGCAGCAAGGGGAGCTTTTTCTCTATAATCCAGTGCGATAGTTTTTTGGGATTCGGCTAAATGAATTAACATAAAACCCCCTCCCCCCAAATTACCCGCACGGGGCAAAGTAACCGCCAAAGTAAAGCCAATGGTTACCGCCGCATCGACGGCATTCCCTCCCTCTTTTAAAACCGCTAAACCCGCCTTTGTGGCTAAATCTTCTTGGGAAGCAACCATACCGTTTTCAGCAATAACAGGATGAAAAACGGCTCGATAATCATAGATGGGTGAATCTTGAGCAATGGCATCAACGCCATTAAGATTAAGACAAAAGATAAGAGAAAATACTTTAAAGATTCGCTTCATGATTCTCTATGGTTACGTCTTCAACTACTTCTTCAATTTCGGCTGGTTTTTTCATAACCAAGGGTTTTTTTTCTAGTTCTGGTAAAGCCAATAATTCTCTTTCTTTCTGTTTAATAGGTGTTGGCATTAATATGGGTAAAGGTTCCGTTTCATCACGCCAATAAGTGGCCACTGGTAACGTATGTTCTAAATCTTCTAACAGGCGAGGAATAACCATCATGGCGTGTAGTTCCCCAATTTTCTCCGCCTCGTGCATTCCCGCTTCAATAGCCACAGCTACATTGGCCACAGAGCCCCGAATAATCGCTGTACATAGTCCATCCCCAATAATTTCGTAGGAAGCCAACTGTACATCAGCGGACTTTAACATCGCATCAGCAGCCCCCACCATTGCAGGAAAGCCTCTAGTTTCGAGGAGTCCAATGGAACGATTGCTCAGACGACTGTAACCTTTTTGTTGTTGGGCGATTTCCACCAAATGACTACCAATAGGAAAAACGGCCTCTAGATTAGGCATGGGGCGAGCAATCACCAACTTAGAAATTAATTGACCAAACTTTTCGGCTGTTTTTGCTCCTTCTTCCACGGCAAGACGAACATTGGCCACCTTCCCCCGCACAATGGCAGTACAATGTCCACTGCCAATTTTTTCATATCCCACGAGGGTAACATCAGCCGACTTGAGCATCATGTCGGCAGTTCCCACAATGGCAGGAAAACTATGAGTTGAGACAAGACCTAAAGCGCTATCACTGGGTAAGTGAGATGATTTCATGCGTGGTTGTGGGGATGAGACTTGGCGGTGGTTAAACGTGGCAAGATGGGTCATGTATGGCTATATATAATTTATCTATTGCTTGTTAAGAATTATCTGTTATCTGTCCCTAGTGTACCTTGTTCCTACGGGTCTTGACCAACACAACAATCAAAACCAGCAATCCAGGAATAGGGTTTTTATGCCTCAATTGCTTTACATTTCTTAACAATAAGCCTTTGTGTCCAGGGTTTTATCTGGGAAATTTAACAATGTGGAACCTATTTGAGAAATCATGCTTATAATCGGTACAGGATTCTTTATAATCCAAACATACTTCTTAGTTAACCTTTACATTTAGTTATTTTTTGTGCAATGCCTCGAATACTGATAATTGAAGATGACGATGCAATTAGAGACCTTATTGCCACTAACCTACAGATGGCTGGTTATGATGCTAACCAAGCCCCTGATGGAATCACCGGCAAGGCTTTAGCGGTGCAATTACAACCGGATCTAATCATGTTAGATTTAATGTTGCCCAAAGTTGATGGATTTACCGTTTGCCAAAGATTACGACGGGATGAACGGACCTCAGATATTCCAGTGTTGATGTTGTCAGCCCTCGGACAAACCCAAGACAAAGTCGAAGGATTTAATGCTGGGGCAGATGATTACTTAACCAAGCCTTTTGAATTGGAAGAAATGCTTGCTAGAGTGCGGGCGTTATTAAGAAGGACCGATCGCATTCCTCAGGCTGCTAAACATTCAGAAATATTGAATTATGGCCCATTGACCTTAATTCCTGAACGATTTGAAGCCATTTGGTTTGAAGAAACTGTCAAGTTAACCCATCTAGAATTTGAGTTACTGCACTGTTTACTACAACGTCATGGTCAAACAGTTTCCCCTAGCGAAATACTTAAAGAAGTTTGGGGATACGATCCAGATGATGACATTGAGACCATTAGAGTTCATATTCGTCATTTGCGGACAAAATTGGAGCCAGATCCCAGACATCCTTGTTACATTAAAACCGTCTATGGGGCTGGCTACTGTCTAGAATTGCCGAGTTCCGAACAGTTGCCCTTGTCTACCGATGCTGCAGTAGTGTAAATGGTTCCGAAACATAGGGATTATCGTAGGGATTATCGGGTGACAAAATCCCTGAATGTGGAAGTGGGGGGCATCTTTAAAATTGGTTCACTTGTAACAAGAGAACTATAGGCTAAGATGATAAGTTTAATTGTTTAGAACATCTAGGAATCATCGTTTCCCTTTATGTCACCCCCCATTCAACTTCTTTCCCCTGAGATTGTTAATTTAATCGCTGCTGGAGAGGTGATTGACTCTTTGGGGGCTGTGGTTCGAGAATTAGTGGAAAATGCCATTGATGCCAAAGCCACCCGTTTAACCATTTCTTTATTTCCTGAACTTTGGCAGGTAATGGTTGCCGATAATGGCAAAGGAATGTCTTTGGATAACCTACGTCATTGTGCCAAAGCTCATTCTACCAGTAAGATTTTTAAGCTCGATGATCTCTGGAAAATCAGCAGCTTAGGGTTTCGCGGAGAAGCCTTATTTAGTATTGCTCAAGTGGGAGAGTTACGGATAAAAAGTCGTGATGCGATGGAGAATAGCATCGGATGGTGTGTTGATTATAATCGGCAAGGAAAAGCGGTAAAAGAAGCGACCTTCCCAATGGCATCAGGAACGATTGTAACGGCTTCTAATCTCTTTGGGTCTATGCCAGTCCGCCGACAAGGTTTACCGACCTTCTCGCAACAATTAAGGGGGATACAGAGCATGATTGAGAATATGTCTCTGTGTCATCCTCAGATTACTTGGCAGATCCACCAGAGTAATAAATCCTGGTTAACCATCAGTAGTGGGAAAACTCCCCAGCAGATTTTACCCCAGATATTGAAGTCAGTCCATTTCAATGATTTACAATTTCTCTGTGAAAGGGTTGAAACACCTTCCCAAGAAGAAGCTAGGATAGAGATGGTGTTAGGATTGCCCGATCGCTGTCATCGGGGTCGTTTGGACTGGCTAAAAATTGCCGTTAATGGTCGCGTGGTGCGATCGCCTCAGTTGGAACAAACAGTGTTAGCGGGGTTAAGTCGAACTTTACCCAAAGGGCGTTTCCCTATTGGGTTTCTCCATTTAAAATTGCCCCCCTCAGAAATTGATTGGAATCGTCATCCGGCGAAAACAGAAATTTATTTACAATCCCTGGACTTTTGGCGGGAAAAAATTACGCCAATGATTGAAAAAGCGTTAAAGTTATCTCCTTTAACTCTAACAACATCGGCTGACAATCAGCGTGTCAAAAAGTTACTGAAAGCTTCAGAAAATAAAGGCATTTATAAGGTTGAGCCAACGAGGGAAACTGAGTTAGAGTTAATTCAGTTAAGGGCAGTGGGACAAGTTAATAAAACTTATATTGTTGCTGAACATTATCAAGGTTTGTGGTTAGTTGAACAACATATTGCTCATGAGAGAATTTTATATGAAAAATTGCAGGATGAATGGCAATTAATTTCTGTTCAACAAGCGATTATTTTAACTCAAATATCTAAACAGCAAGTTGAACAATTAGAGAGAATTGGCTTAGAAATAGAACCCTTTGGTGAAAATGCCTGGGCGGTTCGTACCTTACCAAAATTGTTAGAAAATAGAGAAGATTGTCCAGAAGCTTTAGTTGAATTAAGTTTAGGAGGAGACTTAGAATCAGCACAGGTAGCGGTAGCTTGTCGGAGTGCTATTCGTAATGGAATGCCTTTAGAATTAGCAGAAATGCAAGACCTTTTAGATAGTTGGAAAAAAACCCGTAACCCCCGTACTTGTCCCCACGGAAGACCCATTTATTTATCCCTAGAAGAATCTGCTTTATCTCGCTTTTTTCGTCGTCATTGGGTGATTGGAAAAAGTCACGGTATATAGATAAGTTGCTCTTGATGCCCCCTTAACGGAAAACTACAATGGTTGATAAGTAATGCTTGAGTAAAGAACCCTTGCTATTTTGAAAAATTTTGGTTAAACCTATAGTTAGTGGTTTGAAAAGGTGAATGAAATGAGAATTATTTTTGTTTATAACGCCAATAGTGGTTTAATTAATGGAGCATTGGATATAGCCCATAAAATACTCAGTCCAGAGACTTATCCATGTAATCTTTGTAACATTACTCATGGGGTTTTACGGGAACGAGAAAAATGGAAAAAATTCCGAGAATTATCAACAGATGAATTGGAATTTTTACACAAAGATGAATTTGAGAAAAAATATAAAGAAGTGAAAGAATATCCAACTGTTTTAATTAGGAGCAAAACAAATGATTTACACGAAATTATTAGTAAATACGACTTTAATCAACTCAAAAATGTTGAAGAATTAATCAAAAAGCTGCAAGAAAAGATTGTCTAGCTTGGTAATGGTAAATTAGAATTTATAATTTAGAATTACCGAGCTCTCAATTGGCAGGATTGAAACCCTTTTTTCGTTCTTCTCGTCGGGAGAAGACTAGACAAATTTCCCTCTTTAAGATTATTATCTTTAATGAATTCAAGATTTAAAAATTTTATTCTAATCCAATTATTAAGATGAAAACTTCTCCACTAAGCTGGTCAGAACTAGAAAACTTGACTAATTTTAATCGAGATAACACCAATGGACAAACCAATTCTCAAGCTTGTCTAAGACTGTTTGGCCATCAAGAATCTGATATTAGAGTCACGCTTTACCGTGATAATCATGCTTGGTGTCCTTATTGTCAAAAAGTTTGGTTATGGTTGGAAGAAAAACAAATTCCTTATCGTATCAAAAAAGTTACCATGTTTTGCTATGGGGAAAAAGAAAGATGGTATAAACGCATTGTGCCATCAGGAATGCTTCCTGCTTTAGAATTAGATGGGCGTATTATTACCGAAAGCGATGACATTTTAATGGCCTTAGAAGGCACTTTTGGACCGTTAAACCATAGCATGAAAGATGCTAACGTCACCCCTTTAAGACAGCTAGAAAGATTATTATTTCGGGCGTGGTGTACTTGGTTATGTTATCCTACTTGGTCACGACAACAGGAACAACGCAATCAAGAACAGTTTGTGAAGGTAGTGACAATGGTAGAAAAGGTATTAAAAGATACGCCGAGTCCTTACTTTTTAGAGGAGTTTGGTACGGTTGATGTGATTTTTACCCCTTATGTCGAACGCATGAACGCCAGCCTCTACTACTATAAAGGCTACTCTTTGCGAGAAGAAAATGAAGGTTTAGGGGCCTGGTTTGAGGCCATGGAAACCCGCCCAACCTATCAAGGCACTCAAAGCGACTTTCACACCCATGTTCATGATCTACCGCCACAAATGGGAGGATGTTACGCAAATAGCGAACAACAGACGAAAATTAATCAAATGCGTGTCGATAATGGTCCTTGGATTGGTTTGCCAGATGTGAGTTACCCCGAACCTGAAAAATCCCGTCAAGAAGCTCTGCAACGGGTTATTAAGCATCGTCAGAATATTATTCGAGTGAATCCTGCTGAGGATAACTTATTTGATGAAGCCTTACGTTGTGCTTTAACCAACCTAATCACAGGAGAAACCTGTCAACCCCCGAAGGGTTCTGATGTGGGATTACGTTATTTACGAGATAGAATTAATGTGCCCAGGGATATGTCCATTTATGCAGCCAAACGGTTACGGGAGGCGTTGGAAACAACAGCTAATTTAGTCGGCGATCGCCAAGGTTCTCCTATTCCCATTAAACATCGACGGGATCAAGATCCGGTTAATTTTCTCTAATTAGTTTTGTCTGAAGACCATTGGAAGTTAAAGTAATTTGAAAAATTGATTTTATGAACAATTATTTTGAGCAATATAAAATAATAAAAAAGAAGCTTTCTTATAACTATAAGGGATATAATTTAGGTGACATAATAGCTTGTGATCTCATCGTACACATTTATTTTGAGAAAAAGAAAGATATTGAAGAGCAACCATATAGAAAAATATTGTTACCACTAAAACAGTCTCCATATATTGGCAAACTGCACGAGATTCTAGACCATGATGGTATCTTGATTGCTATAAGCCAGAATTACAATGCTAGGAGTGATTACTCTGAATTGGTTCGTTTAATCAACGAAAAAGTTAATCGGTCTATAATTGCTGTTTTAAATATCAAAAATAAGACTAAATTAATGAGACTGTATAGCTGGGAATTCATTGTTTTTATTTTATCCTTTTTGAGAAATTATATACAGGTTTTTCGTATTTTCAGTATCAAGGAAACCCTTTATTTTACTTGTCTTTTACATACCTATAAAAGTCTTATTGATGATTTAGAAAATATTAAGACTGATCTTGTTAAAATTAAGAAATATATTACCTTTAATGGTGCTTTGCGCTATGAAAACTTGTTGATACAATTCTTTAAAAAACGAAGTATTCCTACTTACTCGTTGCAGCACGCTATAATGGACGCATACTTTCTAAATACTAAATTTCCACCCCATGACTTGATTAATATAGAAAATCTAGACACTAATTATTTATTATGTTGGAGTCAAGGGACCATTGACCAAATTATGAAGTATCAAGCGATATCTAGCGAGTTATTATTAGTTGGAAATCCCAAATATAGTCGATGGAAAATAAATAACATAAAACAGTCTTTCAAAAAATGTTTAGTATTTTTAGGAGGGAGAGGTGGTGAAGTAGATAATTTAGAAATCATTAAAATTGTGCAGCAATTATCAACATTCATGAAGGATACTGACTTCACTTTTAAATTACATCCTCAATACCTTAATGACTCTTATTATGAGAGAATAATTGCAGAACAAAAGATAAAATTGTGCCCTAGCAATCAAACTTTATCAAGTTTACTGGTAGAAAACGAGTTTGATTTTACCATTTGTTATAACTTAACAACAACAGTATATTATGAGTCATTATGTTATGGACTGGTTTCTTTTAGATATAACCCAGATAATATTGCCAATGTTTATGGGTTAAGTGATGATAATTTTCGTACGGCGGAAGAATTAGCGGAAAAAATATCACATTTTCAACAATTGGATGCAAACAAATTACTTGTTGAAATTCAAGATATACTACAATACACAGTAGGTGTAAACATAGATAATTATAATCAGTGTTTATCTTAAGAAGACTGTCAATCAGAATGTAGAATTTAGAACTATCTACCCGTCAAGTTGGAGGCTTAAAACAAGGAAAATTCTTCTTCTCTTGGTCATTAAAATCCCTACAATACACGACCGCTTTTGCCAATTAAACCATGCCACAAACCCATCAAACTTACCCAGATATTGGGATCTTTATATCCCTGACGCTTAACAAACCATTGAATGTGTTGTTGTAACTCACGTTTGACATATTGTTTTAAATTTTCTCTTAAATGCCTTTTCCAGAAAATTACTCGGTTTCGTATTCGATAATAAACTCGTATTTTATTTAAGTTAAATGACTCTGAACTAGGCGAGCCTTCTTTTTTATGTAACATCTCAGCAGACAAAACACAGATGAACTTAATACCATGTTGAGCTAATCTAAAACAATAATCAAATTCCTCCCAATATAAAAATAAATCTTCATCCATAAAACCTAATTCATCAACAATCTTAGCGGGTGCAATAAAACTTGCTCCTTGGATAACATCGGATATTAAGTCATCTTTTGTAACACCATATTGGGGAGAACCAGACTTTAAGGTTGTGTCAAATATACCCGTTTCAGTATTAAAATAAGCCCCACCAAAGTACACTTTATCAGGATGGGATAAGTAGAGAATTCGGGGACTATATAGATACTGTAAACCATTTCTGTCTATTGATGCTAATAATTCACTCAATGTATTTGGTAAAATTACTGTATCATTGTTTAAAAACCAAAGAAGATCCGCACCATTATCAAGACAATAATCAGCCCCAACTCGCATACCACCGGCATAACCCTTATTTTGCCCTGTTTGAATAAATGAACATTTAGTCGGTAAGTTTTTTTTCAAAACAACTTCTGAGTCATCGGTTGAACCATTATCTACAACAACAATTTTCTCAGGTATTTTATCACTAGACAGCAAAGAGTTGACGCAATTAATGGTGTCTTTGGCATTATTCCAATTTAAAATAACAGCAAATACTTTAGGCATATCTTTTATCCATAAAATTGTTTTTACAAGACAGTTGTAAAGCTTTAAGTGGATTAGTAAATAGTTGCTCAAAACCCATTCATTGAATGTATTTTTAAACTAGAAATCCCTAAAAGCTTGATCGGATGTTGATAAATAGGTCAACTCAGTCTTATCATAACATTTAGACAGCAGTTGAAAGACACAAGGTAGGAGACTAATTTTTTGCAGTAGTCCAAGCTTCTCCCAAAAACCTTTTGCCTTTAATAAAGTAGTTCATGTGGGTTATAGTTAGGTCAAATATTAAAGTATAGATTAGAGGTATTTTCCATTGTCTAAAGTATCGATAGTCATTCGCTGTTATAACGAAGAACAACATATCGGTCGTTTGCTGAGTGGTTTAATGCAGCAAACCATCAAGGATCTAGAAATTATTGTGGTGGATTCTGGTTCAACGGATAGTACCGTAGCCATTGCATCTTGTTATCCCATTAAACTTGTCTCCATTAAACCAGAAGACTTTTCTTTTGGACGTTCCCTGAACTTAGGGTGTCAAGCAGCAACGGGAGAGTTTATCGTCATTGCCAGTGCCCATGTTTATCCCGAATACCAAGACTGGATTGAGAAATTAATTGCTCCGTTTGATGATCCTGATATTGCCTTAACCTACGGAAAACAACGGGGGAATACAACGACTAAATATTCTGAGCAACAAATTTTTATTACCTGGTTTCCGGATCATCAAACCACCATCGATAAAACTCATCCTTTTTGTAATAATGCCAATGCTGCTATTCGGCGATTGCTTTGGAAGGAAATTCCTTATGATGAGCTTTTAACTGGGTTAGAAGATTTACACTGGGCAAAACAAGCTATTACGTCAGGGTATCGTATTGCTTATGTTCCTGAAGCGGAAATTATTCATGTTCATGATGAAACCCCAAAACGCATTTATAATCGCTATCGTCGAGAAGCGATCGCCCTTAAAAATATTTACCCCCAAGAACATTTTTATTTTGGGGATTTTCTCCGTTTATTTATCACTAATTTAATTAGTGATTATTTTCATGCTTGGCATGATGGTGTATTCTGGGCCAATATTACGTCAATTCCGATATTTAGGTTGATGCAATTTTGGGGAACTTATCAAGGGTTCACTCAACAGGGAAGTATTAATAACCAATTAAAAGAAACCTTTTATTATCCTCGTCGTTTATCAAGGAGCATTCACCCTTTCAAAACTGATAGCAGTCGCCCAACTATTGATTATTCAAATCAGTCAAAAATCCTAGAGAAAATACCCCCGTCAAAATAAAAACTATGTCATAGTAAGTTGATTTAAGCTAATTTAACTCTTTGATTTGTCAAGATACTCATAATGTAATGAAAAATTTTTTTAATTCTTTGCCAACCCAACGTCCTTCCTTAAAGAGAACCTCCCGTGATTTGAAACTCTTATTCAACGGACACAAAAACTATAATAAATTTATCATTGTTGGCAATGCAAGAACTGGTACTACTTTTCTCCAAGAATTAATAAATTCTCATAGTCAAGCGATTTGTTTGGGAGAATTATTTAACCCAAAAATCACAAGTCCTCGGTGGCTTAGTGAATATTTTCTAGGTAGTAATGTTGACGTTTTTTGGGAAAAAGCTCCTATTAAATTCTTAAGACAAGATGTTTTTAGAAGAGTTCCAAAAGAGATAAGGGCTGTTGGATTTAAAATGACTTATGCTCAAGGCAAGACAGAACAAGAAAACTGGCAGAATGTTTTACCTTATTTGATTGACCTAAAACATCTTAAGGTAATTCATATTAAGAGGAATAATAAATTAGAATCTCATTTATCTATTAAAATAGCTCGTCAAACCAAGCGATGGCACAAATTGGAAAAGACAACGGGAAAAGACGATAAAAATGAGATTTCATTCTCTCTAGACTATCAGGAATGTCTTAATTATTTTACAAATATTAAAAACCTAGAACAAGAATATGATGTTATGTTTAAAAATCACGATACAATTGAAATAACTTATGAGAAAATAGCCCATAATTACCAGGAACAGATGGGATTGATTGACAAGTTTCTAGGCTTAGAATACGAAGTTCCCATTCCCAACACTTATAAAATACAAAAAAAACCACTTTCTAAAGCCATATCAAACTACTTTGAACTTAAGGAAAAATTTAAGGCAACTCCCTGGTATGAATACTTTACTGAATAGACTAATTATTTCTCGCATCGTAAGACTATAGGGTAATATAAGAGTCAAGAATTACTGGTTTCAACTTCCATTGTTCGATTCCAATCCCAAGCATATTATTGCTAACTGCTGCTACACTAATCAACAATAGGACGATTTAGGAATCATGTTTTGAGTAACTATATTGATATTTCGGTTTCCGTTTCTTCTCGTCTTCCCTGTTGGCCAGGGAGCCCCCCAGTTAAGTTTAAACGAGATTTAGACTTAGATAAGGGTGATATTGCTAATGATACGAGCCTTAATTTTAGTGTTCATACAGGAACCCACATCGATGCCCCTTTACATTTTGTTAAAGGAGGAAAAAGTGTTGATCAAGTTTCTTTAGATGTGTTAATTGGAGAAGCATCTGTTGTAGACTTATCCACGGTAGATGTAATTACCAGTGATACCCTTAAAAAGTTATCGTTACCCATAGGAATTAAGCGATTATTATTGAAAACTAAAAACTCCCAATTGTGGGAGCATCAAGTGAGTGAATTTAATCCTGATTTTGTGGCGATTACGGCTGATGCTGCTCAATGGATAGTTGATCAGGGAATTGAGTTAGTGGGAATCGATTATTTATCTATTCAACGTTTTTATGATGGGCCAGAAACCCATCAAATTCTCTTACAATCAGAGGTGGTTATTATTGAAGGGTTAAATTTAACTAATGTGTTTCCTGGTGACTATGAATTGATCTGTTTACCGATCAAGTTGGAAGGGATTGAAGGTTCTCCTGCTAGGGTTATTTTAAAGCAGAATTAATGAATTTTATTTGCTCATTTTGTATCGAAAATTTATAGTTTTCTTTATCTTTCTTGTCTCCTAAGACTTGTCAAAACTTATTTTAAATTCAAATTGCGTCCATATTCAAACTTGTAGTTTTGAAAAATTAGCTGAAACATTTATGTGAGAAAGTTTTTTCTTTTCTGGGGTTTGAAGAAAAAGCTTCGCTTCTCAAGAAGGATAGAGTTTATTCAAGTTTTCTTTATTTTTGTTGACAAATTGTGCTACATAGTATTATGATACCGCTACTACAATTATCGAAGTTCCTCAATAACTTGAGTTAGGAGTTAGGAGTTAGGAGTTCGATAATCGAGAAATAAAAAAGAGTAAAAGCAGTAAACCAGATAGAGTTTTGAGAAAAGCTATCTGTTAGCTGTGTCGATAACTATTTCTTTGTAGACCGAATAAGTTGGGAAAATGCGAGCAATAGTTAACAAAAACTCGCAGTTTTTTGGGTATCATCCCTATCTTTCTTTATGTTTGATGCTACGCATCTCCATCTTAGGTTGGCGTTTCTTAATCAAGTTAACCAGATACTCTCGGTAGAGAGCATAAAATCTTTTTATATTCCACTTTAGAGAATCTTGATAGTGATAAGATTTCTTAAAGTAAATTAATGGATTTTTTGAGGGAATTGTAGTAGGGGGTTGTGTTTTATGTCGCCATCCATATCCTTCAGGAATATAATGAGCAGTCAAAGATTTTCGACTGTACCTTGGATCGGTGTTTTCAAAAGCACCGTGTATCAGGAATGGATGCCAAAATAGAACATCACCTTTAGAGAGAGGACAAGGTTTGAAATCGTACTGCTCTTTTTCAATTAATTGTTGAGTTCGAGCTACAAAATCTTCATGATCAACAAACAATTTAGCTTGAGAGTCATTCTCAATAACTGTTTTTCGATGACTACCTGGGACAACGAAAAAACAACCAGCATCGTCATGGATGTCTTCGAGGGCAAACCAAGCTGCAATCATGTTTCCTGGGGGCTCAGTATCTAAGTAATAATGATCCTGATGAGCAACCGTACCAGTTGATTTGTCGAAGAACATTGTTTGCCAGATCGAATGAATGTCTTTTCCGGATAATAGCCCCAAGATTTCCGCCACGTTTGAGCAAATAAAACAACTCTCTACTGCTTGAGCGAAACTCCGAGCAAAGGGCAAATCGTCCAAGGGATTGAGAATAGAATGCTCAAGAAAACCGTGTCGATTTGTCCACAATAACTCGGCTTGGTTAGTATCCTGTGAGCGAAAAACTTGAAAAGGCCTCGCTTTAAAAAGTTGGTATTCGTCAAAGAAGTTCTCAAGCTGTTTTTCTTGGAGCAATTGACTAACAATAACATACCCATTGTTGTCGTAATATTCTTTAATTTCCTTAGTTTGTTTCAAGGTAAACTTAGTTAACATATCTATTTAATAAATCGAAGTTATTTGAATTGGTCTAGTATGTATTAGGTAGTCACGCATTTCTAACAAACAAATTAGTAAGACTCTACTTATCTCATGAAAATCATCTTTAAGGTGATCGGCTAAAATAAGACACTATGGTTTTCGAGTCATCTATCAAGTTAGGCTTAAACATCTGCCAGATAAAGCTTTAAGCTAATGCCATAACCAAGTTTGTGAGAAAGGTGGGTACTGTTTATTTGTTGACCTTAATTGTACAACAAAAAATATCATTAGAGTTTTGTTAACTCTTTTCTTTAACTCTGGGCAAACCCTCGTTATTTCTAACTTCTAAAACCTTTTCCCTTTAATAGTAGGCGATCGCTATCTTATTGCTAAAATGAGCTTAGTATCAAGCATTAAATGATCACCCTTTCCGATATTTACAGAGGAGGGAGATTATGTTTTTTGATTACACATTTCTAATGCTTTCTCATAAGAAATCTTGGGAAAAATGTCTAGCTTCCCATCAACAGTTGCATCATAAATTTTTCTCCCTGAACGTTCATAGGTAAATTTTGCCATGCGATAGGCTAATTCTGAGCCTTCCAAATCAGGAAGTTGCCATTCTTGATTAGCAAAGTAATTGGGACTAAAATGATTTAGATCATCCCCTTTCAAGACTTGCTTCTCATTAGGTTTTCCTTCTGTTTTAAAACTGTGATCAACCCCAATAAGAAACACCTGCTTAAATCCCATATAAAATGCAATTTGCATAGCCGTATAGGTAACGGTATAACCTTTATCAATTTTTTCAGAAATATCTAAGGAAAAACTACAATTAGAACCCTCCCCAATAAAGTATATGTTTTCAGGAACCTTTAACTTATTCATTTGTTTTTTTTGATACAAACAAAAAGATTTAAAAGATAAAAATGAAGGACATGAAAGAGAGATAAAATTGTTTATACTTTGTTCAACAACATAAGGATTAACAGAGACATGATAACTTAAGTTTAAATCAACTTTTTCAAAAATTAAATAAATTTTATTGAGTCCAAAGGTATGAACCTTTTGCAAGGGGGTTAAATCCATTTTATTGAGAGATGGACCATTCCCAATAATAAAACAACTTTCTCCTTTATGAAGGTTTTTAAATTGTTCTAGCCTTTTAGAATGAGTTACAATCCATTGATAATAATCTTCTCTTTCTAGACCATACTCATAAACGTCACGAGTATAATTTAAGGTCGCTCTCATTCTATCTTTAAGTGATTGTAGAAAATTATTCATCGTTTTATCACCCCATGAGTTAACAAAATTTAAACCTATTCGGTACTCAATCTAATAGTTGCCCCTCCATCTATAACCAAGGTTTGACCTGTCATAAATGAAGATAATTCTTGATCCGCTAAAAAGAAAATTCCTTTAGCAATTTCATCAGGAGTTCCCACTCTGCCAATAACAGTTTTTGCTGCTAATTGATTCATTAATTGATTGACATTGTCACCGGCAAGATGGCCCCTTTCTAATCCCGCTTTTAACATAGGAGTGTCCACTGCCCCTGGTAACACCGCATTGACACGAATGTTATCTTTAGCCCATTCAATGGCTAAAGCTCGAGTAAAGGCAGCCAAACCCCCTTTACTGGTGGCATAAGCAGCAATATTCCCAGAAGTTGCGATCGCATGGACAGAACTGACATTAACCATACTCCCCTGACTAGCTTTTAATAAGGGATAGGTTGCTTTGCCTAACAAGAAAGCTGAACGTAAATTAACCGCCATCACTTGATCCCATTCTGTTACATCCATTTCGATAAGGGGTTTACAAATTTGTATAGCCGCGTTGTTAACCAACCCGTCTAGTCTATCAAGTTTTTTTACCACTTCAGTAATTTGTTGGGCATCAGAGACATCGGTTTGAAAATAATGATCAATGGCCCCTAAATCGACTTTTTCTTGACGATCAAGACCAATAACAGACCATCCTTGACTGGTAAAATATTGTGCTGTCCCGTAACCAATTCCTCCTGCAACCCCAGTGATCATAACAACAGGTTTCATTAATTTTCCTCACTTGCCCGTTTTAAATCTCTGACCAAATTATCAATAGCAATTTGATTAACTCGTAAGACAGCTTCTCTGGTATTAGAACTATTATGACTGCCCATAATCACCTGTTGATAATTAACTAAGGGATTATCTTTTGTCATGGGTTCTGATTCAAAAACATCCAATGCTGCTCTAGAAATTTTACCACTATCTAAAGCTTTAATGAGAGCTTTTTCCTCAATAATCTGCCCCCTGGCAACATTCACTAACCAAGTGTCATCTTTCATCTGAGCAAAGGCTTTTGCATCTAATAAGTGATGATTTTCTGGAGTTAAATTACAAGCTAAAACAATACAGTCTGATTCTTGAAATAACTGATTTAATTCAACTTGTTTTAAGTTTGTTTCTTGACATAATTGAGCATCGATGGGGCGTACATCATAGCCCAATAAATTCATGCCCATCACATGAAAACGTCGAGCGATCGCACCACCAATACTACCCACACCAATAATGCCGGCTGTTTTATTTCTCAGGGAAGTTCCTTGAATTTTTAACCAATTTCCTTGACGTACAGCAGCATCAATTTTGTGTAATTGTCTTGCTAAAAGGAGGGTATAGCCGAGGGCAACATCAGCCACTTCATCTGCGAACACATTAGGGGTATTAGAGGTATAAATTCCTAAGTTTTTAGCTGCTTCTAAATCAATGGCATCGACTCCAATGCCCCATTTTGCTAACACTTTCAAATTCCCTTTTTTACCGATTTCTAAAACCTTAGCGGTAAAGGGATCATCTCCTGCAATTACTCCATCAAATTCAGCAATTATTTGACAAAGTTCTTCTTCGCTTAATTGTTGAACAATTTCGGGGGTGACAACATCAAGGTTTTCTTCTTTAAACCGTTCTTGGCAACTTTCAAGAGAGGCCAACATAGGGGGACAAGTAATTAAAATTCGCCAAGTCATAATAATTTTCTGTAAGTAATTATTATCTTAATTGTTAACCATTAAGAGTTTCTTGTCTAGTCTTATAAAGTAATTCAGCAATGCGAAAATCAACTTCTTCGTCGATATCCCAAGCTTCATCCCGTTCAATTTCAAACAATAAAGGTTTATAGCCAATGCGGTTCTTTCTTTCTTCTAAAATGCTTTTTGTAAAGATATAAACATTAGAATTTTCTTCGTAAACTGGTGGTAAATCTTGAGTTCGCAGTAAAACAGCAGGATCGTGATTAATAGCTTCACCATTAGCATCATAAAGGCGTGTTTGTAGACGAGTTACCCCAAATAAACTATCGTATTGATCACTTTTAAAAAATAACTCAATTGCCTTAGAAATTGTTTCTGATTTTAATAAAGGATTAGTGCTGTGGGTTTGTAAGTAATAGTCAGCTTCAACTTGAGATACTGAATTGAGTAAAACATCATTCATTGGAGTCATTCCAGAGCGCAAATTTTCCGGTCTTAAAAGAACTTTTACTTGAGGAAAATTTTGCTTGGCATCTTCAATAATATTAGGACTATCTGTATCAATACAAACTTGAGTGATATGCTGACAATTCAATAAACTTTCAACAATATAATGATAAAGAGGTTTTCCTGCAAAGGGACGATAATTTTTACCAATCACTCGCTCACTGGAGTGACGCATCGGGACAAAAGCAACGATAGTGGGTTGTGATGAATCAGAAGACATATTTCAGGAATTAATATTCTTAATCATTTCTTTTAGAATACATTGTTTTGACCCTGAGAGGAAGAAGAAGCGGAGATCGCATTAAGTAGGGTGTGCAAATACTATTATGTAGTTAACGTAGGATTCAATCTCAATTATTGCCCACCAGAATTGTTAAAATTAGACTCAACAATTTGTTTTCATCTGTTTCCTACCTTACGATATGACTCGTAACTATCAAGAATTAAACAGATTTTTCTGATTATCTATATTGTTGATTAAGTGCTTTAACCAATTTGTGTACTGTAGTTGATGGATTATCTTGAGCAGGATTAGGTTGATTATACTGTTTGAGTAAATTTTCTGCATTTCTTATGGCAACCTCTTGCATATCGAATAAATCATCATAGATGGTGTCGCTATTTTTTTCGTATTTTTTACCTAATAATTTGTTTAACTTATTTATGTAATCTTTGCGAGGGATACTTGAACTTAAAAACTCAAAGTGTAAGACATACCATAATTCAAAAGCTTCGTTAGAATAAGCAACCTCAAATCCTTCATTTTTAGCCTTCTTTATTGTACTGTTAAAGTTTTGAAAATCATCTTTATCAAAAACACACCAAACCTGATCATACTCATCTTGTTGTTGATATTCAATTGTTTTATTTATTAAAGTATCAGGATCTTTGTTCAATCCTTTAACTCTTATTACACTACCAGGAACACGAAAACAATCAAAGTAGTTTTTTTCTGTTTCTTCTCCTCCACAAACAATTAAAAATCGTTGTTTAACTTCTCTTGTATTAACTTTTCTTCCTGAATATACCCTAGAATTTTTATTATTTTTTGCCATCAGAATTAATTAGTTGACTTAAATCTCCAATATAAGGTATTGCACCATATCGACCTTTAATGTAATCATTTTCAAAAGCAGCATCATTACTAATATTATATTCTACTAAGGAATATAAATCCGTTGTACCATATCGATCTTTTTCAGTGAACCAGATTTGATCACGACGAAAAAGTTTATGAGTGAGTAAGTTTGTGTCATGAGTCATAACAATTAATTGAGCATTATTAGGGTTTGTTTCATTAGAATTAAATAATTCAATAATCGCACGACTAATTAAAGGATGTAATCTTGCATCAAATTCATCAATAATAAGAGTTTGACTATTTTCTAAAATATAAAAAAGTAACCCAGCTAAAGCAAAAGCTTTCTTTGTCCCCTCGGATTCATCTTCTGTAAAATCAAAGCTTTCAACAGAGATAAATTTATTTTCAGAATCAAATTTACGATGTTTAGTATTAATTAAGTTTCCTTTGACTCCTAATTTTTTCAGTAGAATCTCTCTTATTTCTTGAGGTAGATCATCAAGAAGTTTATCTTCAGTAATATCTATTTCGTTAACGTTAATATCATCAATTCCTAAATCTAGCTTTTTAATAAAACTAATAATTTTATTTTTATTTTTATTTTCAATTAAACACTTTATTGTCAAATAATGATAAGAAGCATAATTCAAACCAAAAATAATCTGTAAACAATTAGTTGACCAATTTAAGATATCTTCAGCAATTTTAATATTGAATTGAGCAGATACAGACAAGAAGAGGGCATTATCTCGTGTGAATTTTTCAACTCCATTTGCTTGATAGTCTTTACTTGACTTTATTTTATCTTCTTCTCTATTAAAAAGACTAATTTCCTCGATATTGGGAAAATAAAATAACCATTCTGAGATTATTTTTTTTCTAGTTGCTTCAAATCCGTAACGATATTTAATCCCATCTAACAAAAAAACAATTTCAAAGAAAGAAGGTTTATTCTCAGTTTCAACACTCAATCTAAAAGGTTCTACTTTTATATCATCTGTACTTTGACCTTCTCTAGATGAATTAATCATAAACCGTTTCATAAAACTTAAAGCTTTAGCTAGATTACTCTTTCCACTGGCATTTGCCCCATAAATAGCAGCACTTTTGAGCAATTTTAAATCATCATCAACGGTAAAAAGATTATCATTATGAATAATATTATTATCAGCAGTAATATCTGCCGCTACCATACTAAAAGTAACAACCTCCTTAAATGATCTATAATTTCCTACGCTAAATTCAATTAACATTAATTAATCTTTGGTTATCAAATAAAAGTGTCTGAAAAAATAACAATTTCTTCTCTAAATAATAGCAGAAAATGTAGTCTTTAAAACTATGAATCCATACTACAATTTTTTAAGCTATAATCAACAATCATTGTAAGATTGAATTAATTATCATCTTAAGAACCTTAATGATATAAAAACAATTTCAAAAAAAGAACCCCCACCAAAATAGCAGGGGTTCTTAAGATTTTATACCTAAATCTTAGTCAATATCAGGCATAGCGAGTACGGGTTCAGTCTCACGATCAATCCCTTTCTCAAATCCAGCAGCGGCCGCCCGTGCACGTCCAGCGTGCCATAAGTGACCAACGAGGAAGAAGAAACCGAGAGTAAAGTGAGAGGTTGCTAACCACGCACGAGGAGAAACATAGTTAAAGGAGTTAACGTCAGTGATAACGCCACCCACAGAGTTTAAAGAGCCTAAAGGCGCATGGGTCATATATTCAGCAGCACGACGAATTTGCCAAGGCTGAATGTCGTTTCTTAACTTATCTAAATCTAAACCGTTAGGCCCACGTAAAGGCTCTAACCAAGGACCACGGAAGTCCCAGAAACGCATGGTTTCACCACCGAAGATGATCTCACCAGTGGGAGAACGCATTAAGTATTTACCTAGACCGGTAGGACCTTGAGCAGAACCGATGTTAGCACCCATTCTTTGGTCACGCACCAAGAAGGTGAATGCCTGAGACTGAGAGGCTTCCATACCAGTAGGACCGAAGAATTCACTGGGATAAGCGGTGTTGTTGTACCAAACCATAACAGAAGCGATGAAACCCATTAAGGATAACGCCCCTAAACTGTAGGAAAGGTAAGCTTCACCAGACCAGATGAAGGCACGACGGGCCCAACCGAAAGGCTTGGTTAAGATATGCCAAACACCACCGAAGATACAAATCAAGCCCACCCAAATGTGGCCACCGATGATATCTTCCATGTTGTCCACACCAATGATCCAACCTTCTCCACCGAAAGGAGCTTTCAGCAGGTAGCCGAAAATAATAGCGGGGTTTAAGGTTGGGTTGGTAATCACACGCACATCTCCGCCGCCAGGTGCCCAGGTGTCATAGACACCACCAAAGAACATGGCTTTGAAAACCAATAACAAGGCACCACAACCTAAAAGAATGAGGTGATAACCGATGATATTGGTCATTTGGTTCTTGTCTTTCCAGTCATAACCGAAGAAACTGGAATACTCTTCTAAGGTTTCAGGTCCACGAAGGGCGTGGTAAATACCACCGAAACCAAGAACGGCAGAAGAGATTAGGTGTAATACTCCCGCAACAAAGAATGGGAAGGTATCAATTACTTCACCCGCAGGTCCAACACCCCAGCCGAGGGTAGCAACGTGGGGAAGAAGGATCAAGCCCTGTTCATACATGGGCTTTTCGGGGATAAAGTGGGCGGTTTCAAACAGGGTCATAGCCCCAGCCCAGAATACGATTAAACCAGCGTGAGCGACGTGGGCACCGAGAAGCTTACCGGAGAGGTTAATCAGACGAGCGTTGCCTGACCACCATGCGAAACCGGTAGATTCCAGGTCACGACCACTGGCAACATTAGAGAGCGTTACCACGGGGCAGTACCTCCTCAGGGAATACAAAGTTTTGGTGGGGTTGGTCTTGAGGAGCCATCCAAGCTCTGAGACCTTCGTTTAATAAAATGTTTTTGGTGTAGAATGTCTCAAATTCGGGATCTTCTGCGGCCCGTAATTCCTGAG